>DDRA01000002.1 GCA_002343545.1 Bacteriovoracaceae bacterium UBA2428
CGCGGCGCCGCGATCATCAAGGCGCGCGGTCTCTCGAGCGCGGCTTCGGCGGCCAACGCCGTCGTCGACTCGGTCCGCAACCTCATGACGCCGACGGCGAGCGGAGACTTCTTCTCCGTTGCGGTCGCGTCGGACGGCAGCTACGGCATCCCGGCCGGCACGATGTTCAGCTACCCGATCCGCTCGAGCGGCAACGGTCAGTGGGAAGTTGTCAAAGGCCTGGAACTCGCCCCCTTCGCGAAGGAAAAAATCGCGGCCACCCTCAAGGAACTCCAAGAGGAAATGGACGCCGTTAAGTCCTTGGTTTGATCCTCACGCGGCGGCGGTGCAGGCACCCCACGAGTCATACGATGGAACGGGCTCTCCCTCTCGGGAGGGCCCGTTTGTTTTTTGGGCGTATCTATTATTCGAACCCGGTGTAGGAGTGGTGGATTTTCGGTATGACCTCGAGGCTTCCGTCGGGGTGTTTGAAGATATTCCAGCCTAAGAGGCTACCCCCCGCGTTGGGTCGAGGTTTTTCGAGATTTATCTCGTAGGTCCCGTCGTCGGTGACTTTGATATGACCGGTCTCGTTACCGTGCTCCCAAAGCGCTTGGAGGGAGTAAGTCGTTGTCTCTCCCGTCTCCGAGTCGGGGTCGAGGCTGAGATGGTCTTCGAGGCGGAACTTCGGCGTTGGCGAGAGCGATCCCAGAATCTCTTCCAAGCCTTTGGCTTCGGGAGGGAGTCCTCCGATTCGGCCTCGTAGATCGCGGAAGTCCTGGGCCTGTTTGGCGAAGGCTTGGCGTTGAGTTTCGGTGAGAACCTTCTGTGCCTCGGAGGGGTTCTTGGCGAGCGAATCCTTGAGTTCCTCGAGGCGAATCTGCCGCTCTCGCTCCTCGAGTTTAGACGGAGAGAGCGTGAGGCCTTGTTCGGCCATGTCCTCCATCCACCCCTCGAGCTGTTTCTCGCGCTTCGCCGGATCGCCCGGAAACTTTGCGAACAACACTTCGAGTTCGGCGAACTTGAGCTCCGCGGGATCGAAGGGGCGAGTCGTGAGCCGATGCTTCTCGGAATCTTTTGGGCAGAGGGCTAGCGCTTGGCCGTCTTTGTTCCACCCGGAGAGTCGGGCTTCGTAGCCCCCGGCGACGGGGTGGAACTCGAGTTGGAACTCGAGGGGAGTTTCTCCGGGGAAGGGCGTGCGGTCGCCCCGTGGCTTCGGGGGGCTCTTTACGTCGAAACGCGCCGGGTCCTTCGAGACGAGCTTCCAGGAGGCGGGATCGGACTCCAGGACGTCCTGGAGTTGCACTTGGAGGAGACACTTCGTTCGGAGCGTATCGCCCATGAATGAATCGGGCGGAAGTAAGCGGTTTGCGGCCGTGCACCCGAAGTCGCAGGCGGCGCAGGTTGCCTCGCCCGGCTTCGTTTTGGCGAGTTCCTTCGCCCAGAGAGCGTCGATTTCGCGGCCGAGTTCCTCGTCCAAGAGAGTCAACGGATGTTTCTCGGTGGCCGAGGCGTCCACTGGAACGAAGCGTCCCGTCCCGCGCTCTCCGCCGGGATCGCGGAAACCCGCCGTCCGTGAAAAGTTCTCGGGACCGAGGAATTCAATGGGGTTGATCGAGGCTTTGCCGCCCACGTAAGTCGTCCCGCGCTCGGGCGCTTTGATTCGGGGAGAGAGGTAGGGCCTTGCTTGGCGAGTGCGGGCGTCGTCGCAAAGCGCGACGAGCAGCCGTTCGTTGCGGTCGTCTCGGTAGACGGGAGCGGTCGCGACGGTCGCGTCTTGGTTCCCCTCCGAAACGGAGCTCGCCATCGCGTTGCGGTGCCCGGGATTCACCTCGGGCGCAATCGCCGCCTTCTCATCGGCGCTTTTGGCGCTTGCCGTCACCGGGAACGCGACGAGGGATGCAAGGAAAAGAAATCCGCAGTTGCGCTTTGAAATCATCTGATTTCTATCGGCAGACTTGAGAGCGCGCCCAAGAGTCTTTCATGGCAAAGTGCGTCGAGGTCGTGCTTCGGTACGCGGCTTCCTCGCGAGACTTCCGCTCAACTAAGTCGCCGAATCTATGAGGGAAGGGTGGCGCCCGTCAGTCTTTGGATTTGAGCTCAAGCTAGAGCGGATCTTATGCCGAAGGAAGGCGGCTGCTAAGGGATTTTTCCTGTAACGAAAGGCGGAAGCGCAATGCAAGCGGCCAAGAAGACAATGGAAATTTTGGACTCTATTCCGAGCGTAGAGAATACCGATCTCGGTGGTCTCGTGGCTGCCCTTCATCGCTCTCAAGCGGTGATCGAATTCGACCTCTCGGGGGCCGTACTCTCGGCCAACGAAAATTTTCTTCGCGCCACGGGTTACTCTCTCGAGGAAATCCAAGGGCAGCATCATCGGATGTTCTGCGTCCCGCCTATTGCTCTTCGATCGAGTACCGTGCTTTCTGGCAACGTCTCGGAAGGGGCGAATACGAGTCGGCGGAGTACAAACGTCTCGCAAAGGGTGGCCGTGAGATCTGGATTCAGGCTTCGTACAACCCCATCTTCAACGCCGACGGACGACCCTATAAGGTGGTCAAGTTTGCGACCGATATCACCGAGGCCAAACAGCGAACTGCGGAGTTCGAAGGCAAACTTGCGGCCATCGGCAAGTCCCAGGCCGTCATCGACCTCGATCTGAGCGGCACCATCCTCACGGCGAACGACAATTTCCTGCGTACCCTTGGGTACTCGCTCGAGGACATCAAGGGACGCCACCATCGGATGTTCTGCGATGATGCTTATGCGTCGTCGAGTGCTTACCAGGGCTTTTGGGACAAGCTTCGTGCCGGCCAGTTCGACGCCGGTCGATACCGTCGTTTCGGACGCGGACAGAAAGCGATTTGGATTCAGGCAACATACAATCCGATCTTCGACGCGAGCGGACGTCCCTACAAGATCGTCAAGGTCATCAGTGAGATTGCGGGCCAGACCAACTTGCTCGCCTTTAATGCGGCGATCGAAGCGGCGCGCGCCGGCGAAGCCGGCCGCGGCTTTGCCGTGGTCGCCGACGAGGTCCGCAAGCTGGCCGAAAGAACGGCGCTGAGTACGAATGAAATCAGTCGTGTAATCACCAGCATCCGGCAGGAGACCGAGGCCACGGTGGTCGCCATGCAGAAGGTGTCGCAACGTGTTGACGAGGCGGCGAACTACAACCAGTCGACGGGCCGGACCCTGGCCGGGATCGTCTCCGGCGCGCAGGAGTCTACCCGGCAGGTGCGCCAGATCGCCGCCCGGATGCACGCGCAATCGACGGCAAACGCCGAGATGTCACGCCGCATCGCCGAGATCGCCGCGCTTTCCGAAAGCAATGCCGGCAGCATTCGCGAAGCGGTCGGAGCGACGCGGGAAATGTCGACCGTTGCCGGGCGCCTGCACGAGCTGGTGAGCTATTTTCGTGCCTGATCATCTGCCGGGTCGGCCTGCGGCGTGGTGGGCGCTGCTGCCGCAGCCCAGCGCTGCCGACCGCTGAAGGAGTCTGCCGCATGCCGACCTCGCTGAATACACTGCAGGCTGACCTCACGACGCTCGCCGTCGATGCCATCGTCAATGCCGCCAATTCGTCGCTGCTCGGCGGGGGTGGCGTCGATGGCGCGATCCACCGGGCAGCCGGACCAGGCCTGCTCGACGAGTGCCGCCGCCTCGGCGGCTGCCCGACCGGCGAGGCGAGGTTGACGCGCGGTCATCGCCTGCCGGCGACCTACGTCATCCATACCGTCGGCCCGGTCTGGCGCGGCGGGGCGAGCGGCGAAGCCGAACTGCTCGCTGCCTGCTATCGAAATTCACTCGCTCTGGCGGCGGCGCACAGCTTGTCCACGATCGCTTTCCCGAGCATCAGCACGGGCATTTTCGGCTATCCGGTCGAGTCGGCGGCAGCGCTCGCCGTGGCCACGGTACGCGCCGCGGCGCCGGCCTGCCCGACACTGCGCGAGGTCATCTTCTGCTGCTTCTCGGCGAGCGATCTGCGCGTCTACCAGAGCTTGCTGGGCGAGCGCTGAGGCGCACCGGCGGCGGATCGGCGACGCTCGGCGGGCTCGCCGACGAGCAGGACATCGCCATGAAACGTGGCTCTTTTCACGGCCGGCACGGCGCGTTACCATGGCAGTTCGTTTTTCCTCGGGCGCGCGGCCGTGGCGCCCGCCTCCGCGCGAAGAAAGGAGTGTTCCGTCTTGAAGCCCACCGATATCGGCACGCCCGAGTATTTCCACAAAGTCGTTGATTGCCAGTGGGCGTGCCCGGCGCACAC
>DDRA01000130.1:0-203 GCA_002343545.1 Bacteriovoracaceae bacterium UBA2428
CAAGCCAGGCGAGGACTTGGGCGACACGGGCGTCGTTCGGCATCGAGCCGTCGTACGCCACGGAGTAAGTCGGGCGCACGCCACGAATGACGACCTCCGAGCCGGGCCAGAACATCGTGCCCGAACGCCGGCCCTGCTTCTGCGCGGTCACCCAGAGCGGCTCGCCGATCCACCAGCGGGGGGCGTTCGCGACCTCGCGGTCC
>DDRA01000130.1:316-6148 GCA_002343545.1 Bacteriovoracaceae bacterium UBA2428
CTCGCCGATCCACCAGCGGGGGTCGTTCGCGACCTCGCGGTCGCCCAGCGAGAAGCGACGCGCGATCTTGGGATCGCGCATCTCGTTCGCGACGATGCCGTGCTTTTCGGGGGCCAGCCCCGTCACGAGCGTGTAGTGGTTCGGGAAGGTGAGGCTCGGGTAGGCCGGCACCATGCCTTTTTCGGCGTGGCTGCCCTCGGCCGCGAGCGCGAGGAGCGTCGGCGCGTGCTGCGCGGTGAGCGCGCTCGGATGGAGCCCGTCGATCGAGATCAAGAGAACCCGCGGCTCCGCCCCGAGGGCGACGAACGCGAAGAGGGCGACGACGAAGAGTCCGAACGCGCGAAAGTTCTTCATGCCCGAAGGCTAGTCACAGAGCCGGCGGGGCGTCGAGGGCATATTCCTTCCGGAAGGAGGCCGGGTCCGAAAAGAGCTGACGCCCCTTGAATTGGCCGCGGTGGAAGTTCCGGGTGCGGTAGGCTCGGAAAAACTCGGCTTCGACCCAGTCCAAAGTCGGTTCCAGGTAAAAGCCTTCTTTTCGCAGCACCCCGTAATAGTCCACGATGCGGCAAAGGATCGCGTCCAGGCGCGCGATGAGCTCGGCGTCGTTTTGGCCGTCCGTCGCTTCCGAGCGCGGCAGGACGATGTGCAAGCGGCGCGGGTCGCTTTCGGCCCACACCGCGAAGTCGAGGACGCGTCGTCCCGTCTCGAGCTCGAAGTCCCGGAACGCGGCTTCGAAGTTGCCGTAGGAGAGCTGCTCGCCCGCGAGCGAGATCTCGTCGCGCACGCGCCCGCCGAACTCGAAGCGGTAGGGGCGCAGCTCGCGAAAGACGATGAGGTCCCCGAGCGAAAAATTCACGAGTCCGCCCGGGGTCGTGATGAGCAGTTCGTAGGGCACGCCGACCTGGACTTCGTGGATCTGCAGGACGCGCCCGCCGCGGGGTTCGCGGAACTGGTAGAAGTTATCGAGCAGATCGAGCGTGAGCGAAGATCCCGAGGCGTCCCAGCTCACGGCGTATTGCCCTTCCGTCGAAGAAAAAACGTCGAGGTAATGCAGCTCGCGTCCGAAACGCGCGCCCTCGCCCGCCCACTGCTCGGCAAGCTTGCGCTTGAAGGAGTCTCCCGTCTTCACCGCGCCCGTCACAATCAAGAAAACGTTCGGCCAAAGCTCGCGCAGCGTCCGCTTGCCGCTGCGCTTGAGCACGTGCGCCGTGAAGTCCTCGACGTAACGGGGGAATCCCATGATCGCGCAGATGTCGAGATCCTTGGTCTCGAGGTAAAGGGCTTCCATCTTGGCCTCCCAGTCCTCCATCTCGCGGACGGCCTGGGTCGGGTAGCGGCGGGAATTCGCCTTGGCCCGCGAAAGGAGTTCCATCACGGCCGAACCGTAGCCCACGGGCAGACCGCCCGGCGCCGTCTCTTTGGGCGTGACCGACGTCATCGCGATGTAGGGCCGACCGAAAAAGCGCGTCCATTGCTCGGGAGAGCCCTTCACGATCGCGGCCAGGCTTCGCACGAGGGAGCGGTTATAGGCGCGGAAGGCATCGCGGTTGACGGGGACGAAGCGCGAGCGTCCCGTGGAACCCGAAGTCTCGATGAAGGCGAGCGGCGCCGAACGCCCGAAGATGCCGCGGCTCTCGCTGCCGAGCTTGCGCGCGCGCTCGAAGAAAGGCGCGAGGGACTGCGGGGTCGACGGGGGCAAGTCGTACATGTCGTCGGGATTGCGGACGCGATCAAAGCCGCAGGCGCGTCCCACCTCGCTTTGCGCGTTCATCGCGAGCAGTCGCCGCAGGGCGCGGCTCTGGGCGGCCTGCGGGTTCCGTTGGGATTCCTCGAAACGGCGAGCGACGCGATCGGCGAGGACCTTGATCCAGAATTCCTTCAAACGACCCATGTCCGTTTGAAATAGCGGGAGAACGGGACCTACTCAACGGGGGAAGACGGGGATTGTGCCTTCCCCTGTTTTCCACGTCGTGGAACGCGGGCGCCGGCGTCACGGCTTCGCTTATCCTAGGGTTGGTCGCATTGAAGGGCGACGGAAGCCAGATTCGAGTAGTCCGTTCCGCCCGCGCGGGCATTGAAGACCTGATAGAAAAGAAGCGTCTCGTCGCCCGAGGCCATTTGTCCGGGCCCCCAGTTGACGGTCGCGGTGCAAACTCCGGCCGCGCAGACGCACGCGCTCGTGAGGTGCGTGTCGGCCGTCCAGACGCCGGCTTCGTGCGCCGTCGGATTCTGCATTCCGTAAATATGGCACCCGGTCGCGTTGCCCACGTAGGGGAGCACGACGTTTTCCCAGCAACGATACTCCTCGCCGTCGTAGTACTCGGTCAGCATGACGGGGGTCGCCCGTCCGCTCGCCGTCGGCGCCGTGAAAGGCGCGACCGCCGGCGAGAAGGCGTAGTGCGTGTCCTCGAAGCGGTTCGCGAAAGGAGTCGACGTGCAGACACTCCGGTCCCGGTTGCAGACCGGCGAGTTCTCCGAATCTCCGCGGTACGGCGAGGGTTGGATGGACCAGCGGACGCGGAAGCTCGTTTCGTCGGGGTGCCATTGCAGGGATCCGTTGATCTTGAAACCCGACTCGCTGGAAGTCGCGGGAAAGGGTTCATTCCGAATTTCGGCCATTGTCGTCGTCGTCGAAAAGCCCCCGCCGGTGGGTGTGAGCGCATGTCGAGCGACCACGTGCTCGCCGTTCGGCGGGGTCGAGGCATCGCCGCCTTGGGTCTGGGTGTAGGAGACCCACCTTAGCAGGTCGGCGCTCACGAGAACCCCCATGCCGGCCCGCTCGTACCAGTCGGAGTTATTCGAGTTCGCGTCGAAGGCCGTGACGTCGACCCCGACATTCCGCACGCGATCGTACACGCGCCAAGCCGTTTGGATGTTGTAGCTAACGTCGTCGAGCACGACGAAGTTATCGGTGCTTTCCGATATCCGACCGTCGCCTTGAACATCGCGCCAATAGGTGCAGCCGGATTCGCCGACGTCCAGGCACTCTTCGGCGATCCACTCCATGAAGCCGTCGCCGTCGGTATCGGTCCACCCCGAAGTCGTCCCGTAGGACTCCGACATCGAGGTGGCGGCGTGGTAGCCGACCCTCGTTCCCGTATCGTCGACCCGAAAGTAGTTCGATCCGCCCGAAGCGATCGGAAAGAGTCCGAACGCGGGACGGATCGGCAGGCGGAAGGTCACGGCGAGCAGCTTGTCCCGCAAGAATACGACGCCTTGGGGCGTCGGGCTCCCGATCACGAGGCTGTGCGGCAAGGCGTGTCGCGTCTGGCGCGAAGTGAAGACGAGAAAGCGCCCGTTCGGGCTCGTGAAGTTTCCGTAGTCGTGTTCGGATTCGTAGGCCGTCCCGTCGTTCAGGACTTCCGTCGTGCAGGCGATCCCGGTGCAGCCCGAGTTCTTCGCGATCGTCGTCGAGTCGAGGGGATTCGCGTCGTCGTCCTGGTAGGCCACCGAGAGAGTCGCGTTTCCGTCGAGGATCTTCCAGGCGTCGTGGAAGCGCAGGGCGAAGGCACCGTCCGTGCAGGGCGCCGAGGCCGTGACCGAAGACTCCACGTTCGGATCCGAGCTCGCGTGCTCGAGCGTCGCGACGACGCCGACGCCCTCGGCGTCGCAGGTGCCCAGGAGGTCGTAGGCGAAGCGACTCGTGACCGAGATATCGGTGGGCGCGGCCATGCGAAGGTCGCGGACGCCGTCCACGTCGAAGTCGACGACGGCGAGGCTGGGATCCACGCCGTCGCCGCCGCTCAGCCGGTAGCGGAAGGAAGCCGCGCCTTCGAAGTCGGGAAGCGGCGTCACGCCGACCCGGCAGACGCCCGCGCCGTCGCAGGCGCAGGCGGTCGAGACGCTAAGCCCCACCAGGCTATCCAGCCCGCAAGCGATCGCGCGCGCGTCTCCCATGTTCGGAAGCGTCACGAGACGCTCGCCCGAATCCTCGGGCACGGAAGAAAGGCTCAGCGGCGAAGCGACGAGCGAGCCGCTCGGCCTCGGATTGGAGTCGTCCGGCGCTTCACCCGCGGCGTCGCCGCCGTCCCGATCCGAACGTCCGGGATCCGTCGTTCCGGTCGATGGAACGGGCTTCGGCGAAAGGGTGAAGAACGAGGCGTTGCAACCCGCGAGGAGTCCCAAAGAAGACGCGAAGATAAAGCTGGGAACGCGGGGGAACATGTCTTTAGTTTAGACGCCGGTTAAGCGAGCTTGGATGAAGATCCCGTTAAGGACGGAGCCTTCCGCGTTCATCGAGAATTAACCTGCGGAGATTCAAGACCCGTTATCCTGAAAAGATGAGGGCTGTGACGAGTTGTGTTCGATCGCTTTGGCTTGGACTTTCTTTCACGTTGAACGCCTGTGGCGTGCTCCTCTATTCCGATCCTAAGTCCGAAGCCGGCGCGGCATCGGACCCGTCACCTTCGGTGTCTCCGTCGCCCTCGCCATCACCCTCGGAGAGAGTCGTCAGCCACGACGTGCCTTGGGTCACCGATGGCACCGTTTACGCCTCGGTCGTCGATACGGCGAACGACGTGACCTACGTCGGGGGTTCCTTCAAGCGGATAGGGCCTTACTCCGGAGGCGGACTTCTTTTCGACGCCGATTCCCAGGCTTCGGGGTTGAGCACGCTTCGGCGAGGCATCGGGCTGGCAAGCAGCCCGAAGGTCCACGGTATCGTTTACGCGGCGATCCCGGACGCGAACGGCGGCTTTTATATCGGAGGAAACTTTTCGAAAGTCGGTAGTACCGCCCGAAACAACGTCGCCCGCATTCGGTCGGATGGGACCCTGGACAAGGACTTCGAACTGGACGCCAATGGAATCGTCACGAGCTTGCTCTTGTCGGGGTCGACCCTTTACGTCGGCGGGAGCTTTACGACGATTTCGGGACAAAGCCGAAACCGCGTCGCCGCCTTCGATACGTCGACGGGAAGTTTGACGGCCTTCGACGCCGACGCCGACGGTGCCGTTCAGGCGATGGCCCTCTCCGGAAACACTCTCTACCTGGGCGGGCTGTTTGGTTCTCTCGGCGGCCAGGCGCGAAGTCTCATCGGTGCGGTCGATGCGACGACCGGGCTCGTCACGAGTTTTGCTCCGAGCGTCTCCGTGTCGTCCGGAACCCCTTATGTGACCTCACTGTTGATTTCCGGCACGACGCTCTACGTGGCGGGCCTTTTCGATACCATCGGCGGCCAATCGCGGAACCACTTGGCGGCGCTCAATTTGGGTACGGGGTTGGTGACGAGTTTTGACCCCTCCCCGAGCTTCGCGGTTTTCAATCTTCTTCTGGAGGGCAACACCCTTTACGTGGCCGGTCTCTTTACCAGCATCGGCGGACAGAACCGCCGTGGACTCGCCGCCGTCAACGCCGCCGACGGCAGCGTGGGGAGCTTCGATGCGAACGTGACGTATTCGGCGGGAGTATCCGTGTCGGTGTCCGGTCTCGCGTTGCGCGGGACGACGTTGTTCATTGGCGGAACCTTCGACGGCGTCGGCGGGCAAACGCGTAACAACCTGGCCGCGGTCGATGCCTCGGACGGCTCGCTGAAAAATTTCGATCCTTCGGTGAACGCGAGCGTCTCCGTCCTGCGTCTTTCCGGCGACACCTTGTACGCGGGCGGGGATTTCTCTTCGATCGCGTTCAAATCGGCCCGGGGAGTCGCCGCCTTCAACAACTCGGACTCGAGCGTTCGTGATTTCGACGGGGGCATCGCCGCGAGCGGATTCTTCTCCACCGCCGCCGTCCACTCGATGGTGCTTTCGGGAACGACCCTTTACGTCGGCGGAACTTTTTCGACGGCCGGGGGCCAGAGTCGCGGCAATCTCGCCGCGCTCAACACCGCGGACG
>DDRA01000130.1:6275-7026 GCA_002343545.1 Bacteriovoracaceae bacterium UBA2428
CGCCGCGCTCAACACCGCGGACGGGACCGCCACGAGTTTCAACCCGAACGCGGCTCATTCGGGCGGCTTTGGCGTCTCGGCCGAGGTCCGCTCGCTCGTCCTTTCCGGAACCACGCTCTACGTCGGCGGAAAATTCACGAGCATCGGCGGGCAAAACCGGAACTGCGTCGCGGCGCTGAGCACCGTCGACGGGACGGCCTCGGCGTTCAATCCGAACGCCAGCGGAGGCGGCACGATGTTCGCCCCCTATACGACGGTTTACGCTCTCGCTCTGTCGGGAACGACCCTCTACGCCGGGGGGGATTTTACGACGATCGGCGGCCAGTCGCGAAACCGCCTCGCGGCTTTGGATACGGCGACCTCGAACGCGACTTCCTTCAATCCTAATTCGTCGGCTTCCGTTCGGAGCCTTTGGCTCGAAGGGAACACGCTTTATGCGGGTGGCGGTTTCAACTCCATCGGGGGGCAGACGCGCGACTACTTCGCGGCCCTCGATACCGCCGACGGCACGGCCACGAGTTTAGACCTCGGTCTCGATAACGTCGTGAACGCCATTCACGTCTCGGGTACGACCGTTTACCTGGGAGGAGGCTTCGCCGCGATCGACGGGCAAGCACGCGCGGGGCTGGCCGCGTTCGATTCGTCGAACGGGGCCGTTTCCTCCCTGGATATTTCGGTGCGGGGGAACGAGTTGAATTTGCAGAGTGAAGGGAGAAACATCGCGGCGAGGCAGCCGGCACAGTCAGCTCAC
>DDRA01000166.1:0-5794 GCA_002343545.1 Bacteriovoracaceae bacterium UBA2428
AGCGTCAGATGTGTATAAGAGACAGGATCGTAATAGAGGTGGCCTTCGAAATCTCGGATCAGGCCTTTGAGGGCGCGATCGAGGGCCGGATGCTCCGAACGACGGGCCCCCAAGATCTCGATGCCCTCCCCGATCACCTTCGTGTAGGCGCGGCGGACGAAGGAGGAAGTGAGGGGGCTCACGCGACCCGGGTAACTCTCGGTCAAGTTCGTGTCCGAAAAGTACTCGAGGAGAGCGTGCGACTGCGTGATGGGACGGGCTTGCAGGATATGGAGCAATCCGTTCTCGTCGACCGCCCACTCAACGTCGGCGCCTTTGCCCATCCGCGACTCGATCAAAACCAGTTGTCGCGAAAGCTCGTCGACCTGCCCTTCGCTCAAACAGGGCTCGGAGCTCGCGGCGCTTTCGCGCAAAACGACCTTTCGTTCTCCCGGATCGAAGACGACTTGCGAGCGCTTCGCGGTGATCTCGCGCTTCCATTCCTTACCGAATCGATCCACCCAGTGCCGATCGACTTCGACGTGCCCCGAAACGATGCCTTCCCCGAGCCCGAGACCCGCTTCGATATACAACAGCCCGCTGTGCAAAGCGGGCGAGCGCGAGAAAGCGACTCCGCTGCATCGCGAGGCGACCATGCGCTGAACGACGACCCCGACGGCAAGGCGCGGATCGTGGGGATCAATTTTCTGCTTTTCGAAGTAAGCCCGCACGCGGTCGGCTTTGAGCGCTTCGTAGCATTTCAAGACGTGCTCGGCGATGCGATCCTTGGTCACGTAGAGGTACGATTCCAAAATGCCGGCGAAGCTTGTGAGGTCGCCGTCCTCGATGGTCATGCTGCTGCGAACCGAGACGTAGTCGCCGGGCCAGCTCCGGGCCGCGGCTTCGACCGCCTCCAGGGTTCCCGCGGGAAAACGCCCTACCGTCACTTGGTAACGGTAGGCCTCGGCGGTGAGAACGCCGAACTCCGGAACCCGAAATCCCCAGTTGGAAAGCCGGGCGAGGTTGTATCCCTTTCCGCCGCCGACCGAAGGGTCGGTGGCGAGGAGAGAAGCGTCCATCGACCAGGCGGGAATGCGACTCGAAGGCATCTTTCGTCTCCTAACGTAGGTAAGCCACGACGCCCAAGGCGATCGCGCCCAGCGTGAGTCCCGCGAGACCGCCGAGACCGGGGCGCGGGATTCTCAGCGGGGAAACCATGGCGATCGCGAGGCCCACGTAAAGCGCCGCGAGGACGGGGGGTGAAGGCGGCCACAGCAGAATCGCCGCCCAAACGTACTGGCCCATCGGGCACGGCAAGCCGGTAAAGAAGTCCGTGCTCGCGCTGAAGACGTTATAGAACGCGAGGCGGGTCAGGACCGACAAGGCGTAAAACAGGGCCGTGGCGACGAGCCAAGGCGCCGGATCCGGAAACAGGAAGTAAACGAGCGAGGCCGGGACGAACCCGAAAGCGACCACGTCCACGAGGCTGTCGATCTGCTCGCCGAAGCGCTTCTCGTCCTCCGACCGGGGGAAGGACTTCGCGAATTTTCCGTCGAAGAGATCGCAAACAAAACTCGCGAGCAACGCGATGGCCGCGGCCCCGTGGCGCGGAACGATACCCGCCAGGCAGCCGATCGCCACGAGCGCCGAAGCGAGCGAAGCGTAGGAAAGCAGGTTCCAAGTCGCGAAGAAAAGGTAAGGCGCCGCTCTAGATTTCATTCGGGTTCAAACGTCCTTTCTGGAGGGAACTTTCGAGCCAGGCTCCGGCGAGACCCGAGGTCACGAGCGCCAGGAGCACGAGCGACACGTAAAGCTTGGCGTTCACGATGCCGCCTTCGAGCGCGGCCGACGCGAGCACGATTCCCGGACCGCCGCGTGCGTTCATGGTGACCGCGAGATCCACCGCGGTCTTGTTCCTAACGCCCGAAAGGCGAGCTCCGACCCAAACCGAGAGCATCTTTATCCCCGTCGCGGCCAACAAGAAGACCACGAAGAAGATCGGGTCGAAGTCGCGGATGAGATTCAGCTTGAGGCCGACCATCGCGAAGAAGATCGGGATGAAGAACGACGACGAGAAAGCCGCCAGATTTCGACGATCCTCGGCGGAGAACTCCGTTATGCGCGTCGCCAGCAAGCCCGCGGCGAAGGCGCTCAGGACCGGCGGTACCCCGAAAGCCAAACCGAACAACGAGACGCTCACCAGAATCACGAGCAAAAGCGCGACCGGCGAGGTCTGTTTAAGGAACCCCAGTACCGGTTTGAAGAGCCGGTAGAAATGCTGAAGCCAGGTCATGCACGAGACGACGAAAGCAAAGTGGATGCCGCACTCGACGACGGTAACCGTAACGAGGGACTTTCCTTCGAAGAAGCGATTCAACCAATCCGGCCGGCTGCCCGCGTCGCCCGCCGCGTTCAGCGCGACGGCGAGCAGGACGTAGTGGAGAAAGTCGTCCAAAAGCGAAGACGACAGGACGACCTTCGCGAAGCGGGTGTTCATCACCCCGAGATCAAGAAAGATCTTCGAGATGACGGGCAGGCTCGTGACGGCCATCGCCGTCGCGAACACGAGGACGAGCGCCGTCCGGCTTTGCGCCGGACCCATGTAGGCGTCGAGCGGAATCCACGGAAGCGCCAGAAGCGCGATGCCCATGGGGATCAACGTCCCCGTCACGGCCATGATGGAAGCCGACTTGAGCTGCGCGCGGTCTTCGCCGATGCGCTCGATCTCCAACCCCGAGAGGAACATGAGAAGCAAAAGCCCGAAGTTATAGAGAAGGCTCAGGCAAGTCGCCACGCTCGGATTCGCGGTGAAGATCGCCGCTTGCGATTCGGGCGCGAAAAACCCGAAGAGCGTTGGCCCCAGGCAGAGTCCACCCAGGATCTCGCCGATAACCGACGGCTGCCGAAGCTTCCGCGCAAGATGGCCGCCGACGTGGCTCGCTAGGATCAGGAGCAGGATGGCCGAGAGCACGAGCCCCAGATTAAAATCCATATCGATGCTCCCCGTTCTTCATCATCCGTCTTCCCGCATGAGTTCCGTCGGCGAACGCCCCGTGACGAGCCGCGAAGGAGCCCAACCGGACACAATGCCCACGACGATACCGAGCCCCAAGACCTTCAGCACCGAAGCGTAAGGGAACACGAAGCGCAGCGGCCATCCGAGCATCTCGGGAAGACTCTCGAGCACCCAGAAGCGCGAGAGCGCGTAGCCAAAGCAAAGCGCGACGAAGGCTCCGACCCCGCTCAGGATAACGGCCTCGAAGAGGACGAGCTTCCGGAGCTGCGACTTGGAGGACCCGACGGAACGCAACATGCCGAACTCGCGGATGCGCCCCAGCACGCTCACGAAAAGGGTGTTGACCAGGCCGAAGAGCGCGACGAGCACGGCGCTCAGCTCGATCGCGCGGGTGAAGCCGAAAGCGTCGTTCACCGATTTCTCGCCCTGCTCGAGAACCGCGTGATTGGAAAGCGCCTGCAGACCGACGTCGAAAAACTCGCGATCGAAACGGGCTTTGAAGTCGGCCAATCGCGAAGGATTCTCGAGGTTCATAAAGTAGGCCGCCACGAGAGGATCCTTCCAGTACTTTCGGTAGACTTCGCGCGACAGATAGACGACGCCGTTCGGCGAGGCGTAGTCCACGACGCTACCGGCGAGGACGATCCGCAAGGGGCCCGACGTCGTTCGGATCTCGATCTCGTCCCCGATCTTGACGCCAAAAGTCCGAAAGTAGCTCGACGACGCCAGCGCGTAGACCCGGTCGCCCGGAACGAAAATCTTCCGGTAGATTTCTTTCGCCGAAGGACCTTCGATCAGATCGAAGACGTCGAGCAGATGACTCGGCGGGGGAGGGTCGAAGGCCTTGACCGTTATGTCGACCCCTCCGTGCTCGAAGTTGATCCACCGAACGGCGTAAGTCTTGATGCCGGCCTCTTCTTTGAGCCCGGGCATGGCCTCGATCCTCGACCGGATGTCTTCCGAGAAAACCTGGGATCGGTTGTTCAACAGGTTTCCGTACGACGAAACGACCAAGTCCGAATGCAGCGTCTTGCGAAACCAGCCCATGATATTCGACCGCGCGCTCGCGTTGATGGTCGAGATCACGATGACAAGGCCGAGCGAGACCACGAGACCCAGCACGTTCGATTTCGTGCGCTCGCGGTTTCGGCGCAGGTTATCGAGCGCCAGCGCCGCCAAGAAACGGGTGCGACCGGGCGGCCCCCGACCCACGACCCGACTCAAGCCGCCCAAGACAAGGTCGACGAGCGCCGGCCCCAACCAAATCAAGGCGACGATCGCTAGCGCGGCCTCGACCCCGTAGAAAGCGGGCCACCGCGCCGACCAGCGGGCGCGCACGAGCAGGGCCATCGCGACGAACGCCACCGTACCGACGACCGCTTTCCAAGCGTCGCCGCCGGAGCGGCCGGAGCTTTCGTCCTCCGTTCGGTTGCGCAAGTCCTGAACGATGTCCCGCCGCGAAGCCTTCCAGGCCGGCACCAACGTCGCCACGAAGCAACTCGTGAGTCCCAGCGCGAAGGCCATGACGACGTGCCGGAACTCCACGTGAATGGCGTCGATCTCGATGTCGCGTACGAACTGGGTAGAAAGCGAAGCCGAGATTTCTCCCATGAGCTTGTGCGCGAGCAGGACCCCCAGCAGCAGACCCAACGCGGAACCCAAGGTTCCCAACGTCAGAGATTCCCACAACAAAAGCCCGAAGCTCCGTCTGCGACTCGCGCCGAGGGCCCGGAGCGTGGCGATCTCCTTGGTCCGTTCGGCGATCGCGACCTGGACCGTGTCCGTCACGATGAAGAACGATACGAGCACCGCAAGCCAACCGATGAAAGAGAGCATCTTCTGAAAAGCCGTGACCATGACCTCGAAGGCCGCCGCCTGGTCGTTCGCGCGGCCGACCTTGAGCCCGAGCCCGTCCAGTTCCGATCGGAGCCTCGCCTCCAACGCGGCCACGTCGACGCCTTCCTTGGGAACGATGTCGATCTTGTCGAGGAGCCCCACTTTGCCGAAGGTCTGGCGACAGCCGTCGATGTCCATGATCCCGATCCCGCCGCCGTAGGCCTTCGCGGCCCCGTCGTCGTCGAGAATCCCGCGCAGGGTAAAGCGTTTGCGTCCGGTCGCGCCGAAAAGCTCGAGCGGACTCTCCATTTCGAGGCCGAGTTTTCGGGTGAAGGCCCGCGGGAGCATGAGGCTGTCGGGTTGGTTCAGGAACACGAGCGGATCCTCGATGAGATCCCGCCCCCCGCTTTGGTAGGAACGGACCCCGCCGTCCTTGAGCAAGTCCACGCAGAGCATCGTGAAACTCTGAAACTGGCCGTCGGCCTCGTAGAAGGCCCGCGCCTCGACCAGGGGAATGGCGTACTTCACGCCCTCCGTTCCCTCGACCTTGGCCAAGACCTCTTCGGAGAAGCTCGCACCGCCGGTATAGACGGTCAGCGCGGCCTGCCCCGAGACCCGCTCGAGGCTTTGGCGAAAGCTTTGAACCGTCGAGTGGTTCAGGATTTGAATCGCGAGAAAAAGCGCGATGCCGACCGCGATCCCCAACAGCGTGAGACCGAAACGAAGCTTCTTCTCGACGACGCGACGGACGACGAGACGGCGCCAAAGATCCAGAGTCACGGCGTCTCCGCCAGACGACCATCCTGCATCCGAACGAGACGGCTGCCGAAAGAGGCCGCCTTGTTATCGTGCGTCACCATCAGGATCGCTTGCCCATTCTCGACCGCGAGCGAGCGAAGGAGCGTGAGCACCGTGTCGCTCGTCTTGCTGTCGAGGGCCCCGGTCGGCTCGTCGGCCAGGATC
>DDRA01000166.1:5986-6284 GCA_002343545.1 Bacteriovoracaceae bacterium UBA2428
GCTTGTGCTCGAGGCGATGCCCCAAATCCATCCGCTTGAGAAGCTCACGGGCTTTCGTCTCGACCTGGGCCATGCCTTCGCCCTCCAGCAGGCGCGGAAGCGCGACGTTCTCGAGCGCGTTCAAAGTCGGGATGAGATTGAAGAATTGGAACACGAATCCGAGGCGCGTTCGACGAAAGCGTGAGAGATGCTCATCCGAAAATCCCGAGATGGACTGACCCTCGACCAGGATTTCGCCCCCGTCCGGCTTCTCGAGCCCGCCCACGAGGTGCAAGAGCGTGCTCTTGCCCGAACCGCT
>DDRA01000166.1:6488-6765 GCA_002343545.1 Bacteriovoracaceae bacterium UBA2428
CCCCGGGCCTCGACGACGACGGAATTCATCTCGGCCTCACAACGCCAATCCGACGAAGTAGGCGACGAGAAGGCTCAGCTTGAGCGCTTCGACGTAACGTTTGAAGGGAGGCGCCCGATCCGGCTTGGCGACGAAACGAAGGGCCGCCACGGCAAAAGCCACGAAGATCGCGGCCGCGGGCAGGCAGGCCCAGAGGAAGCTCGGCGGCAGCCGGGTCGAAAGGCTTCCGAGCGTCAGTGAGGCCGAAAGCGCGCAGAGCAGGGCCACGACCGTGAGC
>DDRA01000166.1:6864-13112 GCA_002343545.1 Bacteriovoracaceae bacterium UBA2428
GAGCAGGGCCACGACCGTGAGCGCCCGACCTCGTCCCCAGACGCGGCTGTAGGTCACGTAGTTGTCTTCTTCCGAAGTCCCGCGGATCTTGCGCGAAACCTCCCAGGCGGTTCCGGTCATGGCGTCGCCCACCAAGAAGAGAATCGCGGGAAGCAGGGGACCTCCCGACCACGGCCAGAAGAAGCTGAGCGTGTAGATCTGGTAGAGGTAGAGAATCGGATTGTGGGTGTAAAGCGCGAGGGGCAGGTTGGGCCGAATCTTGGATTCCGCGAAGAACCAGTTGAACGCGAGAAAACTGAAACCCATGATGGCGGCGAACGCCAGTCCCAGCGCGGGCCGGTAGACGGGGATCTGGAGCAGAACGAGCGCGATCGTCGTGGTTACCCAAAGACGGCGCGCATCCGGGACGTTCATGATGCCCGCGACGAGCGGACGATCGGGAAAGTTGATCTTGTCGGTGGGGTAATCCTTCAGTTCGTCGAAAACCCGAAAGAGGTAAACGAAGAGAACCGCCGTCGTCGCTCCGCAAACAAGGTTGATCGTCGTCGTGGCGGCCGTGGGCTCGCCGCCGAAGACCCGACTCAGGACGAAGTAGTGGACGCAGAACTGCAGAAGAAACGTCACGACGTTCGGGTAGAACGGAAACATCTGGCGACTGAACGCGACGACGCGGCCTCCCCAACGCCGAGAAGCATCGGGAGCAAGGTATTCGGGTCCACGTTCGACGGTCTTGCCGGAGTCGCTCTTCATATCCCAAGGGTAGGCTCAGTCGAAAAGTTCCACCAGCGCTTGGGGCGCGAGCCACGCGGCGCACGGAAGAACGGAACGGCATTAATTTGACGAAAGCAAAAGCCCGCGAGATCGAAGGGTATCCTCAAACGAAAAGGGGGCGTCTTCCGAGTGTCCATATCGCAAACGATCGTCGTGGCCGCTTACCTCACGCTTCCGCTCGTGGTCGGCGGTATTCTCCACATGATCACGGTGAAGACCGACTTGCTGGCCTTCGCGAAGATCCCCGTCAACGCGACGGCCTTCGGAGCCAACAAGACCTGGCGCGGCTTTCTCGTCATGTCCTTCGGTACGGCCTTCGCGACTTTCGTCATCGGGCGACTCGAGACAACCCCGCTCGCGGTTTTCGCGGGTCCCCAGGGAATCCCGCTCGGTTTTCTGCTCGGATTCGCCTACGCGCTCTTCGAGCTACCGAACTCTTACCTCAAGCGCCGCATGGGCATCCAGCCCGGCGAGCTTCCCCGCGAAAAACGCTGGCTCTTCTTCGCGCTGGACCACACGGATTCGTTGCTCGGCTGCACGCTCGTCTATTTTCTCTGGCGGCCGGACCTCTTGCCGAGCATCGTGGGATTCTTCTTTCTAGGCCCCACTATCCATACCCTCGTGAATCTCGTTCTCTACGCGCTCCGCATCCGCAAGCAGCCCTTCTGAGCGCGCGGAACCTAGATTTTGAGGCGAAACATCGCGTAGCGGGTCAGCGCTTCGCGGCTCTCGGGCAGCGTCTTCAACGAAGGCGATCCATCCGCGACGTAAACGCCCAGAAAGTCGTCCGTATCCGGCGGGATGTTGACGGCGAACTCCCGCATGAGAAGCGCCATCGCTCCCCTTACTTCGTCCGCCTTCGGGTCCTTGCCGACGTAAGGAGCCAGCGGGCCGCCCTTCACGAGCTTCAAGCGCGCGAGACCGGCGATCGAGAACAGAGGGCCCAAGAAATTCGGGGCTCGCACGGCGGCCCGCTTGACGGGCGCGAGCGCGCGAAACGGATCGTGGTAGCCGGCGAAAAACGCGATGGCCTCATTTCCTCGGTAGAGGATACGCGAGTAGCGCGGATCGACGATGTAACGGAAAGAGCCGTAGAGTTCCCGAAAAGCCTCCACCGAGATCGGCATGTACTCGGACATCGACGCGTAGGACGCCGTAAAGAGGCGGTGCACGGTATCGACGTCTTCCGACCACGTCGCGCCCGAGATGCTACGAAAACGTAGCTCACCGGGAAGACCTTCCGGGTAAAAACGCGAACGAATGGCTTCGGCCGAAGCGAGAAAATCCTTCACCGGAACGCGGAAGGTCGTCCAGTGCTTGTACGCTTCCAGGCCGATTTCCGAGTAGATACGAAGGTAGTGATCGGGGCGACGCGGCTCGCCGTACAGGCAAGGGCCACGAGACTCCGTCACGAGACGATAGGACCCGAAGAAACTCGCGTCGATGGGCGCCCGAAGCTCGGCGATCGAGAGCGAGCGTCCGAAGTCTCGCGCCCGCTCGAGCACGGCCCGCGCCGCCTCCGCGTCGTCGACGAACTCGAAGAAACCGAAAGGCAAGAAGGGCGGGACCTTCCACGCGCGCGGAACGAAGCTCGCCCCGCGCGCGACCGCCTTTCCGTTCCGGTGGGCGATCCAAGCCCGAAAGTGATGCTCCCGCGCGAAGGCCTGGGAAGGATCAAAGTAAAGGCGCAAGTCCTCGATCGTTTCGGGAAGGCTCTCGGTATACCCACGCAGGGCGTTCCGTCTTACCGAGACGAATTCTTGCATGAACTTTTCGTCCCAGGCGTCGGAAAGCTGAGAAAGAGAGATCATAGGCGCATGCTACACTGAAACCCGTATGAGCGGATCCAACGTCGCCCCTTCCGACGCGCGCAAGTTCATCAATCGTCCCGAGCTGGATCCCAAGTTTTCCAAGGGGGCCCGCGAACTGTCGGGATGGAAGTCCATCGCCTTGGGAATCGGTGTTCTCGGGTTCTCCGCCTTTCTCATGTGGTTCGGCGGAAAGGGCACGGACTGGCGGGCCGCGCCGATCACCTTTCTGCTCATCGCCGGGCTTCAGAACCATCTCCTGATCCTTCTCCACGAAGGGGCCCACGGCCTCGTGCACCCGAAGCGCCGATGGAACGACTTCTGGACGGACCTCCTCTGCGGAGTTCCGATGCTCACGCCGCTCAAGAACTACCGATGGTTTCACCTCAAGCACCACCAGCATTCCGGCGAACCCGGCGACGATCCCGAGCATCAGCTCTACGAGTTCCAAGACTATAACTATGAACGCCGTTCAGCGCCGCGCGCCCTCTTCATGCTCTTCCTCGATATCTGCGGCGTGAACGCCGTGCGATTCCTGATTTCTTTCAACCGTCCTTTGCTCGAGATGCAGAAAAAGGGCGAGTTTCGCCTGACGGACGGCCGCGACATGTTCATGAACCTTCTATTCTGGGGGCCCGTGGCCGCGGCGGCGACCTACTTCGGTTTTTGGACCGAGATCCTCGTGTTTTGGCTCCTGCCTTACTTCACGCTCACGATCCTTCTGCTCAAGCTCCACGGCTACGGGGAACACACCGGACTCGAAGGCCCCACCGAGTTCGAACGTACGTGGGTCCATGACTTCAACCCCGTAACGAACTTTTTCGTCTACCCGATCAAGTCGGGCTACCACCTGGAACACCATATTTTCCCGCAGGTGCCCTGGTACAACATGGAAAGCTTTCGCCGAAAGCTCCTCGAGATCCCCTACTACCGAAAGCTCGCGGATAAGGTTACGGTCGACGGCTACTTCTTCGGTCGCCGCACGATCTGGCGCGCAATGATCCTCGGCCGCGGTTTCTACGTGAAAGACCCGGAGTTCGCCGCGCACCTCGCCGAACGAAAAGAAGAGCTGCGTTCGTTAGGCTACAAGGAGACTTGAACTGACATGATTCCCCGCCTTAAGCGGCTCCGCGTGTTTTTTGTCTTGCTCGCAAGCTCGGCAGCGGAGGCGACAACCTGCTGCGTTTGCGAGTACCTCGCGGTGCCTTTGCCCGGCAAAAATGAGGAAGTCGAGCGATCCATTATCGATCGAGCCCGAAACGACTGCGCGACTTTCGTCGCCAAAGACACTTGCCAAGCGTTCTTGACGAATCCGATCACGAACCTTCCTTTCGAAATCATGGGAGCGGACACCCGGACCAAGATCCAAGCCCTGCGAGCAAGCACGACGCCACCCTGTCGAAAACTCAACTACCAGTACTTTGGACATTCCGGCGCGCACCGAGCCGAGCCCTTCATCCGATCGAGCCTAGAAGTCGCGAATCAAGGCGATTTCGAATCCGTGCTTTGCTCGAATAATGGATGCTCGACCTTCAAGAACGTCGAAGCTTTGAAGGAATACGTTCGCAAAGCGGGCGGCAGCGCTTCCGCGGCGAAAATACAAATCATCGGCAACATCGACGTCGTTTCGAATCTTCACGAGGGCACGCAAGCGAAGGTGAGCGTCGAGATCCAGGGCGAAAAAGTCGATACTCAATTGCCCGAAGTGAGACACCGGCTAATCGGCCCAAAGCCACTCGAGTCGCGAGTCAAAAAACCTTTTGACCCATGAGCGCTTCATGCAGGGCCGGCAGCGCCTGATCGAGACTCGCGGTTTCTTCCACGACGGCCTCGAGGATCGTCGAACTCGTCGAGAGCGAAGTCAGGTGGAAACCTTTCGCCTCGAGGCCATCGGCGAGCAGCCGGGCCGGCTCGGGCGTCTGCAGGAGGCCGCAGCCCACGACCGAGATCGCCGCGAAGAGAGCCGCGTCCGCGGACCGCGTCGCGCCCTCGCCCTGCAACGCCGAAGCCTTGGCGGCCTCGACGAAGAAGACGGCGGCCCCTTCGCTCCAACGGAAAGCAAAGAGTTCGATACCCATCGCCGAGGCTTTTTCACGGAGCGCCTGCGCGGACTTCAGGTCGCCGGGCGCGCGAAACGCCGCCAGATTCTTCTTCACGGCGAGCGAAAGGAATTTGGGGCCTTCGAGATGACTCATGCGATCACATCCTTCGATTAACGTTCCGCCCGTGCCAACCACGGGAAGCGATTCCGACTCGGCGAAAGTCGAGCGCACCCGAATCGCCACACCGTGTTTCCAACCGAGCTCCACGCAACGCGGGTGCAACACCTGCGCGCCGCGGGCCGAGGCCTCGAGCGCCGAATCCCAACCCAGGCGATCCAGGCGTTTCGCGCCCACGACGACGCGCGGATCCGCGGAGTAGACGCCGTCGACGTCGGTGTAGATGACGCATTCACGGCTGCCGAAGTGGGCCGCGAGGGCGACGGCCGTCGTGTCGCTTCCGCCGCGACCGAGCGTCGTGATTTCCTTTTCGCGGCTCACGCCCTGGAAACCCGCCACGATGACGACTTGCCCGCGGGGAAGGGCCGCGTCGATGCGGATGGGCTTGATCTCGGCCACGCGCGCGCCGCCGTGGACCTCGTCGGTGAGGATGCCGCTTTGCGAGCCCGTGAGAGAAATCGCCTCGACCCCGAGATCCTTGAGCGCCATCGAAAGCAAAGACATCGAGATGCGCTCGCCCGTCGAAAGCAGCATGTCCATTTCGCGTCGATGCTCGTTCGCCCCGGCGCGCGGCGAAACCGCGCGGGCGAGCTCGATCAGGTCGTCCGTCGTGTCCCCCATCGCGCTCACCACGACGAGCACGCGCGAATTCGCGCGGCGGTGCGCGGCGACGATCGCCGCGACGCGACGGATCCGTTCGGGATTGGCGACGCTCGAGCCGCCGAACTTCAAGACTACGGGGGCGTTATTCTGCATACAAAAGGAAGGGTTTGCGCTCTTCCTTCCAACGCTTCTCATCCGTTTCGAGCATTCTCTCAAGGTCCGAAGCGTGCGCCGTGGGATCTTCGATCCATTCCCGGATCTCGGTTCCCCCGTTCAGAAGGTCGATGGGCAGGCGCTCGGCTTCGTACTCGTACGGCGGATCCCGCCATTGGAGCACGCCAGGCTGGGTGGAACGCAGCACTTTGAAGAGCCCGAGCACCATCCGGTAAGGCCGGAAGGCCTCGTGGTCGTAAACCTCGCCCTCGGCGTGGAACTGCAGTCCGGCGCAGAGCTGACCCTTGAACTTATCGAAGGTCGGCTCGAAGTAGCAGGTCCGCAGGGCGCAGCCCTTGGTCCAGGCGGGGTACTTCTGGAGAAGCGCCGCCTTCAGAGCCTCCGCGTTCAGCGTGGGCGATCCGAAGAGCTCAAGTGGACGCGTCGTCCCGCGCCCCTCGGAAAGATTGACCCCCTCAAAGAGCACCGTCCCCGGATAACACCGAGCCGCCGCGAGCGTGGGCATATTCGGGCTCGGGTTCACCCAGGGCAGCGAATCCGGCCAACCGAAGCCGGGGCCCCGCGTGGGATCGTAAGCTTCCACCGGAACCGTCACGATTTCGACGTCGAGTTTGAACGTCGCCTTCATCCAAAGCGCCGCTTCCGCGAGCGTCAGGCCGTGGCGCATCGGCAG
>DDRA01000166.1:13244-27434 GCA_002343545.1 Bacteriovoracaceae bacterium UBA2428
TCAGGCCGTGGCGCATCGGCAGCGACGCGGCGCCGACAAAACTTTCCCATCCTTTTTTTAGGTAGCTTCCTTCGATAGGGCGACCCGCCGGATTCGGCCGATCGAGAACCCAGACTTCCTTCTTATGGGCCGCGCAAGCTTCGAGCATATAAAGGAGCGTCGTGAGATAGGTATAGATGCGGCACCCGACATCTTGCAGATCGACGAGCGCGATATCGAAGCTCGCCATCATCTCCGGAGTCGGGCGCCGAACCCGTCCGTAAAGGCTAAATACGGGAATTTTGGCCGTCGGATCGAGGTAATCGTCGCTCTCGATCATGTTGTACTGCTTTTCGCCCCGCATTCCGTGCTGGGGTCCAAAAGCGGCGCTCAGCCGAATTCCGGCCGCCGAAAGGGCGTCCACACTGTGTTCCATCGAACGGGTCACCGAGGCCGCGTGGGCCACGAGCGCCACGCGCTTTCCCTTCAAGCGGGCTTGGAGCTTGGGATCCGATGCCAAAACTTCTACGCCGAGTTTCATATGTGACAGATTATGGCATCTTGCGCTTGCCCGAGAAACCCGCATACTAAAATGTAGATGGCAAAGCTGTACTCACGTCTGCGCCTGGGTGCTTTAGGCACCGGCTTGCGTGATGTCGCCTTCGCCTCGCTCTCGCTCGGAATTCTCGCCCAGCTTGGCGCGTGCGCTACGCACACGGGAGCGAGCGCGCCGCTCGAGAATCAAACCGACGAAGTCGCCGATCTCTCGCAAAGCGATTCGACGAGCTCTTCGTCTTCCGCCACGACCGTGGTCGAAGCGGGAAGCGGCGAGACCTACGAGTTCCAGGCGGACTCCGCTTCGGCGAAGCGCCAGAATCTTGGCGGTCCGCGCGTCGCTTACCGAGGCAGCCGCGCTCCGCGCATCGCCGCCGCTCCCTTCCAATCGGAAGGTATGTGGATGAACGGCTTCTACTTCGTGCGCGACGGCGGCGAGAGCTGGGAAAGCATCTCTCAGCGACTATACTCCCGTAACGATCGAAGCCAGCTTTTGAAAAAGTGGAACGGCGGCAAGGCCCTCGAGGCCGGCACGGTCGTTTACTACAATTCGCCTTTCCGTCCGGATGATTCCCAGTCCATGAAGGTCTTCGCCGAAGACTTCGGCTCGCCACTCGAATCCGTCACCGTTCAAAGCGGGGACTGGCTTTCGAAGATCGGCCAAGCCCGTTACGGCGACATGCGAACCTGGATGGAGATCGTTGCGCTGAACCCCGAGATCACGAACCCCGACCTTATCGAAGTCGGCCAAGTGATCCGCGTTCAGCCTGTCCAAGTTGATAGCCAAGCGGCCCTTGGTCGCCTCATCGAGGAAGTCGCCAAGAGCCAGTCTTCGGCGGCGCCGATGACGGACCCGGTTCACGAAACCACCCACGAAGCGGTGGCCCCGGAGCACTCGGCCTCCACGGACCTACCGAGTATCCCCGAAGAAACGGTGGCCCAGGCGCCGTTTGAACAGGCTGAAGAGACGCCGATGCCTACTCAAGTTGAGCAGGCCCCGACCAAGAGCCCGGAACGAGCCACCAAGACCGCCCAAGGCCCTCCGGTCTCGGAACTTCACATGCAGATCGCCGCGCTCGCTCTTTTCTCGGTTCTCCTTGGTCTCGTCGTCATGCGCCGCCTTCGCGCCCGCCGCGAACAGCAGCTTGCTCAAGCTGCCCAAGTGACCACGCTGCCTACCCGCTCGAAAACGGGTAGTGGCGCCTAGGCAAGACGCCTATCCAACCTCTCAACTTACCGATTTTCCAGACTAATCAAGATCTGACTAGTCAACTTGCAGAAGCCATCCGGATCATCCGCGTGCACCCAATGGCCCGCGTTGGGTAGGCGATAGATCTCCGTAAAGCGACTCGCGCGGCGGCTCTTGCATTCTGCCGCGCGCTCTTCCGTAACGAACGAGGAGCGATCCCCCAAGATCATGTGGATCTCGCCTTCGAAATTTTCCCAAGCCGACCAGAGCGGCTCACGGGCCGAGGCCTCCAAAAGATCCCGGAGTCGGTGGTCAAAACGCCAATCATGACGGCCCTCGAAGTCCCGGATGTTCGAAAGCAAAAACCGAGAGAGCCGCGAGCCCACGCCGAAGCGGGAGTCCAAAGCGTCGCGCGCGGCTTCGCGGGTTTCGAAGGGAGTCGGGACCTCAAAGATCTCCCGCAATTCCGCTAGACCCGCGGCACTCAAAACCGGCGACGAATCTTCCACCAAAAGGTGAGTGATAATGCCGGGCGCCATTTCCGCGATTTTCAGCAGCGGGCGAACTCCGAAAGAGTGACCTAAGGCAACGACCGGGTCGTCTCCGATCTGCTCTTTGAGATCCCGAGCGATGGACTCCAAATCGAGGGGGCGGGCCGCGTCACGACGCGACCCGTGACCGAGAAGGTCGAAAGCCGCAAAGTCCCAACCGACAAGTTCCGGCCGCTGTTTGAGCTTGTGAAGAACGGGACCCCAATTCGCGGCCGATCCCAAAAATCCGTGAACCAGCGCCAAGCGGCTCAAAGCGAGCCTCCCCGTCGAAGCTCCTGCATGGACCAATTTTTGAGTTCCGCATCGGCCCGATCTTTGGCTTCGGGGTTGGGAAAGGACTCACCGAGCTTGATCTCAAGATCACCGCCGAAGATGTCAATATTTTGACGGCCCGAGACGAGCTTCGCCGGATCACTCATCAAAAGCTTATGTGCGACCGAGGACCAATCGATGCGGATCGTCAGCGAAAGCCCCGGCGCGGACCCTTCACCGAACCAAACCCGAAGCGGGCCTTCCTTGAATTTCGGATGCCAGTCGGGGTCCTTCCTGACGAGCTCACAGCCCGGCCGGCAAAAAGTTCCGAAAAGCCTTTCGAGCGCGCTCCGGTCCAGGCGCAACGAGTAGACACCGGAAGACTCCCCCTCCCAGAACACGACTCGCAGATCGGCTCGCTTCGGAAGCTTCAAGTCGGTCCACGCTTTCTGGGGAAAACCTGGACCGAGAATCAAGAGGTCGCCGGAACGGCCGTTCCAAATCCGAAGGGTTTCCTTCGCGCTTTCCAGATCGCCAAAATTCCCACGCTCAACCCGAACGTTTCCGGACGGGCCCCAAATCGTCTCTTCGTGCTTCAACCAAGGATCGGCGCGACTCGAGTCCAGCCCGACCAAGATTTGGGGAACCTGCTTGAGCCCCGGAGGAGGCGTTTTGACCTCTTCGTTCTTGCCGGAACAGGCCACAACCAGCGCCAAAGAAACGATCAAAATTTGAGTGCTTCGGAATTCCATTCGATGACCTTCGTGCCCAAGACCCTAGCCTCATCCGCGTCGTGCGTCACAAGAATCGTCGGAACCGGGTTCTCGGAGAGGCCCTGAAGGATCCACGCCTGCAAATCCCGGCGACGATCGGGATCGACGGCCGAAAGGGGCTCGTCGAGCAACAGAAGACGCGGCCGCGTCACGAGAGTGCGGGCCAACGCGACCCGCTGACGCTCACCCCCGCTGAGGTTCGACACGAGCCGATCCGCGAGCGCCGCGAGCCCGACCTTCTCAAGGAACTCGGTCGCCTTGTTCCGACGAAGGTCCTCGGACCAAGCGCTCGAATGGGGTTGGTAGCGTAGACCGAAGGCGACGTTCGCGGCCACGTCGAGACCCGGGAAAAGCGCGCCGTTCTGAAAGACGAATCCAACGCGCCGCCGATGCGCTTCGAGCTTCGTGATCTCTTCCGTCCCCAGATAGACACGGCCCGAAAGGGTGGGAGCCAGGCCCGCGAGCGATCGCAACAGCGTCGTCTTGCCGCATCCCGAAGGACCGCGAAGCACGAGACGCTCGGAGGGACCGAGGGTGCCCGAAATCTCGACCGCCCCCTTACCCTCGACCGAAAAACGGAAAGCTTCCAGGCGCAGATATTCACTCATGATTTTTCTCCGTGACGGCGGCTCGCGATCCAGACGAAGGCGCAGACGCCGAAAAGCGTCGCCAGGACCCAGCTCGAACCCGAAAAGTCGTAGCGCGAAGCCATGCGCCGACTCATCGTCGCGAGCGTTTCGGTGTCGCGCAAGAACAACGTCGAGAAGCTCAGGTCGCCGATGGCGCCCAAGCTCGCGAGCGACAAGAGACGAAGGCGGAGATCCCGGAGCGAAGGGCGAACGATGCGTCCCAAGATCTCGGAATCGTTCGCGCCGAGAAGCGCGGCGGCCTCGAGCGTCGTCGCCGGAAAACGATCGAGCTCCCGCTCGATCCAGTAGGCCGCGAAGGGGGCGAAAACGCAGGCGAGCCCCAATCCCGAAAGGAAAAACTGGGACCACGCGGATTCCGCCCAGAGATCGGCGCCCGCCGAGATCCAAAGCGCCGCGAGCAAAGTCGGAGAAATCCCCGAGAGCGAGAATACGAAGCGCCGCACGCGCGAGCCGGCGCGAAGCAAAAGTTCGAAGAAGACCATCACGCCGAGCGCCGTCAACGTGGCGAGCGAAAGCGAGGCACCGAGCGCGACGCCGAAGCCATCCGGCGGCAAGCCGCCTTTCGACAGCAAGCGAAACGGCGAAGCCCAAAGCGGCGCGAAAGCCGCCAGCAAAGCGCCCACGCCGAGCGCGCTCCAGGCTCCGGCGATCCGTGTGCCGCAAGGTTGCGACGATTCGGTCCGATCGAAATTTTCGGTCGACGTCGCCTCGCTTGCTCCGCTCCGTCGCGCCGCGAGCCAAGCGAGCGTCGCGGCGACGCCGAACTGAAGGACGGAAAGGACGAAGATGCGGGCCGGATCGGGATCCGTCTGCAAGGCGAAGTAGAGAAGAACTTCGGGACTGGAAGCCCGCGGACCGCCGCCCAAGATCACGACGGTCGAGAACGCGCCGAAGCTCCAAAGAAAAACGAGGGGCCACCAGGTTCGCGCCTCGTGCGCGAGCGGGCGCGCGAAGACCGTCGCCAAAGCGCGGCGGGGAGAGGCGCCCAGGGTCGTCGCGGCCGCGAGGAGTTCCGCGCCGCCGCCGAGGACCTGGTTCCGAAGCGAGCGAGCGACACCCGACGCAACGAAGAGCGCGTGAACGAGCACGTGCGCGGCCACGATGCCCGCCAATCCGATCGAAGGCCAGGCAGCCCAACGCTCGGAGACCCCCAAGGAAACGAGCGCGACGAGCACGCCCGGAAGCGCAAAGCAAAGCGATCCCGCGAGCTCCGCGAAGCGGCGGAGTGAACGCGCGAAGCGGCCCTCCGCCAACGCCAACGCCGTGCCGATCACCAGCGCGAAGACGAGCGTGAGGCTCGCGCTCAGGCACGCCTGCAGCAACGTGAACCCGACCGATCGCAACGCGATCCACCCGAACGCGAGCGACAAGCCCCCGCTCGCCCAACCCGAAAGGCTCGTCTTCAGGAACGCGACGAGGGGAAAGATTCCGGCCGCGAGACCGAAGCCCGTGAGCGAGAGCCATGCCACGCGACCCGGTTGGCGCAAAAGCCGGTGGGCTAGAGGCTCCAACGATCGATCCACGCCTTCACCTCGTTGGGAGTTGCCGGCTTCGACGGGCTCCACGCCTTGATCGACGTCGTCGCTTTCATGCAATCCGGAAGCTTGGCCGCGGTCGAGGCGGGCATCATCCAATTCGTCGTCGCGATCTTCGCTTGGATCGTCGGGCCCATCATCAATTCGACGAGTTCACGCGCCTTGCCGCGTCCTTTGGCCACGCCCGTGAGCGCGATCCACTCTTCGACTTGCGGGTAGCCCTCTTCGAGCGGAATGGCGAGGTAACGTTCGCGGTCGGCGGGCGTTTTCTCTTCGCAACGGTGGTAGGACTCCGAGGTCACGTAGCTCCACACGACGGCGCCTTGTCCGCCCATGAAGGCTTCGTACGCCGAGCTCCAGGAAGGGAAAACCCGCAAGGGCAAAGTCTTCGCGGCGGCTTCGGGCAAAGCCTTCATCTCGTAGATCGCGCGAAGCCACCCCATCCCCGGGCTGCTCAGACGAGGATCCTGGACGAGGGCCTTGCCCTTGAGCTTGGCATCGACTTCCTTCCAAGATTTCGGCCATTGCGCCTTGGGAAAACGTTTCGTGTCGGCGATGAACGCGAAGGTCCCGCGATCAAAGACGCGCTCGTCGGAAACGAGCCCTTCCGCGCGAGCCACCGCGAGCGCGGTCGAATCCAAACCCAGCACGATCTCGATGCGGCTTTTGCACCCGCGGCGTTTCTCGCTGCGAAGCCGCCCCACGAGATCCGAACTTCCCTTCGGAGTGACGGCGACGAGCTTGCAAGCGGCGCAGACCTTCGCCCACTCGCCCTGGAGGGCCTCGAAAACGGAGCCCTTTCCGACGAAGGACTCCGAGCTCAGGACATGGATTTCTTTTGGATCTCCGGAACCGCAATCGGCCGCGCGAGCGCCGAGGCTTAGGAAGAAGCCCGCGAGGAAGAACGCTCCGCCGCGGAACGACGCCGATAATTTCGCCACAACCAGATGCCTCCCACGGCGGCCGCGACACCCACGACCGCCAGAACGATGAGTTTCCCTCGACCGGCGACGTCTTTCAGCTGGTCGAAATTATCGGAGTAGGCACCGTAGGCCCAATGACCCAAGAAAACGAAAACGGGGGCGCTCAAAAGCGCGGCCAAGCCGTCCGCAAAGAGGAAACGAACGTAGGAGAATTTCAAAAGGCCGGTCGTAAAGAAGGTCGGAGCCCGGAGCCCCGGCATGAAACGAGCCGCGCCAACGATCCAGGACCCATTCTTTCGGACGAGCTCTTCCGCCTTGCGGATCCGATCTTCGGGCAGAACCCAGCGGCCGAAACGAGTTCGCAAGAAGCGCTGACCGACGTAACGACCGAGGGCGTACGTGATGGAATCCCCGAGCAGGATTCCCACGTACATGAGGATCATGACGAAGATGAGAGAGATTCCGTTCTTGGCCGAGAGAAGTCCCGCGGCCACCAGCACGACATCTTCCGGCAACGGCAGGCCGAGCCCGCAAGCGACCAGAACGAGGAACAGGCCCCACAATCCCAGGTGGCCTTCCGCCGAGCTTTGAAGAAGGTTCTCGAACACGCCGGAACTTATACTCGAACACCCCGGGGTCGTCGAACGACGGCCATGACCGCGAAAAGCAGGGTCACGAGCCCCATGGAGTTCCCTCCGAAGGGATTTCCGGGACCCGACGGAGGCGTGATGCTACCGCAGCCGCCCACCGGCTCCGTCTCATCTCCCTCGACGTTGCGCGCCGGCGCGGTCACGAATTGTTTGGTGGCCGGCTCGGGCTTCGCGCCCTCGCTTGAGGTGGTCTTGGCGAGGCGGAAAGCCTCGGCTGCGTCGATCACCCCGCCCGACTCGATCGGTAGACCGCTCGAGCGCGTCGCCTTCATCATGAGGGCCCGCACCTCGTAAGCCGTCAGCGAAGGATTCAATGCCCGCACGACGCCCGCGATTCCGGCCACGACGGGTGCCGCCATCGAAGTTCCTTTCTTCCGAACGTAGAGAGTTCTGGGGGTGTAGCGCGCGTAGGCGCTGTAGACTCCGGCGTCCGAGCCCTCGCGATCTTCGTAGGAACCCGGCGCCGCCAATTGCACGGTCGTTCGGCCGAAGTTCGAGAACGGCGAAAGTGAGAGACCTTGGTACTGGCCGGACGCGCCGTAACGTGGCGTCACAGAAGCAACCGAAAGCAGCCCCGGTAAGCCAAAGTTCGCGGGATAGTAGGGCGTCCGATCATTGTCGTTCGCAAAGCCGCCTTCCGCGTTGCCCGCGGCCACGACCGAAAGCACGTCCCGATCGTAGAGTCCGCGGAAGGCATCGTAGAGGGCTTGGGAAAACGCATCCTCGCCACGCGCTCCCCAACTCGCGTTCACGACCCGAGCGCCCCGAGCTAACGCGTACTCGAGACCGAGGATCGCCGCCGAAGTGGAACCCGAACCGCCACCGTCGATAAAGCGCACGCCCATGACCTTCACGCGAGCCGCCGCGGCATAAACCACCGCCGCTTGATCTCGTATTGCCTTCACGAGACCCGCCACGTGGGTACCGTGATCCGTGGTCGTCTCGACGAGTTGACCGTTGCCTCGCTGCACATTGGCGCCGAAGACATCGTCCACGTAGCCATTGCCGTCGTCGTCCACTCCGGGCTTCCCATTTTGTTCGGCCGAGTTCACGAGCAAGCCGCCTCTAAAGTAGGGATGCTCGTGGCTCAGGCCGGTATCGACCACCGCGACCGGCACGTCGAAGTCCGTCGACCCGAGCTCCGTCGGCGGATTCGCCTCGCCGAGCCCCAGCACGTCTTTCATCCAAGGCGAAGACGTCTGCGAAGATGGCGGCGCGGTGTCTTCTTCCGAAGCCGGGTGCCATTGCCGATCTTCCTCGACGTACTCGACGTCGGGATGTCCCTCCAAAAGCTCGTTGGCGTTTTGGTCGGCGCTCGTTTCGAGCACGACGAAGCCCGTCTGCCGAAGCTCTAACTTAACCTTGAGTTGACGGGGACGGCTGGCCAGAAAGCGCTCGTTCCGATCGGTGGCCGAGAAGGGTGCGAACCCGTCTGCGATCGTCGGCCTTTTCAAGCGAACGAGGTAGCGCTTCGAAACGCTTGTGGACAACGGGGTGCCCGTTGATGCGCTTTCCGCAGACGAGGTGTCAATAAACCCACATAACGCCACAAAAGAACAATATTTCAGAATAGTTACAGGCTTCATCCGTGAACTCCTGTCTCGACGCAAGGGTCGTGATCTTCCGACAGGTTTTCGGAGGAATTGGGTTAAGACTTGAGAGAAATCTTAAATCTTGCCTACACACAAATATTTGATTTTTAAGATGTATTGGTTTTTTGACTACAGACTTAGACAGGTTTATGAGGCCTTATCCACAACTCCACACGGAGTTATCCACATTTTTGTGGACAAGTCACTCTTTGCCTAAAGAGAGTGATGGAAAGTCGGGACTAAACGCCCTATAGCGGGCGACATGGCCACCCCCCAAGCGAAACCCCAGGCCGTCTCCCACATGCTTTGGTTCTTCGTGTTTCCTTGCCTGATCTTCATGGGTTGGGCGGGATATCGGCTCTTCGACGCGCTCATTCGCCCGAAGCCGCAAGACGTCTTCACGAAGCTCGCCGAAGTCCGCGACGCGAAGTCCTCGGGCGATCGCTGGCAGGCTGCCTACGGCCTGTCGCAGTCCCTTCAAAAGATGATTCACGACGATGAACTCGCGAAGCTTCCCGAAGCCAAGAAAACCGAGATCTTCGAAGGACTCGAAAGCCTTTTGAAGCTTCACGGCTCGGACGCGCGCCTCAAAAAATACGTGCTGCTGACGCTCGGGCAGATGGGCGACGCCCGCGGCCTCGACCCCCTCCACCAGGGCTGGTCCGACCCGGATTCGGAAACGCGCTTCTACTCGCTTTGGGGCAGCTTCGAGCTCTTTAAGAAAGAGCCCTCCCTCAAACAAAGCGCCCATATGAGCGAAGTCGCGGGCTACCTGAACGACGCCGATCCCGCGATCCGCAAGATCGTCTCGGCTTTCCTCGTGCAGGATGCCGCCTATCGCGACCCCGTCGCGAATTTGCTTACGGATCAAGACCAAGAGGTCCGTTGGAACGCCGCCGTCGGTCTGGCTTCGGTGGGCGACCACCGTGCTAAGCCCGTGCTGCGTGAATTCTTCGACCTCGAGAAACTTCGCGCGGTGGGTGCCAAGACGAGCAAGGATCTCGCGCAGCTCGTGGCGACCGGATTCGAAGCCGCCCAAAAGCTGAACGATCCCGAGATCCTCGCCGCGGCCGAAGCGCTTAAGGCCCGCGTTTCGCAAGAAACGCCCGAAGGGCGCGCCGTCCTTAAAGGTCTGGGAGCGATCGGCCGATAAGATCTGCGCAATGAGACGCGCACATCTTTGTTCATCCATCTTTGGTTTTCTCGTGGCCGCCGTCCTCGTTACGGGCTGCGCCTCCAAGTTGAAGCCGACCTACACGCCCGCCTCGGATACCGAGCGCGGTTACTTCAAGGACGCCACGCTCGACAAGAAACCGAGCGAAGTCGCCCTGCAGATCGATCGCAACCGCGACAAGGTTTACGCCTGGGCCGGCATCGTCCTCGACAAGACCGTCAAGCAAGGCAAGCGTTCGGAGTTCGAGATCAACCTTCTCGTCGAACATCGCGACTTCAACTGGCAGGAAAACCTGACCGGAAAGGAATCCGAGGTTTTCATCCTCGAGCCCACCTCGAGCGGCAAGATCCGCGTGAGCGGTCGCTTTACGCGCCCGAAAGGATCGAAGTCCATGCCCGGCAAGGACATGAACAAGGGCTCCCTCGTCTTGGTCTACGGCAAGCCCGACAAAGTCGAAGCCGACGGCACCCTCGTTCTGAAGACGCTCTTCATGCGATCGATCGATCGCAAGTGGCATTCGACCCGTAAAGCCACGCCGTAAAACGTTTTTCTCTTCATTTTCTAGGACAAACGCCGGCACGCCTCGTGCACGGCGTTCCCATGCCTCGAGGACCGGGGCGCAAGCTTCAAGGATGAAGTGCCGGTGAGAACAAGGAGAAGGCTATGCCTCACTTCGAACTCGCCCTGGAACTTTTGAAACTGATCCTGCAGGCGGCCCAAAACCCAGCAACGATTTGGGCCACTTCAAGGCGCCGATACAACAACAACAACAACTAGTTGGAGTTGTATCGGCGTCTGTTTCGTCGACCTTTAATCGAACGTCGCTTTATTCATTCGTAAGACGCCGGTGACTTAAGGAACGAGACCCTGGTCCCCGAGGCACCAAAACAGGTGCCCGCGAAGTTCCCTAAAGCTTCGCGGCGAGGACTTCCGCGACGTCGAGGACCTTGATCGCGTCGCCTTGGCCCTTGCCGTTCACGCCGTCCGTGATCATGACCTGGCAGTAGGGGCAAGCGGCCGCGATGACCTCGGGCTTCTGTTCGAGGGCTTCTTCGACGCGCTCCACGTTGATGCGCTTGCCGATCGTCTCTTCCATCCACATACGCGCGCCGCCGGCACCGCAACAGAGTCCCGTCTGCTTCTTGCGCGGCATCTCGACGACTTCGACGCCCGGAATGCTCGCGAGCACTTCGCGGGGAGCGTCGTACACGTCGTTGTAGCGGCCCAAGTAGCACGAATCGTGGAAAACGACCCGCATCGTGCTTCCGTCCGGACCGGCTTCGACCTTCACGCGACCTTCTTTCACGAGACGATCGATGAGTTCCGTGTGGTGAAGCACTTCGTCGGCCCGGAAGCCGAAGTCGGGGTACTCGTTCTTGATCGTGTTGAAGCAGTGCGGACAGGTCGCCACGATCTTCTTCGCGTTGTAACGCTTGAGCACTTCCACGTTCGCGTCGATCATCGCCTTGGCGAGATACTCGTTACCGGCCCGTCGCGCGGTCTCGCCGTTACAAAGCTCTTCCTTACCAAGGATCGCGAAGTCGACCTTGGCGGCCTGGAGGATCTTCACGAAGGAGGTCGAGATCTTCTTGTTGCGATCATTGAAGCTTCCCGCGCAACCCACGTAGAACAGCCATTCGGCCGTGGGGTGCTCCGAGAACGACTTCACGCCCAGCCCGCGCGCCCATTCGTCGCGCGTGTCGGGCGCCATGCCCCAGGGGTTGGAGTTCGTTTCCCAATTGCGCATCGTCGTCTGGAGTTCGGCCGTCATTTTGCCTTCCATCAGCACCATGTGACGACGCATTTCCACGATCTTGTCGATGTGCTCGATCCCGACGGGGCAGGCCTCGACGCAAGCACGGCAAGTCGTGCAAGCCCATACGGTTTCTTCCGTGATGCCGCTTTCCTCGGAGATGAGCGCGACGGCGGGCTCGGCCGTCGGATCTTTCAACAGCGCGTCGCCCTGCGAGAGCACGTGATCCTTGAAGTCATTGATAAGTTTCATGGGGCGCAGCGGTTTGCCCGTCGTCGCGGTCGGACAGTATTCGTTGCAGCGCCCGCAAGCCGTACAGGAAAAAGCGTCCAGGATATCTTTCCACGTGAACTGCGTGAATTTTCCAACGCCGAAGCTCGTCTTCGTCTCGTCCTCGAAGTTGATCTTCTCGATGCGCCCGCGCGGGCGCAAGCGCGCGAGAAAGAAGTTCGGACCGGCCGCGAACACGTGCAAGTGCTTGGAATAGGGGATGTAAGCGAGGAATCCAAAGACCGTGGCGATGTGGATACCCCAAAGTACCCAAGCGACCTGGTCGAGCATCGGCGCCGAGAGACCGGTCTGCGCGATCAGCTGCCCGAGACCCGCCGAAATCGGACGGATCGCCGCTTGTCCGTGGGGATTGCCGGAAGCGGCCCAGAACGCGAACGAAAAAAGATCCGCGCCGATGTGCGCGCCCGTGAAAGTCAACACGATGAGACCGTCGCGACGGTGCTTCGGAACGTCGGAGAGCGTCGTGTTCTTCAGCAAAAGACGACGGGCCAGGAAGAAGGCCACGGCGACCAGCACGAGCACTTTGAAGATGTCCTGCAGGAGCGCGAGGGCCGGATAGAAAGGCAAGAAGTCAAAGCTGAAACCCGTGAAGAGTCCCTCGAGAATGTGCTCGGCCGATCCCGTCGTGACGACGACGAAGCCGATCATGATGAATCCGTGGAAAAGGCCACGCCAGGGCTTCTTGAAGAGCTTCGCCTGGAACACGACGTTCTTCGTAAAGATCCAAAGCCGCTTCGGCAGATCCCACACGAGCGCCTCGGGCTGCGCGAGTTTCATGAGGCGGAAGAGACGCCAAAAGGCATTCCCCGCCGAGATCCCCGAACAGATGATCAAGGCGATGATGAAAATACTGCGGAAACCGATCTCCATGCTGTGCGTCTCCTGGGGTCGTGTTAGGGTCTAGGCCGGCAGGTTCAAGGGTAACATGACGCTATTAGGTTTTGAATTGGTCTTCCGTCTCCTGTGGGGATGGCTTTTCTTTCTGATGTTCATCTCGCGAAGCGAAACGTCGGAGAGATTTCCGCGTGTCGCGATCTACATCGCGACGGGTTTCGCGCTTTTCGCCGGGTGGCTCGCCCATGGCGGCGGGGCGTTGGGACCGCGCGTTCCCGCGACGCTCGCTCTTCTCGTCCTTGGCTCCGTGCTCTACGCGTTCCTGACTCCGCGCTACGCCCGCACGGTAGGTTTCTTGACGGTGATCGGGGCGCCCTGGCTCATCATCGCCTCGCGACCCCTGCCCGACATCCTGAACTTCTTTCTCTCTTCCTTCCTGCTCGGATCGGTTTTCATGGGGCAATACTTGGGTCACTGGTACCTGAACGCGCCCGGCATGCATATCCGCGAGCTCCGCCGAATCGTACTGGCCGCCGTTTTCTCGGTCGGCTTCAAGGTCGCCGAAGCCGCCTGGACCCTCTTCGTTCGGATCGGGCTCGAGCCTCCCCTTCACGTAGACGTCATGGGGCGACCCGCGCCCCCCTCGCTCGGATTCCAGGAACTATCGATTCCCGATGCCGTGCTCGGCCTTAGCGGAGACGGAGCCTTCGGCCTCGGCTTCTACGGCTTGATGATGCTCGCCATGCGCGCCCTTTGGGGACTGCTCGCCCCCATGCTTCTCGTCTGGATGGTCAAGAAAACGGTCGACGTCCGATCGACCCAGTCCGCGACGGGAATACTCTACGCCCTTTGCGTCATGATCTTGATCGGCGAAGGTACGGCGATCTTCTTCTGGAGGAACTTGGGATGGAATCTGTAGTCCGCGCACCGTGCCGCATCGACCTGGCCGGCGGCACCCTGGACCTTTGGCCGCTTTACCTCTACCACGGCGGACTCGAGCTCGTTCATATGGCGATCGACATCCGGGCCTCGGCGCAACTCAAGGGCAAGAAGGCTCCGCTCAAAAAAGGCTTCTCGCTGGTCGTGCGTAGCGACGACCTCGGTACGCAAACCCGCTACCGCAGCCTCGAGGAACTCGAAGCCTCCCTCGAAAAATCGACGAGCGAAAACCCGCTGCGGTGGGTGAACCGCGTCGCACACGCAAAGTTCCGCGAAGCGGGTATCGGCGGCGACTGGACTTTGCGCACCTGGAGCGAAACCCCGCCGGGTTCCGGGCTCGGCGGATCGTCCGTGCTCGGCGTCGCGCTCGCGAAAGCCCTCGACCGAGGCCTCCTCGGCAAAAAGTCCTGGACGAGCAGCGAACTTTGGAAAATGCAAACCTTCGTGCGCGACCTCGGCGGCGGCTTAGTCACTATCGGCGGGGAAGATGCGTACGCGCCCGGCGGCTACTTCGAGACGCCGCTGGAAGAGATGCTGCCCGTCGAAATGC
>DDRA01000166.1:27466-33272 GCA_002343545.1 Bacteriovoracaceae bacterium UBA2428
GATCGCGCATCCCGCGGGGGACCAGGATTACGTCCCCGCGCTCTTCGGCGGTTTGCTCGTGTTCAAACTGGGAACGAACGAGCGACGCGTCGAACGACTCCCCAAGCGCGTCGGCCTCGAAATCTCGCGCCACACGGCCCTGCTCTACACGGGCAAGCCCCACCATTCCGGCATCAACAACTGGCAAGTCTTCAAGGCTTTCCACGACGGCGACTCGAACGTGCGCGCGGCGCTAGAAAGCATCCACGGTCTTTCGGCCCAACTCGCCGCGGAACTGCGCGAAGGCCGTTGGCAGTCCACCGGCGAGATCCTCAATCAAGAGTGGGAAGCGCGACGCCGACTTGCTCCGGCGGTCGATGCGCCGGTGCTCGAAGAAGCTTGGAACTTCGCGCGCGGGCGCGGCGCGACCGCCCGTAAGGCCTGCGGCGCGGGCGGCGGCGGATGCATTTTGCTGTGGTTCGACGATGCCAAGAAGCGCGACGAAATCCTGAAGACCAAGCTACCGCAAGATTCCTGGAAATGGCTGTCGACCGAGCTCGCGGTCGACACGACCAAAAAATAGCGAATACGACGCGGACGCGTCTTCTTCAGACGCCTTCAGCGAAACAGAAAGACCCACGCCAAACCGACGGCGGCCGAGAGCAGGAGCCGCGAGCGCAGGTCCGAACGCACCGCGAGACCCAAGAGCAGCGTCGGCACGAAGATCTCCACGAAGACGAAGCGAGGGATCGAAGCGCCCGCCGCGAACTCGGCAAAGGAAAACCCTTTGCGAGCCAGGGCGAGCGTCGCGAAGGCCGCGATCCAAGCAAAGAGCAATGAATTTTCGCGCCAAGGTAGCTCGGAAGCTTCGGCTTCTTCCACGCGCGAAACGAATCCGACGCGCGCACGATCCAAGATCCCCGGTTTCAAACCCAGCTCGGAGCGTGGTTTAGCCGGCACCGAAAGTTCCAAAGCGCGTCCGGGAATCGCCGAAGCGGCCGAAGCCGGCTTCGGTGCTCGGGCGACGATCTCGAAGCGCTGCGCTCCGACGCGCAAAACATCGCCGACCCGAAGGGGCCGACGAACCCGAGGAGCCAGGGGCTCGTCGTTCACGTAAGTACGATTGCGCGATCCCATGTCGCAAACGGCAAGACCTTGGGCGTCGCGGAAGATGCGGCAATGTAGTCGAGACAGCTTCTTGTCCTCGGGAAAACTCATCGAGGTTCCCAGGCGACCGATCGACTCCAAGGGGCGGGCGAGGGCAAAGAGCTTCTTCGAAACGGACTCTCGCAGATAGAAAGTAGCTCCCGCCGCGGACAAATTTTGTGCAGACATCGTTCCCCCCGATGTCTTAACAAGCAACGTCCGTGCCTCCGAAACTCTTCGTGAATTCAAGCGCCTAGGCCGTAAAGTGTGTCGCCTTCCCGAAGCCCCGTCTAAAGATTAGACACCGGGCGCGCGAAACGTCCTCAGCGACCTGCGGCAAAGAACGGGTTCTTCGCTCGCTCGTGACCGATCGTCGTAAGCGGGCCGTGCCCCGGCACGACGACCGCCTCTTCGTCGAGCGTGAGGAGCTTGTCTCGGATGCTCTTCAAGATGGTCGGCGTGTCGCCTCCCCAAAGATCCGTGCGTCCGATGCTGCCGCGAAACAGCGTGTCGCCCGTGATCACGACCGTCTTTGCGTCATCTCCCGACGGCGCGCGAAAACTCCGCGGGACGGAAAGATGGGCGGCCGCCCGCACGTCCAAGCAACAAGATCCCGGCGTATGTCCGGGCGTGTGGCGCGCGCGGACACCTTCGAAGCCCGCGTAGTTCTGCCCGTCGGTGAGTTTGCTCAGCTCGGAGGTCACCTCAAAAGGGTAGAGGCCCAGGAAACTCGCTTGCAGGCCCACGTTGTCGTAAAGCCATCGATCGGCCTCGTGCAGATAGACCTTGGGGACCTCGACCCCGAGCTCCCGGTTGCGTCGCGAAATCTCTTCGAACAATGTTTTGGTCGCGCCGATATGGTCGATGTGCGCGTGCGTGTGCCAAAGCGCCCGCACCCGAAGCTCGTGGTAGTCGATGCGCTCGAGGATGGCCTCCAAGTCGTCGCCCGGATCGATCACCATGGCGTCGCGCGTCTCGGGATGCGCCAACAAACTGCAATTGCACTGGAAGGCGCCGACGGGAAAGCTTTCGATCTCGTAAGTCACGCGTGATGTCATGCGTTCGGTTTCCTCTCCGTCGCCTTTCCAGGTATTCTGGAAGGCCATGAAACTCCACAAGTACTCCGAGAAGGAGATTCTTTCGAGACTTGATTCCGAAGCGCCGGCCGACGCGCTGTGGATCTTCGATTGCGACGGCACCCTCGTCACCGGCGACGTCGCCTCGCATACGGCGTGGGGACTCATCCGGGCCGGAATCGCGGCCCGGGATCAACTTCCCGACGATTTCGAAACCCGCTTTCGTCGCGACCCTTTCGATTTCGAAGCCTTCGACCTGCTACGAACCTTCATCGCAAGCCGCGGTGGCAACTCGGTCTACGAGTGGGAGGCCCTCCTACAAAGCGGCCATACGCCTGAAGCCATCCATAAAGTGGCTAAAGAGATCATCGACATCGGACTCGGCCTTCACACGCTCCAGTGGACGGAGCCCGTCTCGACGATCGCGCGTCGTCACGCCGACCGCGCCTGGATCGTGAGCGGCTCGCCGCAGGTTTGCGTCCAGGTCATCGGCGAAAAACTGAACATCCCGAAAGAGCGCACGCTCGCGAGCCTCCTCGAAGTGAAGGATGGTCTCTACACCCGCAACTTCCTGCCGCCCGGCATCGTCTGGGAAGGCCTCAAGCGCCTCATCCTCGAGGAAAAAGGAATCTATCGCCCGTGGTTCGTGGCGGGCGATTCGATCGGCGACTGGGCCATGATGGAAATGGCCGTGGGCTGGAGATGGTGCATCCTCTGGGGTGAACACCGCCACCGTGGCGTCGAGATGCGGGGCATCGTCCAAGAGCGCGTTCTCAAGGACGCGGCGCTTCTTCCTGAAGAACCGGGTATTTACGTCTTCTCCGACGAGGGCAAGAACTGGATTCTCGAGGTCAAATCGAAGCCCGAGCGTCCCGATCGAGTCACGAAATAGGGCTCGGCGTCGTCATCTTGTCGGCGACTTCGACGGCGACGCTTGAGCCTCGCTGCCGGGCGCTCTAGAGTCGCCGCATGCGCGAGTATCTCGACCTTCTTCGCTTGGCCCTCGAAACCGGCGTTCATAAATCCGACCGCACCGGCACGGGCACCTATAGCCTCTTCGGCCACCAAATGCGCTTCGACCTCGAGAGGGGTTTTCCCCTCGTCACCACGAAGAAGGTTCATCTTCGCAGCGTCATTCACGAGCTGCTTTGGTTCCTTAAGGGCGACACGAACATCGAGTACCTCAAAGAGAACGGCGTCTCGATCTGGGATGAATGGGCCGACGAAAAGGGCAATCTCGGCCCGGTCTACGGCAAGCAGTGGCGTCGCTGGCTCACGCCGAACGGCGAGACCGTCGACCAGATCTCGCAGGTTCTAGAGGAAATCCGCCGCAACCCCGATTCGCGCCGTCTCATCGTGAGCGCGTGGAACGTGAGCGACATCCCGCAGATGAAGCTCCCGCCTTGCCATTCGCTCTTTCAGTTCTACGTCGCGGAAGGCCGCCTCTCCTGTCAGCTCTACCAACGTTCCGCCGACATCTTCCTGGGCGTGCCGTTCAACATCGCGAGCTACTCGCTGTTGACCTACATGATGGCCCAAGTCGCCGGCCTCAGGCCGGGTCACTTCGTCCACACCTTCGGCGATGCTCACCTCTACGCGAATCACGTCGACCAAGCGCGCCTGCAACTCACCCGCACGCCCAAGCCGCTGCCGAGACTCATCCTGAACCCCGACGTCAAATCGATCTTCGACTTCAAGTTCGACGACATCCAGGTCCAGGGCTACGAGCCCGATCCAGCCATTCGCGCGCCCGTCGCCGTTTAAGGATTCGATGGCCAAGGGATTCTTTTCTTTCATCGTCGCGATGACCGAGAAGGGCGTCATCGGCGTCGAGAATCGCTTGCCTTGGCACGTGCCCGAGGACCTCAAACGCTTTAAGCGCCTCACGACCGGCCATCCGATCATCATGGGCCGCAAGACTTTCGAGTCGATCGGAAAGCCTTTGCCCAACCGCCGCAACATCGTCGTTACCCGCCAAGCGGGTTGGTCCGCGCCGGGTGTCGAAGTCGTATCCGATCTCCATGAACTTCTGAAAAATCCCCCGACCGACGGAGAAAATTTCATCATCGGCGGCGGCGAAATTTTTCGCGAAGCCGCGCCGTATGCGCGCAAGATCTACGTGACTTGGATCGACGCCGAAGTCCCCGGCGATTCTTTTTACCCGTCCACCGATTGGGCCACGTTCGTGGCCGAAGAACGGGGACGGGGAACGGATCCCCTCCCGTATCGCTTCGTGGACTACACGCGAAAATGATCGCGCGCGTCCGCCTTCTTTCGTTCATCGCGGGCGTCGCGGTGGGAGCCAAGGCGCAAGCCCTCACGATCGGACCCGTCCTGAACTATCTCCACTACGAAGAACCCGGCGTCATGAGCGACAAGGGATTCCTCGTCGGCCTCCGCATGCGGAACGATATCCTGCGCGCGGGCGCGTTCTCCCTCTACGGAGATCTCGAAGCGAGCTACGGCCAGACTCGCTACGATGGTTCGATCAGCAACGTGCAAACGGGCGAAGTCACCCCGCTCCGTTCCGACAGCCGAAACTTCATCTACCAGTCGGAGCTCGGAGCCCGGCAAGTCATTCCGCTCGGCGAGTTCGGAATCGGATTCAAAGCGGGTCTGCGCGCCTACGGCCTCGAGAATAAGATGCTCGGACCGGGAGCCTACGATCGATCGATCTTCCAAGTTTACGCGCCCGTTTCGGCCGATCTCTTTTGGCGCGTCTCGACGGCTTACGTGTTGGGATTGCGCGCGAGCTACGCCTGGTTTCTCTACGGCCGCGTGACGTCGAATTTGGCGATGGCGGTTTGGGGATGGCCTTCGGTCACGAATTTCCAGGATTCCGGCAAGGCCGCGGAAGCCGAGATTTTCCTTCAGCCGCTCGGGAATGAGCGATTTTCGTTGGGCGTCCGCTACTCCCACCATGAAATCGGGGAGTCGCGGCCCGTGAGTTTCCGCATCGGCGAGGACGTCACGACGGTCACCGAGCCCACGAATCGCACGAAGCGTTATTCGTTGTTCGTGGGCTACGCCTTTTGAGCGTTTAGAGCGTCGGGCGGATTTCGACCGTGGTCATCTGCGGATCGAAACGCGGCAGGTCGCGCTCGAAGTCCCTCAGCGAAAGATCTTCGTCGCGCGCCGCGAGCTCGAGCGCTTCGCGCTCGCGTTCCGCCTCGAGACGAAGCTTCGAGATGTTCTTGCGGATCGCGAAGGCCTCGACGGCCGAAACCGTGACCTCGAGCTCCTTGTCGCGCGCGACGGCTTGGCCGAGCGCGAGAAGCTTGTCGTTCATGAAGAGACCGGCTCGAAAAGTTCCCGCGGTCGAAGGAACTCGCGAATCGCGATTCGCTTCGGCGATGTACTTGCGAAGACGACGCGATCCCAGCATGTGATCTTCGCTGACGCGGAGATCTTCGGGTCCGCGACCCACCACGAAGGTCACCGAGCCGTTTTCAACGCTGCGCTGGCCGCGGCCCAACAAGATTTCGAGGTTAGCGAGCTTCTTCTCGGTCGCGATCACGCGCGCCCAGTCGCCGACGATCGCCGCCTCGTAAACCCCGGAGTCCTCCATCCAAGGGCGGGCCGAAGCCGAGAAAGCACCCAAGGTC
>DDRA01000166.1:33394-34624 GCA_002343545.1 Bacteriovoracaceae bacterium UBA2428
AAGCCGAGAAAGCACCCAAGGTCGACGCGACGAGCAATGCCGAAAAAGCCATGAATCGAGCGTTCATATGGATCCCCCCAAAAACCAAAGCGTTCTTTGATGGGGATAAAGCAGACTTCGTGCCGTTAATGAATTCGGGCACTTTAAACCACGAACCCCGTCCAAGGACTAGACACCCGACCAGGACAAACCGACACCCCCCTTCGCCGGGCCCCGCTAAAGTTTCGTGAAGGAATTCCCGATTCGGTAGACATGGGATTTGTAGGCTTACTCCTCCTCTTCGGTGCGGTCGCGGGCGGTTTCTTGATGTCCGGCGGTGGCGCGGCCATGGCCGCCTTCCTACACCCGGGTGAATACGTGACGATCATCGGGGCCGCGCTGGCGGCCATGGTGATCGGTACGCCGATGAAATACATCAAGGACATCTTCAAATACGGCATCAAAGCCCTCTCCATCAAAGACGTCACCAAGGGTGACTTCCTCGAGGGCCTTCAACTCATGTACGAACTCTTCCAGGCCCAGAAGAAGGAAGGCGTCCAGGCGATCGAAGGTCACATCGAAAACCCGGAGCAATCCAAGATCTTCCAGAAGTACCCGCACATGCTGAGCAATCACCATGCGCTCCACTTCATCTGCGACTCCCTCCGGACCTTCGTTTCGGGCGGTCCCACGCCTTACGATATGGATGACCTCCTGACCTACGATCTCGACGCTATGCACGAGGAAGAGCACTTGATCCCGGCCGCGATTCAAAACACCGCCGACGCCTTCCCCGCCATCGGGATCGTCGCGGCCGTTCTCGGGGTTATCATCACGATGAACTCGATCGCCGCGGGTCCCGAAGTCCTCGGCCAGAAGGTCGCCGCCGCCCTCGTGGGTACCTTCCTCGGGATCTTCTTGGGTTACGGTATCGTTAGCCCGATCTCCAAGCGCCTCGAGTACCACCAACTCGCCGAAGGCCGTCTGTTCTCGATGCTGAAAGCCGGAATCCTCGCGAACTGCCGCGGACTCCCGCCGCAAGTCTCGATCGAATTCGCGCGACGCTCGCTCTTCATCTCCGACCGACCGACCTTCAAGGAAATCGAAGAAGTTCTGAAAAACGCGGCCGCCGGCGGCGGCGCCAAGAAAGCGGCGTAAGCCATGGCCGACGAGTCCGGGCAGACGATCATCATCAAGAAGATCAAGAAGGGCGGCGGCGGCGGTCATCACGGCGGCGCCTGGAAGGTCGCC
>DDRA01000166.1:34786-36031 GCA_002343545.1 Bacteriovoracaceae bacterium UBA2428
CTTCGTGACGGCGATGATGGCCTTCTTCCTCTTGCTCTGGATTCTCGGACAAAGCCAGGAAACCAAAGAAGGAGTCCAGCGCTACTTCAACGACCCACTCAAGTACCTCTTCGGTTCGGAGAGCATTTTCACGGGTCTCTTCGACGGAGGCAAAGGCAAACAGGCCGTCAACGCGGAGCAGACGGGCGGCTTCACGGATTCCACGAAGGCCGGCGGCCTCTCGCGCATGCACCTGCTCGCGACCAAGATCGAGGACGGCATGCAACCCTTCGAACCCGAAGTCTTCGGCTTCCGCTCGCACCCGGACCGCATCCAGTTCGCGATCACCGCGCAATCCATGTTTTCGCCGGGTAGCGCGCTCCTGCGCGCGGAGTCCGAGCCTCTCCTGAACCGGATCGCGAACCTTCTCAAACCGATCAACGCCCACATCATGATCGAAGCCCACACCGACGACCTTCCGGTCGAAAGCCCGCAGTTCGAGACGAACTGGGAGCTGTCGGCGGCGCGAGCCGCGACCGTCGTACGCTACTTCATCGAAGGTCACCAGTTCGACCCCGCCAAGATCACGGCGATGGCGGCCTCGGCCTACCGACCCGTGGCGGACAATCGGACGCCCGAAGGGCGCGCCAAGAACCGTCGCGTCGACGTCTACGTCATCCCGGACGCCGAGAACCGATTCAACTTCCGCAAACCGGCGAACGAAAACTGATCGCGTCTAGAGACCAAGGTCCGAGGCGCGCTTCCACATCTTCAGGTGCTCGCCTTCGAAGTCGAGCAAGTAGACGTCGTAGATCGCGCGGCGCTTGGAGATATTGAGCGCGCCGGGATTCTGGACCGGCGGGGGTTGAACGCCGATGGGATCCGGCGTGTAGGGGGTCGCGTGTGACTCCGCGAGATCAAAGAGAACCTCGCAACGCGAAACCCCTTGCGATCCGCCCCGGCAGTTCCCCACGACGACTCCGAGTTTCTCGACTTCGCCCTTCGTCATACCGACGCGCAATCCGTCCGAGAACTTCGCACTTTGGTCGCGCCCGTTTTCCTTCTTCGAGGAAGCACACGCCACCAAGACCGCTAACGCGACGATACCCAGCCATCTGCTCATGTCCGAACGATAGCACGCGTCCGAAAGCGATGGAAATTTGACGATCCTCGCGTCGAGGAGGCGCGTCGGGGGCAAAGTGCTCGGTTTCGCTTCCACCGCTCATAACGTAGGATCTAAGGACCACAGGAGGACCCCTTGAAAGC
>DDRA01000166.1:36150-46531 GCA_002343545.1 Bacteriovoracaceae bacterium UBA2428
GGACCCCTTGAAACCATTTCGAATTCTGACCGCATCGACCCTCGCCACCCTGTTCGCGGCCGCGGCGCAAGCCCAAACGATCTCGATCACGAACCGGACCTACGGAACCATCGCCACGATTCCGGGCGCGCAATCCATCATCGATACCCAGCTCGACACCCTCCAGAGCGAAATCAACAAAGCGCTTCCCGGCTGGGAATCCAACAAGGTCGCCAACGCGACGGCGCTCGCCGGATCGGGCCTCGGCGCCGATTACTCGGACGTCTTCTCGTGGGCCCTCCTCGGCGGCAACGTCGGCGTAAGCGCCGGCAGCAATATCTTCAGCTTCATGAAGGGCGACGCCAAGCTCGACACCCTCCCGGCCGTCGGCGCGCAGGGGAACGTTCTCCTGGGTTTTAACCTCGGCCAGCTCGCAAAAGCGAAGTTCGGCTTCTTCGACATGTCGAAGCTCAAAGTCTACGCGAGCTTCTTCTCGTACAGCCACAACATCAACTTCGACGATTTCGGTCTGGACGCCAGCGTTTCACACTGGAGCTTGAAGGGCCAATATAAGCTCTTCTCGGGCGTCGGCCCCGGGCTCGCGCGCTGGACCGGCGTCGACATCACCTCGGGCCTCAGCCAATCGAAGACGACCCTCAAGCTCTCGACCTCGATCTCGCAATCCGTCGACGTCGACGGCGTTCCGGGCGTCACGAGCTTTAGCTTCACGGGCAAACCCGTCATCGACATCGACTCGAGCGTCTTCGTGATTCCGGTCGACGTTTCGACGGGCGTCCAGCTCGGTTACTTCCTGAACCTCTACGCGGGCCTCGGACTCGATTTCGTGTTCGGATCTTCCAAGATTCCGGCCGCCGACTTCGGCGACATCTCGGGCAGCGGCGCGGCCGCGTCCGAGATCACGGCCGACGTCCTCCTCTCCGAGACTTCGGGCAGCCCGACCGTCGCGAACATGCGTTACTTCGCCGGACTCGGCCTCGACGGCAAGGTCATCGGAACCTTCGTTCAGTTCAACGGCAACGTGACCGGCCAACTCGGCGGCACGGTCGGCGTGCGCGCCTACTGGTAATCGCGCCTCGCGTCCTCGAAGCCCGGCCCCGCTCGGCGGGGTCGGGCTTTTTTTATTCCCCTAACGGAACATCGACAAGAAGAGCGCGGCGCCAAGCGGCACGAAGATCACGACCGCCAAGGTCATCACCCCGCTGAACAAGGCCCAGCCCAATCGGCGCTCTTCCGGAACTCGTTCGATCCAAGTCGGAGCCACGCGAAACGCGAGCAGTTGAACGAGGACCGCCGCCAAAACGACAACGCTGATCAAAAGCATCGGACGCGATTCGCGCCAACTCGGTCCAAGCGCCCGATATAAGTTCCAAGCCGAGAACGAAGAAAACAGACTCCAGGCGAAGAGTCCCGAATCCCAGACCCGGCGCGCGAGCCAAATGTTCACGGGGTGAACGAAGAGAAAAACCCCAAAGAGAGTTCCCACGAGATAAGCGACTTCGGCCTTCATCGCCTCTGATCTATATCCCGGGCGACCCAACGTCTAATCAAAGCTAATCCAATAAGATCATTGGGAATTTAAAACTTAACTCAAGTTTATTTTGAGCCCGCCCGATATTCGACGCATTCTCGATTCATCCGTTCCCTTTAACAGGAGGCACGTTAGATGAGTCAGCCCAAGATCCTCGGAGACGCGTTCAAGACCGCCGGCTACAGCTCGGAAGAAGCCTACTTCTTCGACCTCAACCGAAAAAATCTGATCGATTTCAAACAAAAACTCAAAGAAGCCGAGGAACGAAAACAAAAGGCCGGCGAGAAACGCGAAGCCTCCTCGTCCACGGGCGCCGACGTCGTCGAGTTTCCGCACAAAAAAGCCGCCTAGTTCCATCCAAACGCGCGCCTCTGCCGTCCGCAGTCGGAGAACCGTCATTTTCCGTCTGCGGCTTCGCTGCAATAATCGGGGGATGCCATTCCGCACGAAACTTAGCCTACTGAGCCTAACTCTCGTCGCGTCGATCTCGACTCGAGCGGGTATCACCTATCCGCCTTCGGCTCTCGAGTCCCACTCGGCTCGTTTCGCCGAAACGAACTTCATCGATCAGCAGGGGAAGCTGACGGCTTCGCAACGCCAGGAAGCCAACCAGGAGCTCGTACGCGCCCTGGGCGAAACCCACGAGAGCGTGAAGGACCCCCAACGATTCCGCGGCTCGATCTCGGAAGCCAACGCCAAACGCCTCTACCAGATCCTCGAGTCCCACTCCGTCGCGAGCTCCGCCGCTTCGTCGGCGCGCGATACGAAGGGCGGAATCGGCTTCTGCTTCGGGCGCGCTTACTTCGTGCACATCCGCGCGCTCGGCGCCGACTTCAATATGGCCCCCGACCAAATCCGAAAGATCTGGGTTACGGGCACCCTCAAGTCGGGCGGCATCACGTGGGGACACCACGTCGCGACGATGGTCAAAGCCGAAGGCAAGGGTTGGTGGGTCATCGATCCGGTGACCGGGCTCGTGAAAGCCGATCAATGGGTGGAAAAGTTGAAGGGATTCAATCCCTCGGGAGACGCGTCGTTCTTCGTCTCGGACGCCTCTCGCTTCTCGCCCTATAGCAATCTTCCCTACCGCAAGATCGACCTCGACGATCCCGCGAACTTCTACCTCAACTTCTTCAACGATCTTCGTGACGTCGAACGCGAGCGCATCGAACTCGAAGAAGGCATCGGCGAAATCGCCGCCCAGAAAGAAAAACCGCGCCGGGTTGATAGCCGCGCCCTTTTTCTGGATGCCGATCGAACCGAGCGCCGCATGCTTCGTGAGCGCGGCGTTCTGCGTCGCCTTTGGCGCGGTTGCGCGGATCGCATTCGGGAGATTTTCGACTGACCAAGAATCGCGTTTCCGCCGCCCCGCCGAAGTACCGAATGCTCGCGCGGATCACGACCGCGTCGGTCAAGAAGTGCACGGGTAAGAGCTGGGATGAATGGGTCCATCTTCTCGACCGGGCAAAAGCGGATCGCTTCGAGAGGCCGCGACTCGTCGCGTTTCTCGGAAAGAAGCACCGACTCGGCCCCTGGTGGCAGCAGATGGTCGCGAGCGGCTACGAGATCGCGATCGGACGAAAAGTGGAAGGCCGCAATGCCAAGGGCGAGTACTCGCTCACCGCGACCAAGACCTTCCCCGTGAGCCGCGAAGAGCTTTGGGATTTCCTCGTCTCCGAAAGAGGCTTTCGGACTTGGCTCGGATCATGGGCCGGACTCGAGCTCGCGAAAGGCGAGAGCTTCGAGACGACGGAGGGGCACGTGGGCGAAGTCCGGAGTTTCTTCGCCCCCGACCGATTGCGAATCAGCTGGCGCGATCCGGAATGGAAGAAGCCGACCTACGTTCAGATTTATTGCATCCCACGGCCAGGTCGCAAATGCATCGCCGCTTTCACGCACGAGAAAATTCCTTTCGTGCATCTGCGGGATGAGCTGCGAAAACGTTGGAAGGGACGGCTCGAGGCCATTCAAGCGGCCCTCAAGTAAGAAAGGTCCAGTCTCGGGGGGAAGGCATCCGAGACCGGACCGCGAGGACGAGCTAGCGCTTGTCCTTGTCGCCGAGATGTTCGATCTTGTCGCCGGCGTTGTAGATCGCGCGACCGGTCTTGGGCATACCGGCCTTTTGGACCTTCTCGCCCGTACGCTCGAGCGCGTCGCCGACTTTCTTGGCAAAACCTTGTTTCTTCTGATGGGACTTGGGATTTCCTTGTTTCATAAGACCTCCGCTCCGAGCATCAGCAAGGATCCTGCCACCGACGAGAAGCCGCGATTCCCGCGGCTGAGCGAGATCTTAGGGAAATCTATCGCCCCAAAGAGCCCCGCCGGGTCATTAACGGAGCGTGCGTCGAATCCAAATCGGCGCCGTCCAAACTCGGTCTTGATCGCGCTGAGTCAGCTGAGCGAAGAGGTACTGCTCGCCTTCGAGCAGCGGAATATCGAAGACGCGCGGTTGACCGGCCCGTATCGATGGATCCAGCGGTCCGATCGGACGGTCGTAAACCTGCGAAGGCGCTCCCGACGGCAAGACGGGACGAGCGCGAAACTCGATGAGCCTTTGGATGGTCGGGAACAGCATCTCTTTGCCTTCCCCAAGGTTCTCGCCCGCGCGATAATAGAAGACCCTCAACGCGGCCATCGCGTCGGCCGCATCCGGGTCGTCGTAAGCGACGGTCAATCGCACGCTGGAGGCGCGCGTCTCGACGATGTCTCCCATGACCGCCTTTCCTTCCGGCAGCCGAGCGTAGATCAAGGCGCGCGCATTCTGGTCTTCCGAAGCGAAGGTCCGCCTTTCGTCCAAGGCACCGATAACGTCTTCTTCCGCGAGACTTCTCGCGAGAACTCCCGTCCGCGCCGAGGTCGCCGAGCCCCAGTTCATGTGGTGGTTGTCTTGATTCGCCGTGGGCGCCAACCGGAACCCCATATTGAGATAGTGGATGTAATCGCGAATCTCGGGATCCAGGGAGCCGTGGCCGACCTTGCCGTTTCGCTTTCGTACCGTCTTGAACGCGACGCCGCTGTTCGTCGTGGCTCCGCCCGTCCTACCCACTTCGATCAAACGAAAAGGATCGCCCGAAGCCTCACGCATCGCCGAGTAGCTTCGCGTGAGCATATTGCGGTCAATGCTTTTTCCGGTCGGCTCCGCGCAGGCGCCCGGAACTCCCGTCACGTGGGCCCGATTCAAGAAGCAGCCCATCGGAGCAAAATCGTCCAGACCGTAGTCGTTCAGCAAGGCTTCCTTGCCGCCGCCGACGTGCGCGGAGAGCTCCTCCCACCAGAGATCTTGATTCACGTCCGGATGGTTGAACTGCAGGATGAACTTTTCGCCCCGACGACTCCGATCGGCGATCTCCCGGTAGGCCAGGTCGTAGCGGCCCGTAGGAAAGTAGAGCGGTTCGGTCGGACGCGGGGCCTCACTACGGATATGCCCCACGATGCCCAGGTGGTTGCCCGTGGACACCGAGCCGGCCTCCTGCCCCAAGCCGCAGTAAAAACTCCCGCCAAAGTCTTTGTTCAGAGTCTTCAGCAACTTTTGTCGATCCGCAAAATCTTGGGCGCCGACGTCCGTCGTGTTTTCGCGACCGGACTTCGTATGTGGGGTCACGAAGAGAATATCGAGCCCGCCGCGCTCTTTCGCGTAACGACAAGCTTCCGAGAAATAATCCAAGAACTCGGCGTGCTCGATCTTCTCGTTCACCCCGGCGTCGTTGTTCCGGCAAGGTCGACCATCGTCGAAGGGCGGCTCCGCGCCGATCTGGCAAGGGTAGGTCTCCGGCTTTCCGCGCCCCATGAAATGATGGGAGTGGAGATTGGCCGAGTAGAATTTCAATCCGAGCTCGCGCACGAGACGATCGAATCCGTTTTCCGCGGCGATCTCGCGCGTTGGTCCGGAGGCCGCGCACGAAAGCAGCCCCGAAATTCCCACAAATGCCGCGTAGCGCCTCGCCGTACTCCAAACCATCCGAACAATTCTAACCGAATTTCCCACGAAGCAGCCTCGGATTCCCTTCGCATCCGATCAAGCCGCCAAAACCGACCGTCAAAGAAATGGATACGAGGCCAACTCCGCGTAAGTAGAATCGAGCCCGAACCATGAGCGAGCGTATCGAAACCTACTGGCAGGAGTTTCTCTCGACTCAATCGATCGAAGTCCGACCAACGGCCTACACCGCATGGTCCTTTGGCAATACACCGGACATGGCGGATGAACTTGGTGAACTCGTACGCCGAGGCATCAAAAGGGCGACGACTTCACTCGGATGGATTTACGAAAAATTTCCCGAGGAAAACTTTCCGCTGGCGGGAGAGTACAGCGTTATCCTCAATTCCTCACGCGAGCCGCTTTGCATTATCCGAACGAGCGAAGTTTTCGCGCGAAAGTACTCCGAGATCGACGAAGCCTACGCACGAACGGAAGGCGAGGGCGACGGCAGCCTTGCTCACTGGCGCCGGGCCCACTGGGAGTTTTTCAAGGGCGCTTGCAAACTCGTGGGGCGCGAGCCCCACGAGGATATGCCGGTGATCTGCGAGATTTTCGAACTCGTTTATCCGACGAATCCGTCCGTGTAGTTTGGCTTTACAAAGTGGCGCACCAGACTGGCGGACTTTAGAACCGCATGCGCGGGCTAAGGATAAAGACTTTTCTCAAGAACGATCGTTTGAGACCGGATATTTCCGTTCTCGTAGGGCTTAGACACTCCTGTCGATACGAACCCACATCTCTCCCAAAATGAGCGGACCTGAGCGTTCGACTCAACGACACCAATACGAATCGTAGACATTCCGTCCCATCCTCGCACGACGTCCTCGATCAATCTGTAAGCCCTCCGGCCAAGGCCCTGCGCCTGAAATTTTTCAGAAAGGATCAGAAGCCCGAGCATTGCGACGCGGGCATCCGGGTATCCACGAATGAGATCAATGAAGCCGATAAGTTTGTCTTTAAGGTAGATTCCGAACACGAACTTGTTCGCAAATTCGACACCCGGCGGAAGGGCCACGAAGACGGCTTCGGCATCGGTTGAAAGGGGAAGCGCACCCGAGATCCGCATTGAGTAGGTGGGCGCGGCCTCAAGTATTCTCTGGAGAGCCTCCGCGTCTGTATCGCGACTCAATCGCTTGAGACAAAGGATCGCTTCGATAGTTCCCATTTGGTCTATCTGTATATCTTGGAAAATATGGGATTTCTAAAGTGGCGCACCCAACTGGCGGACTTTAGAACTGCTTCAGAGCGGCGTAGCCGTCTAACTTTTAAACCCCTGGCCGACAAAAACTGTCTAAGCCCTAAGGGAGTCTCAAGATATTCACTAGATGAAGTGGCTAGTATTGGCCCTAAAACTGCAAGACAGGTCACAACCTAAAAAAGCCTAAAGGAGTATCTATGTTGAAATCCGCAATGTTTCTCGGCGCATTGATAGCGGGGCTGCCGGCCTTGGCGCAAGACCTTCCCGTTTGCTATTATAAAATTGGTCCCAACAAAGTTAAGATCGATTCCGCGGGACGTGCGACTGAAAAGACCGACATGAATCAGGTCGAGTTCAAGGTTCGTATCTACAAAGGAACCAAAAGGGTCGAGTGGGAGCCCACCTGGGGGACCTCGCCGAACTACCCTGTGGTCGGTTACCAACTGATCAATGCCATCGACGAAGCCGTCGAGAAGATTCAGAAGCTCGTCGCTTCCGGTGAATGCAACTCGATCTACTAACCGCGGGATTAGAAAACTCAGAGATCGCTGAAACAAAGCCCTCGTGCGACGCTTGTTGTACGAGGGCTTTGTTTATTTCCCGTAGTTCGAAACCCGTCGGACGGTCTCGTCACAACTGAATGAATTATTTGGCTTTATAAAGTGGCGCACCCAACTGGCGGACTTTAGAACTGAGTGCGCCGACCTGAAGACTAAAACATTCAGTTAGATTCGGATAGGAGACAAGATCCCACGGGCAAGTATCGTGTGAATCGGACCGTCTTGCCCGTCGCCTCGCCGTTCTGGCCGGTTTCCTGCGCGGTGTAAGATAGGATATAGAAACTGACGTCTTTCCCCGGAAGAGTCAGTTGGTAGCGGTTTTCTTTATCAGTGAGACGTTCATGAATGGAAACGCCGTTCACGGCGCAAGAAACTACCAATTCTTTAGCGAAAGCACCGGTCATGGACATCGCGCAGACACCGAGCAAAGCAAGATATTTTTTCATTTGTTCTCCTCCTCAACAACATACATTGGACTAGCTCGTCGTTGCACCAATGGACCGTCAATATACCAACCGCTTACGGGTACGTGGCTGCCGGTTGTCAGATGAAGGCATCGAGTTCGAAACCATCGAAAATGGTCTCTCTCAAACTTATGAATTTTCTGAATTTCTAAAGTGGCGCACCCAACTGGGATCGAACCAATAACCTTCAGATTCGTAGTCTGATGCTCTATCCAATTGAGCTATGGGTGCACGATTGGAGAAGCCAAGGGATAAGCCCAAAGACACACGGAATCAAGAAAAAAGCGGCAGAAGATATTTTAATTATTTCCAAGCCTTACGTGGCACGTTTCGAACGAAAGAAGGCCTTCAGCTGCTCCCGGCAGTCTTCCTCGAGGACTCCGCCTATGAGCTCCATGCGGTGATTGAGTCGAGCATCGTCGTGGATGCTGTAAAGCGAGCCCGTCGCGCCCGCCTTCGGGTCGCTCGCGCCGAACACGATGCGGTCAATCCTCGAAAGCGAGAGCGCGCCGGCGCACATCACGCAAGGCTCAAGCGTGACGACCAAGGTAAAGCCCGTCATACGCCACTGCTTTTCGAGCTCGGAAGCCCGCTGAAGCGCGATGACCTCGGCGTGCGCCGTGGGATCCTTGCGGATCTCGCGTTCGTTGTGGGCCTCGGCGATGATCTTGCCGTCCAGGTTGACGACGAGCGCGCCGATCGGCACGTCGCCCTTGGCTTCGGCGATCGCGGCGAGCTCCATCGCCCGCCGCATGTAGACGCTCCAGTCCCGATCGGAGCGCGAAAGCTTGGGTTTCACCGTGAACCCGACCCGCCTAGCGGATGCCCTTAATGACTTCGAGGCCGCCCATGTACGGACGAAGGACCGTGGGAACCTCGATGTCGCCGTTCTCGAGCTGGTAGTTCTCCATGACCGCGACGAGCGTGCGGCCGACCGCGAGACCCGATCCGTTCAGCGTGTGCACGAACTGGGTTCCTTTGCCGCCCTTCGGCTTGAAGCGGATTTTGGAGCGGCGCGCTTGGAAGTCGCCGCAGTCCGAGCACGACGAGATCTCGCGATAGCAACCACGGCCACCGCCCTGGACGTCAAAGACGGAACCCGGCAGCCAAACCTCGATGTCGTAGGTCTTGCGCGAATTGAAACCCATATCGCCCGTGCAAAGGTGGATCGTTCGGTAGGGGATTTCGAGCTTCTTGAGCACGTCCTCGGCGTCGGCCACCATGCCTTCGAGCTCCGCCAGGCTTTCCTCGGGGCGCGTGAACTTCACGAGCTCAACCTTGTGGAACTGGTGCTGGCGAATGAGGCCTTTGGTGTCTTTGCCGTAGGAGCCCGCTTCGGAACGGAAGCAGGGGGTGAACGACATGAATTTTTTCGGAAGGATCTCGTCGGGAACGATTTCGCCCGCGAAAAGGCTCGTCACCGGAACCTCCGCCGTCGGGATGAGGTACTTGTCCTGGCCCTCAAGCTTGAACACGTCCTCGACGAACTTCGGAAACTGGCCGATGCCGTACATCGTCGCGGCGTTCACCATGTAAGGAGGATTGATCTCCTCGTAGCCTTTGCCGCGGTGGAGATCGAGCATGAAGCTCGCGAGCGCGCGCTCGAGTTGAGCGAGGCCGCCGCGCAAGAAGGTGAAACGAGCGCCACTCGTCTTGGCGGCGCGCTCGAAGTCGAGCAGGCCGTTTTTCTCGCCGACTTCGTCGTGGCTCAGCGGCTGGAACGAGAACTTGCGTTTTTCGCCCCATTCGCGCACGACCGGGTTGTCTTTCTCGCTTTTGCCGACCGGGACGCTCTCGTGCGGCCAGTTCGGAATGATCTCGAGCGCCCGCTCGAAGCGCGCGTCGATCTCGACGAAACCGCCTTCGACCGCTTCGATCCGTTTGCCGATCTCCTTGCCCTTTTCGATAAGGGACTGGGCTTCGGCCTTCTGGCCGCCCTTCATGAGCTTCGCGACCTGCTCCGAAACGACGTTTCGCTCGGCCTTGAGCGCGTCGGCTTCGGTTTGCGACTTCACGCGATCTTTCGAGAGCGTCTCGATGGAGTCCAAGAATTTCGCGACGTCCGCCGACGACAGGCCGCGATCTCCGTAGGACTTACGGAAAGCGTCGGGGTTCTGAACGATTCTTCTCCAATCAAGCATGACTTCTCACTCCACATTAAACGGCGGGCTGCCGATCTTTCTTCTTAAAACGGCTGAATCCGGAGCGCCAGGCAAGAGCTCCAGATAGGTCTCGTAGTACTTCTTGGACTCCGCGAACTGGGACTCCTGCTCGAAGACCGCGCCCAGTACGTAGTAAGGCTCGGCCGTCTTCGGGCTGGCCTTGATCGCGCTCGCCGCGAAACTCCGCGCGTTCGCGAAATCCCGCAGCGCCAGGTAGGCTTGCGAAAGACGAGTCATCACGCGCGGATCCCCGTGAAAATCACTCGAAAAGCTCTGGAAGAGTTTGGGAACTTCCTGAGGCGCGTTGATCTTCAGCAAAAATTCGGAAGCTTCGATGAAGGAAGCGATGACGGCCGGGCGGGCTTCGATCTCGCGCCGATACATCGCGGCGGCTTCCTGCACCCGGCCCGCCTTGTCGTAGGCGCGGGCCGCCAGGAGCCAGATCTCCGGATATCCCGGCTCGACGCGACCGGCGGCTTCGAACGATTGA
>DDRA01000166.1:46632-54638 GCA_002343545.1 Bacteriovoracaceae bacterium UBA2428
ACCGGCGGCTTCGAACGATTGACCTGCCTCGAGGTAGCGCTTCTGCTCTTCGAAAATCTTCGCGATCTTGACCCGGCCCTCGGCCGCGCGGGGCCGATCCCGACCCGCCCGCGAATAGAACGCGACGGCCGAATCGTAGTTGCCCTGCTTGGCGTAGAGATCGCCGAGTTTGAGCCGAAGTTCGTAGGACTTCGGAAAGACGGCGATCGAGTCGCGAACGTAGCTAACCGCATCGGTCAGAAGGTCCATCGCCACGAGCGCGTCGGCGTACGCCAAGCGCAGGTGGATCGCCGCCGGATCGGCATCGGTAAGGGCCTTCAGGTCGCCGATCGACTTCTTCGCATCGATTCCCGCGAGAATGCTGCAGTGGAAGAGAAGAAGCTGCGCGCGTTGCTTCAGCTCGCCCGCGCCGTGGTTGAACGCGAGGGTCGCCGAACGAAGGCAATCCACGTTCTTGCCCTGTTCGAGCCAGTGACGCGCTAGGAAGAAGTGGCCCCAGGCATCCTGCGGCGCTTGCTTAAGGTAAGCTTGAAAATCCTGCGTTGCCTTGTCGGGATCGCGCGCGATGGAATGCAAGACGCCGCTGAACTTGAGATCCTCGGGCACGCTCGCGCGCGCCTGAACGACGCGATCCAAAGCATCGAGCGCTTCGTCGAAGCGATAGAGTTTCGCGTTCGCCCAAACGAGTCCGCCCTGGGCCCGCACGTTCGCGGGTTCGAGCTTCGCCACGCTCCCGAAGACTTCGCGCGCCTTGGTAAAGTTTCCGTCGAGCGCCCAATGCTCGGCCGTCGTGAGCAGCGCCGTCGCGCCGTTTGGGACGACTTGACCGAGGACTTCCAGCACCGCGAGGTCGCTCGCATTCAGTACGCCCTTCTCCGAGCGGGCGAGGATCTCCTGAAGAATCGAGCTCGTGCTCAGCCCCTCCGCTTCGAAGTCCCACCAGGCTTTCGGGTCGATCGATTTTTCCTCGAGCATCCGACGGTTGTCGCGCGCACGGCTGGCGGTCTCCTGCCGAGCGAAGTTGTTCAGGAAGCTTTCGTAGTTCTTCCAGTAGAGAGTCTGGAAGGAATGCGGATAAAGGCTGAGCGACGAAAGGCCGGCCAGATAGAATCTCTGCGCGTTCTGCACCCGATTGGCCCGCACGTTGGCGAGCGCCGAAACGAGCCAAAGCTGCAAGCTCCGCGGATCCTCGTAGGCCAACTGTACGAGCCAGTTTCCGACTTCGGCGGGTTTCGCACTAAGAGCCGCGCGGGCCTTCGCGCCGAGATCCAAGACCAAGCTATCGAGTTCGCTTCCGGCGACGATCGAACGAAAAGCCCCCTTGCCATCCTGCGCGACCCAAGCGAACCAAGCCGCTTCGTCGGCCAGCGCTTTGGCGAGCGGCGACTCCCCGGCGGCGGCGAGACTAGGCACGGCTTCCTCGAAACGCCCTTCGATCATGTCACGGGCGCCCTTGAAGAGGGCCAGCATCTGCGCCGGCACGAGCCCGCGCGTGACGAGCTCGTCGAAGATCACGCGAGAGTCGCGCAACAGATTCGCCGAGAGGCCCGGCGATACGGGTTCCAAGCAGGCCGAAAGCCAAAGCGCGTCCCAGGCCAAGCGACCCCAATGCGAGGCGAGGCCGAGGATCTTCGGATCGGTCTCGGCGACGGCCTCGCGAAAATCCGCGAGCCACACGTGAGCGCCTTCGCCTTCGGGCAATGGCCAACCCGGAACGCCTTCGAGCTGCGCCGGCAAAGCGGGTATCGCAAAGCTCTGTCCGGCGACGAGCGCCTCGATGGAGCGAAAATAAGCGAGTTTCGAAGCGCCGAGCGTGAGGGGACCGGCGGGCCGGTTGTCGGGGGCCGAATTTTTTTGGCCGACGAAGTAAAGCCCGCCGCCCAGGGCGGCGACAACGGCGAGCGGCAAGACCCACTTCGGCCGACCGCTCGAGGCCTCCGTTCGAGGCGCCGGAGGAGATGGCATCGCTTCCGGGGGCGACGCGAGGGAAGTGGGTACGGGCGGGCGGGTCGATCCGGACGGCGCGGATGTGCGAGGCGCCACCTCCGGGCGGGACGCGGGCGCGGAAGGGGAAGGCGCGGGGGCCGAAGGAAGCTTCGGAGTGAGCGCGTTCTTAGCGGCGACGATCTGCGTACGTTCGTCTTCCGATTCGTCCGCCGGTCGAGAAGCGACGACCGCCGGGGCCGAGGGAAGGTCCTTCTTCTTGGGCGCCGGAACGCCAAGTAAAGCTTCCTGCAAAGCATCGAAAAACTCGGTGTCGGAGCTCAGGGGCCGCCAAGCGCTTTCGCCCTCGACAAGAACCGACTCGTCTCCCTTGAGACGCCCTTCGACGATGAACTTCAATCCATCGACCCGACTGTAGGGCCCGTAGATCTTGCCCGACGACATCCGGATTTGGATGCGTCGGTCCGACCCTACGATCGTCGTTTCGGAGCGACCGATTTTGAAGATCCGAGAATTATCATCCGTCATCGAGCGAAGCCCTCGACGTATTCTACCCATTGGGTCATCCGGCTAAAACCCAGAAGCGCCGCAAAGAGAAGAATCGTCGAGAGAACGCCCGCAAAAGTCGCCCCGAAGGACGCGCGGGTGCCGCTTTTCGCGGAAGTCCCCGCCTGGAAGAGGGGCATGAAGAGACGGAGGTAGTAAGCCAGGCCCAGGAGCGAGCCCAGCACGAGCACCGCCGCCGAAGCGACGTGACCCGCGCGCCAGATGTCCTGGAGCAAGAGGTACTTACCCAGGAAGCCGGGCAGGGGGGGCAAGCCGGCGATCGAGAAGATCGCGAGCGCGAAGCTTCCCACCATCCAAGCCGACCGCGGCGCCAAAAGCTCGCCCAGCTCCGAAACGGCCACGTCTTCGTGCGACGCTCGGCCCGAGCTCGAAATCATGGACTCCGTCCACGCCAGTACGCAGATCAGCGCCGCACCGTAGAGCCCGAGCGCCACGAGCACCGAAGTCATCGACTCGGGACCGGCGGCCATCGCGAGCCCCGCGTATCCGGCGTTCGCGACGCCGGAATAGGCAAGCATCCGGCGGATCTTGGTCTGCGCGAGCGCGACCAAGTTACCGACGACCACGCTGATCATCGACAACGCCATCAAGACCTTGACGACTTCGGGAAGCGCGTAGGCCCCCGTCAACTGAAGCATAACCATGAGACCGGCGAAGACGCTGACCTTCGTGGCCGTTCCGAGGAAAGCCGCGACGCCCGTCGGGGATCCTTGGTAAACGTCCGCCGCCCACATGTGGAAGGGCGCCAGCGCGACCTTGAAGGCGAGCGAGACGCTCACCAGCAAGAACGCCGTCACCGCGAGGGCCCGTCCGACCGGGCTGGGGCCCGAGAGCATCTCGCGCGTCTTCTCGAAATCGAGGCTGCCCGAGAAGCCGTAAAAGAGCGCGATACCCATCAGCAAGATGGCCGAGGCGAAGGCGCCCATGAGCAGGTACTTAAGTCCCGCCTGCAGGCTCTTCTCGCGGTTCGTATCCAGGGCCACCAGGATGAAGGCCGGAATCGAAAGGGTCTCAAGCGCCACGAAGAACGAAACCCAATCGCGCGTGCCCGGCAGGAGGGACATTCCCAAAACCGAGGTCAAAAGCAGCAAAAGCCACTCCGGATGGTCACGTTCTTCGGTGCTCTTCGTGAAGAACGCCGAAAGTAGGGCCAAGGCCGAAACGAGCGCCCCCGCGATGCGGGTCAACGCGTTCACTTCGAGCGAGGTACCGAAGACGAACTGCGGAGGAACACGAAGGTCCCAAACGAGGGCCAGCATGAAGGGCACGAGCACGATCGTGGCCAGCACCCGAAGTGCCGCCCGCGACCAACGATAACCCGCGGCGATCGTCGCGAGCGCGAGACCCGCCGAGAGGTAAAGGTAGGGCGCCAAGGCCCGCCACTCGCCGCTATTCAGGGTAAAGACGGATTCGTCGAGAAACGAGTTCATTTCCGGGTTACCTCAATTTCACCGCGAGCTCGCGGAGATCCGTTTCCGAAAGACCCAGCAAAGTCTGGGCGCCGAATCCAAGGTAAAGCATGAGCGCGATGAGCGGCAGGATCGCCGCCCACTCGTTCCAACCCAAACGCACCGGATGCGAAGCGACGAGCGACGAAGTCGGTCCGAACATCATCTTGCGAACAAGCGTCAGCATGTAAACCGCACCCAAGAGAACGCCGAGCGAAGCCAGCACGGCCGTCCAAGGCGCGACGGCGAAGGTCCCGACCAAGACCAGGAATTCGCCGACGAAGCCCGGCAGGCCCGGCATGCCAACGCTCGCGAAGACCGCGACCAAGAAAAGCGTCGCGATCCAAGCGTGATCCTTGGCGAAGCCGCCGTAGGCGTCGAGTTCCCGGCTATGCGTGCGATCGTAGATCATGCCGAAGATGAGGAACATGGCTCCGGTGCTGAGTCCGTGCGCGATATTCTGGAAGACGGCGCCTTGCATGGCCTCGACGTTCCCGGAGAAAACCCCGAGGACCATGAATCCCAAGTGGGCCACCGACGAATAGGCGATGAGTCGCTTGATGTCGGTTTGCTGCCAAGCCGCGAAGCTCCCGAGAAGGATGCCGGCGACTCCGAGCGCAAACATCAGCGGCGCCGCGGCCATGGAGGCCTGCGGAACGATCGGCAAACACCAACGGAGAAGTCCGTAGACGCCGAGCTTCAAGAGAACGCCGGCCAGGATGACGGAACCGCCGGTGGGCGCTTCGGTGTGCGCGTCGGGTAACCAAGTGTGGAGCGGCCAGACGGGGATCTTGACGGCGAAAGCGGCGAAGAATCCCACGAAGAGCAACCCTTGCCACGAGTTCCACTGGCCGTCCCACGGCAACGCGAGCTGGGTGAGGCTGTGCCAGCCCAGATCCGAGACGTCCGGGCGGAAGGCCAACGCGACGATCGCTAGCAGCATGAGCAGAGATCCGCCCATCGTCATCGCGAAGAACTTGAGCGCGGCGTAGACCCGGTTCTTCGATCCCCACTTGCCGATGAGGAAGTACATCGGAATGAGCATGAATTCCCAGAAGATGTAGAACGCCAGCGCGTCCGCCGCGAGGAGCGAACCGACCGTAGCTCCGTTCAGCACCGAAAAGAGTCCGAGGTAAGAACCATCCAGCTTGTCCTTGCCGTAGGCGTAGAGCCCAAGGCAAAGCGACAAGATCACGGTGAGCCAGAGAAGCGGAAGGTTCAAGCCATCGATCCCGAGGCTGAGGCTCGACTTGAGCTGCGGCAGCCACTTCCACGAGTAGACGAGCGGAAAACCGCCGTTGCCGGCGATTTCGCGGCTCTGCCCGTGCACAAAGAACATGAGCGCGAGCCAAGCAAGCTGAAGAACCAAGTTGAAGACCTGGGCAAAGCGAGCCTTTTTTCCGAGAAGGAACAAGACGAGCGCGCCCACGAAGGGCAAGGCCAAGAAAAGAAGCGTCATACTGCCCACCACCTTACGAACAGAAGCACGAGCACGGTTCCGACGGCCAAATACCATCCATAGACTTGGACGCTGCCCGTATGGAAGAGCGAAAGGACCTGACCCGAAATCCGGGCGCCGTCTCTCAGCGCATGCAAGAATCCGTTGATGACGTAGACATCCACGAACTTGGTGACCTTGCCCGTCGCGAATTTAAGCGGACGCAGAATCAAGAAGGCGTAGATTTCGTCGACGTAGAACTTGTTCTCGGAGACCCGGTGAAGAGCCGTCGCCTTCGACCCACCGTGGCGGAAGACCCGGTATTTCGTGAAGGAGTACCACGCCACGCCGAGCGAGAGCGCCGAAACGACGCCCATCAAGATCCACTCCATCGCGTGGCTCAAGTGCCCTTCGTGACCGGCCGGGCTGACGCCGTACCAGCTTTGCAGCACCCAGTTCGAGAACTTCGTCGGGCCGTGGAAAACCTCCGGGGTCTCGAACCAACCGACGAAGATCGAAAGCACCGCCAGTACGACGAGCGGAGCCAGCATGATCGGCGAGCTTTCGTGCGCGTGGGCCGCTTCCTTGGAACGCGCTTCGCCCCAGAACGCGAGGGTGTAGGCCCGGACCATGTAGAACGAAGTCACGAGGGCCGCCCCGATCAGGAGCATCCCCGGAACCGCGCCGCGAATCATCGCTTTCGCGATGATCATGTCCTTCGAGAAGAAACCCGACGTCAGCGGGAAGCCGATAATGGCCAAGACGCCGGCCAGGAAGGTCAAATGGGTCCACTTCATGTGGTGACGAAGGCCGCCCATCTCGAAGAGGTCCTGCTTCTCGTGCATGCCGTGGATGACGGAACCCGCGCCGAGGAAGAGGAGCGCCTTGAAGCAAGCGTGCGTGACGACGTGGAAGAGCGCCGCCGCGGGGCTGCCACAACCGAGCGCCACGAACATGAAGCCGAGTTGCGAAACGGTGGAGTAAGCGAGGACTTTTTTGATGTCGCGTTGGGTGAGCGCCGTAAGTGCGGCGATCCAAGCCGTCGCCAGGCCTCCCCACAGCACGACGTCCAGCACGGCCGGCTGGCCGGCAAAAATCGGCCACACCCGGGTGATGAGGAAGACTCCCGAGGTCACCATTGTCGCGGCGTGGATGAGCGCCGAGACCGGAGTCGGACCGGCCATCGCGTCCGGCAGCCAAACGTAGAGCGGGATCTGCGCCGACTTACCGGTCGAAGCCCAGAAGATACCGGCCGCCGCCGTCAGCCAGACCCACGCGGGAATCTGGCCGGCCTGCGCGATCTCGACGAGCTTGCTCATCTCGAAAGTGCGCGTGTACGCGAAAATCACCATGAGCGCCAAGACGAAGCCCAGATCGCCGACGCGGTTCGTGACGAAGGCCTTCATGCCGGCCGCCGCGTTCTCGTCCTTCTCGAACCAAAATCCGATCAGAAGGTAGGAGCAGAGACCCACGCCTTCCCAACCGAGGAAGACCCCGACGAGGTTCGACGAAAGGATAAGGCTGAGCATGGCCGCGAGGAAAAGGTTCAAGTACGCGAAGAAGCGCCAAGGCGACTTGTCGTGCGACATGTATCCCGTCGCGTAGAGATGGATGAGCGAGCCGATGCCCGTCACAACGAGCAGCATGACCCGAGTCAAGGGCGTGACTTCGAGCTGGAAGGCGACTTCGAGGTCGCCCGTCTTCATCCAGGTGAACCAAGGGTCGAGGGCGAGCACGGTTCCGTGCGAGTCCGGAACGCGGCCGATCACCACCAACGTCACGATGAAGGCACCGACGGCCGCGGCGGTTCCCAGCAGTCCGGAGAGGATGCCGTTCTTCGAACGCAGGAAAACGCCGTTCAGGATGGCCCCGATCACGGGCAGCAAAATGATCCAACGGAGCAGGGGCTCAAGGGGAAGATCCACTTATCACCTCATCCCTTCAAGGACTTGAAGTCGTCCAGGTATACCGAACCCGTACGACGGTAGAGCGCCACGAGAATCGACAAGGCGATGGCCGCTTCGGCCGCCGCCACGAGGATCACAAAGAGAAAGAGCGAGGAACCTTCGGCGTTCTTGTGGAAGTTCGAAAACGTCACCAACGCCAGGTTCACGCCGTTCAGCATGAGCTCGAGGCAAACGAGCGCGATGACGCCGGAACGACGGGCCAAGAAACCGACGACCCCCAGGGAGAAAAGCGCGAACGCCAGACCCAGGTGAAACTGCAGCTCGCTCATGCCTTCTTCTCCTTACGCGGACGGCCCAAAACGACCACGCCGACCACGGCGGAGAGAATCATGAGGCCGGTGACTTGGTACGGAAGCATGTACTTCGAAAGGAAACGGAGCGAAACAGCTTTGGCCGTCTCGGCTTCGCCGGCGACGTTCGCCGCGCCGTGCAGCCCCGGCAGCACGCTCATCCCGAGCGCCACGAGAAAACCAGCGCCCGCGACGACCGCGAGAACCTTGCCGAGCGAGGAGCCCGGAATGTTCACGGGGAACGGTTTGAGGTCCAAAAGCATGACCACGAACACGAAAAGCACTGAGATCGCGCCCGCGTAGATGAGGATCTGCACGGCTCCGATGAAGTAGGCGCCAAACCCGCAGTAAA
>DDRA01000025.1:0-4308 GCA_002343545.1 Bacteriovoracaceae bacterium UBA2428
GCAAGACGAGGGACCTCGTTTACGTGAGCGGCCGCGGGGCCGAAGAACTCGTGCTCGTGCTGCCGAAGGCCGGCGGTACGGGTTGCGAAACGCCTTCCACGCTGGACGCCTTCGAGAAGTGCCTCATGGAGTCGAAGTTCACCTTCAACGTGAAGCCCTACCTCGATTCGAGCGGCACGCTGACGACCCAGAACGTCGCCACGATCCTCGCCAAGGTCCCGGCGGCCCAGCGGGCGGCTTACGTCGGTCGCGTCTACGTGACTTTCAAGGAAGCCTCGCAGGAACTGCGTCCCTCGAAGAATCTCGTCTTGCGCGGGGGCGCGGCCTCCTACAGCGCCCTCGGCGCGAACGAGGATCGCGTCGCCCGTGGACTCGCGCTCTTCAACTACTGGATCGCGAACATCGACGCGAAGGACGAGAACAACGTCGGGTCGCTCATCGCCAACGCGTCCGGCGGCCGTGACTACGTGGAAACGCAGCACGACATGGGCGCTAGCCTGGGCGGCGTCGTTTCGGTCGGTCAGGTGAACGAGCTCAGCACGGGCGAGGACTTCGTGTCGCTCGCGCCCGGCGGGGGCCCTTCCAAGTTTCTGAGCCGCTTCAAGAACCAGAAGCAGCTCTACTTCAAGGACCCCATGCTCTACCATCCGACGTCCTGGGAGAACGCGACCTACGCGGACGGCCTTTGGATGGCCCGCAAGATCCTGTCGCTCTCGCGCGCGGACATCGAAGAGATCGTGTCGGTCAGCCGCTGGCCGCTCTTCATGCAACGCGCGCTCGCGTACAAGCTCATCGCGCGCCGTAACGAGATCGCGCGCTACTTCGATCCGAGCGGATCGAAGCTCGAGGGACCGGAGCTGCCGATCGTCGCGGATCTCTCGACGCCCGAAGCGCGCGCCCGCGTGCTCGCGCGCGAGGGCTTCGCGTCCGGGGAAGACGCGCGGGCCTTCGAGGCCTACGTGAAAGCCCAGAAGCTCCCGACGCCGAAGTCGGAGACCCTCGTCGACGCCAACGGCCAGGTCGCCTTCTGCCCAAGCTCGCTCGTGGTGGGCTTTCTGCAGCGACGCGCCCACCCCACGGGCCTCGCGCCGCGCATCAGCCGTTTGCACGACGGCGAGCCGGGTGACGAGCGCGGTTGCGAGTACGGCGCGCCGCCCCCGCCTTCCGAGATGAAGCGCATCATCGACGGCTTCCTCGGGAAGTAGGGACTCGCCTCGGATCAGCCCCCGAAGCTCGTCGCGCTCTCGTGGGCGCGGCGAGATGGCGGTCGCCCAACTCAAAAAGGGACGCGCGGAGAGACGGCTCTATCTATTGTGGCGTGAGGCTGGTACACTAGGTACTCTAGCCCCAAGCCTTAAACCGGGGCGCTCATAAGTTTATCCGTCTGATCGGAAGCGAATTCCCACTTCGTTTGTCTATCCCGAATACCTTATCAGGATCTCCATAAGGTCCCGCTTCCCGCGGAACCAAGGGAGAGCAGCTCATCGGGATTCTCATGACCGGCAAACTCCTTTTCAAGAGCTTTCACCTCGAAGCGACCTCGTCACAGCTCCTCAAGTTATTTTCCGACTTCGGAGAAGTCACGCGACTGCAGATCGCACGCGATCCCGTCTTGCTCCGCTTCGTCGGCCGCGGCCTGCTCGAGATGAGCGACTCGCGCGACGCCGCCGCCTGCATCGAAAAACTCAACGGGAGTCGTTTCATGGGAAGCGACATCTCGGTCGTCTGGGCGCCCGCGGGCGTCGCGTCCGTTTAACGACCCCAACCTCGGACCTCATTCTTCTTGGCGCCGCAATCTCGCGACGCCGGAAGATCGTTACCTAAGGAGAACAGAAACATGGAAAACAAACTCTTCGTCGGAAACCTTGCCTTCTCGGTTACCGAGGACGCGCTGCGAGACGCCTTCAACGCCGTCGGCCCGATCAGTTCGGTCAAAATCGTGAAGGATCGCGACACGGGCCGCGCGCGCGGCTTTGGTTTCGTCGAAATGGAATCGGCGGCGCTCGCGAACCAAGCGATCTCGGCCCTGAACGGAACCGACATCGAGGGCCGTCAGGTCGCCGTGAGTTTGGCGAAGCCCCAAACCTCGAACGGCGGCCGATCCTCGTCCCGAGGCTGGTAAAAGAATTTCGCGCGGAGAGAAGGGTCCGAGGCGGTGTCGAGTTCCGTCTTCGTGGGGAGGGCGTGCTCCTAAACTTCGGACTCGCTCGCTTCGTGAAATGGCGCACCCAGCAGGAATCGAACCTACAACCCCCAGATTCGAAGTCTGGTGCTCTATCCAGTTCAGCTATGGGTGCGCGCGGATCTAGTTTTCGGGCCTTCGCGCGCTCCAATCAAGTCCCCCCGGAAATTTCGCCCCGCTGCCGGAGCGAAGGGCGGCAAAACGCCCGTTGAAGTTTTTGGCCGTCGGGATAGCGTAGCGACATGAAGAAACTTCGCTTCGTCCTTCTCACCGGATTTGCGGCCGCGACTTCCGCGCAGGCGGAAGAAGCCTTGGGCGTGAACGGGCGCATCAGCGGGGTGAAGACCTCGACCGAGGCGACCTACGTCAAACGCTGCGTGGACCGCGTGGGGCCCGGCGCCGTCATCGCCTGCCAAGGCGTGAAGAGTTCTTTTGAGGTGAACGACATCGCGGACTGCGTGGCGAAGGTCGGCGCGAATGCGGCCATCGCTTGCCGCGGCCTGGGTCCGAATTCCGCGAACGTGGGCTACATCGTGAATTGCGTGCGTGGCGTTGGCGTGGAGCACGCCGCGATCTGCATGGGCGTGGACAGCTACGTCGCGGGCCAGGCCGTCGTCGACTGCTTCCGCTCCGTGGGGGCCGCTTCGTCGGAAGCCTGCGGCGAGATGCCGCCGGCCTCGGCGCGCTGATCGACCTGCGCGTACTTGAGAAAGTGGATCGCGGAGTAGCGCGGGTCCATGCGCTTCTTGTCGTAGCGGGTGATCATGAGCGGGCTCGTCCAACCCGCCATCTGCTGCACGCCACGGTGCGTGGCGCCCGCGTCGAGCGCCTGCGTGATGGCCGTCGCGCGCAGCATGTGCGGGTGCACGCGCTGCGGAAGGCCCGCCAAGCGCGCCGATCGGCGCACGACGCGCGCGATGTCGGAGGGCGCGAGCGCGACGTCGAAGCTCGGCGCTTTCGTCGAGATGAGCAAAGGTTGGGCCGCGTGGCGTTTGAGCCAATCCATCCAAGCCCCCGGGTTCTGCTCGAGTCCGGCGAGGCGGGGCGCCTCTTCGTTGATGCGATTCCACCACCGACTCCAAGTGAGCAAGAGCTTGGGCGGCAGCGGTAGGCGGCGTTCCCGGTCGCCCTTCCCTTTGACCTTCAACAGCCAACGCCCGTCGCTCCATTCCAGGTCTCCGGCCCGAATGGCCGAGGCTTCGGAACGACGTAGCCCGAGCATGAGCAACGTCTCGATGACGACGCGGTTTTGCTGCCGCGACAGTCGCGATTCGTCCCGCCGCTCCAGCCGGCCCAAAAAAGCATGGATTTCTTCTTCCGACAGGAAGGAAGTCTTGGAGTCCTGCGTCTGCGGGAAAGCACGCACGAGCTCGGCCGGATTCGCGTCGATCCAGCCCCGCGCCTTGGCCCACTTGAAGAAGCTCTTGAGGACCGCGATTTTGCGCGTGACCGTGCCCTTCGCGAGCTTCCGCTGCTCCGTCAGGGAATCGCGGTAACGCGCGATATGCACGGGGGATAACTCGGCATTCCAGAACTCCCAAATGCCCTGGGTTTTGCTCCACGCGAAGAAGTCTTGGAGGTCCTTTTTGTAGGCCCTTTTCGTGTGCGCCGAAAGCTGAACGGCCGAAAATTCCTCGAAGGCCGGAATCGGGCTGATGCGCGGCAGCGCCGAGACCGGCAAAACGGGCGCCGCGACTTGGGGCAAATAATCCGCTTCCGGAGGGGGTAAAGAAACGCGCTTTTTTCGCGGTTTTTGGGGCTTCTTCGGGTGGGATTCGGCACCGTTTTCGATCGCCGTTTTCTTGCGCTTCCCACGGATCCAGGCCCCGACTTTGCGAACCGCTAGTCGGATTCCAACGCCGATTCCGCGACCAAAAACGGATTTTAAAGCGCCCATCAATCTTATGGTAGGACAAAACGAGTTATCTGCAAGATGTCAGTAACTTATAATCAGCGATAATTTAACTTATCGCGCTATAAAGACGAAAAAACGCGACATCGCACCCCTCTTAGAAAGCTCGTCCTCTTGGTTTTTTATCCGCTGCGGCGGGTTACGCGAACTCAGGCCTCGTTGTCTTGCAGCCGCTTATTTTCTTCGCGGATAAGCCGAAGCAAAAGCGAGGATT
>DDRA01000025.1:4386-14593 GCA_002343545.1 Bacteriovoracaceae bacterium UBA2428
GACTCTGAAAGCATTTTCTTTCGACTTCTCGCGCTTCGAGCTCCCCTTTTCTTCGCCACCGAAGAAGGGTTTTAACGACCAAACGGCGCAGCGGTTCCTCGGCATTTTCGCCCAAGATCTCGCGGGCGGCCTCGATGTCGGCGTCGCCGATTTCGCATTTTTGTCGCTTCAGACGGGCCTTCACGAGACGAGGCCCCTCGCCTTTTCGCAGAAGTTGACGAGTGCGGGCCCGAACGTAAAGCTCTTCGCGAAAGATCCCGCGTTCGGTCAGATCGTCCAAAAGAACTTTGATCGAAGCGGAGTCCAGTTTTCGAAGTTTGAGTTTTCTTTCGAGCGTCGATCGCGGGTAATCGCGCCGCGCCAACAGGGCCAAGACGTAGCTTCGGGCGCGCGCCAACTCCTCGCTCATGTCCCCTTAGACATACACGCTGGGCCCCGGAGGGTCCCCCAAAAACGAAAGCGTTGGGACCCCGGGCGCGGGCTCCCGATTAGCGGGTTTTTTTGAGCCGGCCCAGGATCTGACGGCAACTCATCGAGACTTGCTCGCGCGCGAGCCGCAGCATGTCCAGGTTCGAGAGGGGAATGCCGCCCTTCTCGCTCATCCCGCTCCGCCCGATGAGGGCGGAAAGCATCCGTCGAGGCGTTTCGCGCCCGAGGCGCTTGAGGGCCAGTTCCGACACGAGGGCTTCCGCGCCTTGGCCGCCGTTCGACTTCACGAGTTGATCGACGAGCGCGAAGCCGCGGGCAAAACCGAAGAACTCGTGGGGGACCGCGCCGCCCACGACGGAGACTTCGAGCAGAACGGGCAAGGGACCCACGGCATTGGAGGCCAGTCCCGCGCGCACCGCCTGGCGGAGCTTTTCGGGGCCGGGATTTTTTACGAGCAGTTCTTCGAGGGTCTCGACGACGCCGTCTTCGTTCTTGGCGGCGATCTGCGCCGCCAGCCGGATGAAGCTTCCCCGTTGCTCGGCCGAAATGGAATTGGCCATCCCGTAGTCGAGCAAGGTTACGAGCACGCCGCCGTCCGCGCGGCGGGAGACGAGCATGTTCCCCTGGTGCAAGTCGGAGTGGTAGAAGCCCGAGCCGAAGAGCGCCTCGTCGAGCCAGACGCGCGCGATCGCTTCCGAAACCTGGAGCCGTTTGGCGGGATCGTGCTTGAAGAACTCGGCCATCGGCGCGGAGTCCTTGGCGAAGGCCATCAGGATGACTTCGCCGCGGGTATTGCCCGCGTTGAAAACCTCGGGCACGGCCAGGCTCACGTCGCCGAGTTCCTTCTGAAGGCGATTCTGGTAGAGCGCGATCGCCTTCTGCTGGTTCCGCACGGTCAAGTCGACGTCGAGCTCGGAAGCGACGTTTTTCTCGAGGCCTTCGAGGAACGCGCCGAAGCTCTCGAACTCCGTCCCTTTGACTTCGGGCAGCGCTTCGACGATCGGAGCGATTTCGAGCAGGATCGCCTGCTCGCTCGCGATCGCTTCGCGGATGCCGGGCTTTAAGGTGCGGAGCACGATGACCTGCTCCCCTTTGGCGCCGTCACGGTAGAGCGCGCGGTGGGCCTGCGACATGGTGCCCGTGCCCACGGGTTTGCGCGAGATACGGAGGATGCGCGAGGGATAGAGCCCCGGAACGGTCTTCAAGAGGTGTTCGTGGATACCGCCACGGCCCTCGAAGGGGACGGCCTTCACCCCGCTCTCGAGTCGCTCGAGGATCGCGGCGAAGCGCGGATCCGTCTTGGGATCGCGCGCGAAGAGCTGAAACATCTTCTGGATCTGCGGGCCAGCGTTGCCGAAGACTGCGCCCAGGCGATCCTCGAAGGTCGCCTTCGCGGGAAGCCGCAGGAAGTCCACCACGATGTCGCGCTTCTGCCGGAGCGAGATGCGCGAGAAGTATTCCTTCAGGAGGATGCGGACGACCTTGCCTTGGGCTTCGGGCTCGATCTTGAAGTTCGTCGACTCGGCGAAGGCCTTCACGAGTTCGTCGATGATGCGGAGCTCCTGCTGGAAGCGGGGTTCGAGCTCGGCGTAGAGCTTCAGCTTGTCCTGGCGACTGAGCCCCTTGAGCAGTTCCTTGGGCTTGACCTTGCCGGCCCACGCGAGCAGGGCGCTCGAATCGGCGGATGGGCTAAGCGGCCCCGCTTGCTTCTCGAGCGCGCCCTTGAGGGCGCCGGCCGCGACGATGAAGCTCTGGGCGTCCGCGAAGGGATTGTCCGAAGAGAGTTTCTGCGTCCACGCGCCCGAGCTTCGGAGCGAGGCGAAGAGATCGACGATCTCCCCCGGCGTGCTCTCGGAGAGGCTCGTGAGGGCCGCGTCGACGGCCTCGACGCGACGCTGTTCGTCGGTGAAGGCGCCTTCGAGCAGGAGCGCGAGCGTTTCTCGCGCTTTCTCGGAGAGCGGGATCTCGCCGATCGCCTGGAGGTCGGCCCCCACGAGCGAAGCCTTCGTGGAGTCGAAGTCCGGTGGCACCGTCGACGAAGGATCGCGAGGTCCCGAAGCGCAGGCGGCTAGCAAGAGAAGCCAAGCTAGCGCGGTCGATCGAGGGAAGAAGCGGTTTTTCCAGGAGAAGGAAGCTTTCACGCCCGACCAGTCTAAGAGTTTTTCCAAAGGCTAGGATGACGGAAATTCGGCGATTTGCCGCGGCGCCACCAAAATCTCTTAAGAAGTCTTACCGTGATAGCGACCCCCGTGGGAGCCTCTAAACTCCTCTTCATGAAAAAGCTTGGATCTTCGGCTTCCGGCACCACTTGGCTCCTGGGTCTCGCGCTCGTCGGCACGGACTTCCTGCCGCCCCGGGCCGGCCCCGCGGTTTTGGCGCGGGATGCGAAACTCGGCGTGGCGGTCGTCGACATGACGCCCGCCCTCGAGAAGGAGATCGGACGCCTCGCCCACGAGAAAGGGCGCTGCGGCGGCTACGAGATGATTTCCCCGAAGGAAATCTCCGTGCTCGAGTCGTCGACGAGCAAACCCGCCCAAGCCCGCGCTTTGCTGAAGGATCTTCAGACCGTGACGCAGGCCCACTTTCGGGCCGCCGAGCGCGTGCGCAACCGTCCGTTGCTTCGCCGCGCGAACGTCGATTCCGCGCTGGACCGCATTTCGGCGTCGCGGCTCGGCGAAACCTTGCAATGGTATTCGTCGTTCCCGACCCGCTTCAACCGCTCGCCCGACGCGAACGTGCCGGTCGAGGCCCTCAAGGCGAAGCTCCAAGAGATCGTGCGCGGCCAGAACGGCGTGACGGTCGAGCTCGTCTCGCACACGTCGACCCCGCAAAAGTCCGTTCGCGTTCGGCTTCCCGGCCGCACCCGTCCGAATGAAGTCCTCGTGCTCGGTGGTCACCTCGACTCGATCGTGGGCGGCTTCGGCGGTGGCGGCGGCAAGGCCCCCGGCGCGGACGACAACGCCTCGGGCGTCGCGAGCCTGACCGAAGCGCTGCGGGTTCTCGTGACCCAGCCGCGCCCGGAACGTAGCGTCGAGTTCTTCTTCTACGCCGGCGAGGAGTCGGGATTGCTCGGGTCGGCCGAGATCGCGACCGACTACAAGAACCGCAACGTCGACGTCGTCGCCGTGCTCCAGCTCGACATGACCCTTTTTCCGGGCAGCGGCGCGAACACGCTCGCGAGCATGACGGATTTCACGAGCCCCTGGCTGCGCGAGGTCCTCGTGCAGATCAACGATAACTACCTGAAGGCCAAGATCATCGAGGACAAGTGCGGGTACGGCTGCAGCGACCACGCTTCGTGGTACCGCAAAGGCTTCTCGACGCTCATGCCGTTCGAGGCGACTTTCCGCGACATGAACCGCAACATCCACACGACGCGCGACGTGATCGACAGCCGTTCGGACTTCGCCCATTCGGCGATCTTCGCGAAGATCGCCTTGGCCCTCGCCCTCGAGCTGGGGAACTCGACGCACCGGGGCCCGGCCCCCGTGGCGAGCAACGCGAAGCTTGCGCAAGCCCGTTAAAAACCGCGGCTAAATCCCGGAATTTGGGGGCTCGACCGGAGCCCCGGGAGAGCTTAGACCCGAAGCATGGATATCCTTTCGCTTGCGTTGGGCGGTCTCGCGGGTCTTGGCTTGGGAAGCGCGCTCACGCTCGCCCTTGCCCGTCGTCGTGACGGATCGGGCGCCGCCGAACTCGCGAGCCTTCGCGAGGAAAACGTCGAATTGAATCGCCAGAACGCGGCCGGTGAAGCCCGTCGCGCTTCGCTCGAGGAAGTCGCGGAGAGCGCCCAGTCCGAAAAGGCGCGGGCCCACGCGCAGGCCGAGGCCGAACTGCGCCGCAACGCCGAGCTCGCGGCCAAAGTCGCGTCCTTCGAGACGGAGAAGCGTGCCCTCGAAGGGCAGCTGCGCCTGCAGCGCGAGAACATGGAAGAGCTGCGCCGCCAAACGAAGTCGGAGTTCGAACTGCTCGCGGCCAACATCCTCGAGTCCAAATCCAAGGTCTTCAACGAACAGGCCGAAAAGAATCTGGAAACCCTGCTCAAGCCGCTGCGCGAAAAGATCGGCAGTTTCGAGCAGCGGGTCGAAGCGAGTTATTCGAACGAAGCGAAGGAACGCTTCGCGCTCAAGGCCGAAATCGAGCGTCTCGTCGGGTTGAACGACCGGATGACGCGCGAGACGCAATCCCTGACCCAGGCGCTCAAGGGCGATTCCAAGGTCCAGGGGGATTGGGGCGAGCTCGTGCTCGAGCGTATCCTCGAGGCTTCGGGGCTACGCGAAGGCCACGAGTACACGACGCAGACCGGTCACGTGAGCGAGGACGGCGAGCGCTACCGCCCCGACGTCATCATCCGTCTGCCCGAAGACAAGCACATCGTCATCGACTCGAAGGTCTCGCTCACGGCCTACGAAAGCTGCGTGCGCAGCGACGACGAGGCGGCCCGGGCTCAGGCCCTCGCGGCTCACCTGCGCTCGCTGCAGAAGCACGTCGACGAGCTCGGCGACAAGCACTACTCGCGACTGAAGGGCCTGCGCTCGCCCGAGTTCGTGTTCCTCTTCGTGCCGATCGAGCCGGCCTACCTGCTCGCAATGCAGAACGACGGCGAGCTCGCCGTGCGCGCTTGGAAGAAGGGCGTCGCGATCGTGACGGCGACGACTTTGCTCACGAGCCTGCGGACGGTCGAAGGCATTTGGCGTCTCGAGAACCAGAACCGCAACGCACAGGAGATCGCGAACGAAGGCGCGCGGCTCTACGACAAGTTCGTGGGCTTCCTCGAAGACTTCGAACGTCTCGGCAAGGTCTTCGAGTCCGGCCAGGCCACTTACGCGTCCGCGCTCGGAAAACTGCGCGAAGGGCCGGGGAACGTCTTCCGAAAGGTGGAGCGTCTCCGCGAGCTCGGCGCGGCGCCCACGAAGCGAATCAAAGCCGATCTGCTCGAGTCCTGAAGCCGCGGATAAATCTCGCGAAGACAAATTTCTGCTCTGGCGGCGACCGGACGCCTCGGCGAACCTGAAGGGGATGGGGTTCGGTGGCCGGCTACGACGCGATCTGATGGTGGCCGCCATGGCCCTCGCCTGCCTCGGGATGGAGTCGCCGCGAGCCCGTGAATTCGTGTCGCCCTCGAGCACCGGTGGCCTCCAATCGAGCGAGACGAACGACTTCGAGGCGCCGATCGATCTTTCCGACGACACCTCGCTCGCGTCCAACCACGAAGACCAGCGGGAACCCGCGCGGGCCGACAAGAAACGGATCCGGAAAAAGGAAAAGCGGCGCGTTCAGCGACAACGCCGCTCGGGGAAGCTGCCCCGCTCGCCGTCGTCGCTTCGCCGCTAGGCGCGCTTAGCCCAAAATCCGACGCACGACTTCGAGCGTCCAATGGACGCCGTAGCCCGTCGTGTCCGTGCCCGCGAGCCCCAAGCCGCCCTTATGGTTCGAGGCCGTCAGGTCGAGGTGGATCCACGGCGTCTCCGTGCCCATGAACTCGGCCAGGAAGTGCGCCGCGTAGATGTGGTCGCAATGCGACCCGTGCGAGCACTGCAGGATATCGGCGTAGTCCGACGCGAGATCCTTGCGGTAACTCACGCTGAGGGGGAAGCCCCAAACGGGCTGACCCACGGCTTCGCCGGCCTGCATCGCCACGTTCTGCAGTTTCTCGCGGTTCGTGAAGATCGCGCCCCGTCGCGTGCCGAGCGCGCGGACGGCGGCGCCCGTGAGCGTCGCGTAGTCGAGGCAAAGGTCCGCCTTCAGCTCGGCCGCGTAGGCCAGCACGTCGGCCAGGACCATGCGCCCTTCGGCGTCCGTGTCGACGACCTCGATCGAGGTGCCGTTCATCGCCGTCACGACGTCGTTGGCGCGGAAGGCCGTCGGCGAGATGAGATTTTCCGCGATCCCGAGCAGCGCGTGGATCTCGAAGTCGGGGTGCAGCTCGCGCAACAAACGGAAGCTCGCCAGGGCGACGGCGGACCCCGTCATGTCCCGCTGCATGCCGAACATGCCGCTGCCCACCTTGATGTTGTAGCCGCCCGTATCGAAGCAAAGGCCCTTGCCCACCAGCACGAGCTTCTTCTTGGGCTTTTTCTTCGGGACATGCGACAAATGCGCGAGTCCCGCACCGCCGTCGAGGTCGGCGCGCGCGACCGCGAGAAAAGCGTTCGCGCCCATTTGCGCGAGCTTCTTCGTGTCGAGGAACTTGAACTCGAACTTCTCGTTCTTCGCGTAAGCCTCGAGCTTCTTGCGGTAGATCGTGGGCGTAAGCTCGTTCCCCGGAAGGTCCGCGAGCTCCCGCACGAGCGTGGAGGCTTCGCCGAGCAGCCGCGCTTCGTAGTAGGCGTCCTTCACTTGCGAAGGCGACAGACGCGAGAGCACGGCGATCGTCGACGGTGGGGCCGGCTTGGTGGCGTCGGTCTTCACGGCGCCCTTGCCGAAGCGAGGCGCCTTGTAGGCCTCGTAGTGCGAAAGCATGACGAGGGCGCGCAGCACGCCGTCGGCGAGTCCCGCGGGGAGCGTTTCCAGGTCAAGGACCCGTGCGAAGTCCGCGCTTTGCGCCACGAAGCTCGCGCAGCTCTTGCGGAGCGCGCCGTGGATTTCTTGGAGCGGGAAGGCCTCGTCGACGAGACGCACGCCGAAGCGGCCGCCTTCCGTCGTCGCAAAGTCGAAGCCCATGACGCCCGCGCGCGCTTTGTCGTGGAGCGGCTTGGCGAGGGTCTTTTCGGCTTCGTCGAGCTTCTTCGCGAGACGCTCGCGGAAGACCTCGGGAACGCCCGGAAGCTTTTTGAGCTTGGCGAGGTCCGACGTGCGGGCGAAGAGCAAACGAATTTCTTGGTTTTGGAAGGGGCGCTTAGCCCGCGAAACTTCAAAGGAAAGCATGGGCCGACTTTAGCGGCTTCCCCTCGCTAGCGACACCGAAAAAGACGGGGTCGCAAAATGTGGCCCCTCAACTCTGCCTGCGGTCGATTCGGCGTCGACCGCCCCTGGGGTGCGAAGCGCGTTCGCCCCCCGGGGGAGATAGGCCCGTTTGGCGCCTTAGCGATCCACCTTCACGTAGACGCAATCCCTTGTCGTCCGGACGGAGTCGCTAACGGTGGACTTTCGTTGGTGGAGGACTCGGAGGATCTCCTGTCCCTTGGCGTTCGGAGCGAGTTGATAGGATTCCGTGGTCAATTCGCTCCCGAGAACGTCGATCAGGAACCCGACGCTCTTGGTCCGCGCGACAATGGAGCAATCGTCGATACGCACGGACTCCGAGATGAGGGAAAGCCCCCTGTCGCCACCGAGATCGATGAGGTTCTGGTGCGGAGTCACCGAGAAGCCGGGGGTATGGAGGATTTCGGCCTTCGCGCCCGACGGAAGGAAGACCGTTTCGACGATCGAAGCCCCTCGCTTGCCCAAGGTCATGGTAGCGGCGCAGCCGAGGCCCTCGTTCTTCACCAACCGGTACTGACCCGGAAGGCCCGAGCAAGTCGCCGCCGGGACGTTCATTGCGATCAAGCCCAATCCCAGTATCGCGCCAAACTTGATTTGCATCGACATAGCCACTCCTCGTGTAGAGGTCCGACAACGCGTCGGCCCTGCAGAAGAAATGTGCCAATCGCGCCCGCAAAACACGATGACAAAAGCCGACAAGCTCGTACAAAAGATGTGCAGATCCACGCCCAAACCCCGAAAGTTCAAGCAACTCAAAGAGAGCGGAGCGAGTTAGATCTCCGACCGAAGCGAAGGCCTAACTCGCTCGTCGGAACGAGCGAGGCGTTCCGAACTACTTGCTACCGAGGAGCATCGAGAGCGAAAAGTCGCGGTTCATGCGCGCGATGTTCTCGAACTTGATCTCTTTGGGGCAAGCCGCCGAGCAAGCCTGCGTGTTCGTGCAGTTGCCGAAGCCTTCTTCGTCCATCTTGAGGACCATCTTACGGGCACGATCCGCGCGCTCGGGTTGACCCTGCGGAAGCGCGGCCAAGTGGTCGATTTTCGCCGAAACGAAGAGCATCGCCGAGGCGTTCTTGCAGGCCGCCACGCAAGCGCCGCAACCGATGCATTGGGCGGCGTCCATGGAACGGTCGGCGTTTTCTTTCGAGATCGGGATCGAGTTACCGTCGGGGGCGTTACCCGCGTTCACCGACACGAAGCCGCCCGTGGCGATGATCCGGTCGAAGGCCGAGCGATCGACGCTGAGGTCCTTGATGATGGGGAACGCGCGGGCGCGGAAGGGCTCGATGACGAGCTCGTCGCCGTCCTTGTAGTGGCGCATGTGGAGTTGGCAGACCGTCGTGCCGCGCTCGGGGCCGTGCGACTCGCCGTCGATCACGACGCCGCAGGTTCCGCAGATCCCTTCGCGACAGTCGTGGTCGAAAGCCACGGGATCTTTGCCTTCGCGGATGAGTTTCTGGTTCAGGATGTCGAGCATCTCGAGGAAGGACATGTCGGGCGAGACGCCCGGCAAGTCGTAGTCCTCGAAACGACCTTCGACCTTCGACCCGTTTTGGCGCCAGACTTTGAGCTTGAGGCGCATTTCGCCCGAAGCGTGGGAAGCGTGGCTGTCGTGATGTGCGCTCATTATTTGTAACTCCGCGTCGCGAGTTTGATTTCTTCGAATTTGAGTTCTTCGACGTGCCGCGTGGGCGCCACGCCGTCGCCTTTGTGTTCCCAGGCCGCCACGTGACAGAACTTTTCGTCGTCGCGTTTGGCTTCGCCGTCTTCCGTTTGGTACTCCGTGCGGAAGTGGCCGCCGCAGGACTCTTCGCGCTCGAGGGCGTCGCGGCACATGAGCTCGCCGAGTTCCATGAAGTCGGCCAGGCGCGCGGCCTTCTCGAGTTCCTGGTTGAATCCCTTCGCGTCACCCGGTACGCGAACGTCGTTCCAGAACTCCTCGCGAATCTTGGGGATTTCCTTGAGCGCCCGCGTGAGCGACTCTTTGGAGCGCGCCATGCCGCAGTCTTCCCACATGACGTGGCCGAGCTTCTTGTGGAGTTCGTCCACGGTTTGCGTGCCCTTGATCGAGAAGAACTTGCCGATGCGGGCTTCCACGTCGGCGCGGGCTTCCTTGAAGGCCGGGTGCTCCGTCGTGACCTTCTCGAGCTTGTTCGAGGCGATGTAATGCGGGAGCGTCGCGGGAATCACGAAGTAACCGTCGGCGAGGCCCTGCATGAGTGCCGAGGCGCCCAGACGGTTCGCGCCGTGGTCCGAGAAGTTCGCCTCGCCCAGCACGTGCAGGCCGGGGATCGTGCTCTGGAGGTTGTAGTCCACCCAAAGGCCGCCCATCGTGTAGTGCACGGCGGGGTAGATCCGCATCGGCACTTCGTAGGGGTTCTCGGCCGTGATCTTGTCGTACATCTGGAAGAGGTTGCCGTAGCGCTCCTCGATCTTGTCGCGGCCGTCACGCTTGATGGCGTCGCGGAAGTCGAGGTACACGGCGAGTCCCGAGGCCCCTACCCCGCGACCGTCGTCGCAGGCTTCCTTGGCGGCGCGCGAAGAGATGTCGCGCGGCGCGAGGTTACCGTAGCTGGGGTATTTGCGCTCCAAGTAGTAGTCCCGATCTTCCTCGGGAATCTCGTTCGGCGGACGCTTGTCGCCTTTTTTCTTGGAGACCCAGACGCGACCGTCGTTCCGGAGCGACTCGGACATGAGCGTGAGTTTGGACTGGTGATCGCCCGAGACCGGGATGCAGGTCGGGTGGATCTGCGTGTAGCAAGGGTTGCCGAAGTAGGCGCCCTTCTTGTGCGCACGCCAGATCGCCGTCGCGTTGCAGCCCTTCGCGTTCGTCGAGAGGTAGAAGACGTTGCCG
>DDRA01000005.1:0-6390 GCA_002343545.1 Bacteriovoracaceae bacterium UBA2428
GTGGGGGCTCGAGGCGGGCGGGCTTGCCTTCCGTTCGCCCTCGCCGCGGGAACGCGGTTACTCCGTTCCCGTCCGCGTCCTGTACGCGCTTCCGGACGGAGGCGCTCGCCTGGTGGGGGCCGACGTGGGGGCCCACTTCGTGCGATTCACGGAGGGAAATTGGCGGGTCGACGCCTCGGCCGTCTTCTTTTTGCAACGGGCCTTCGCTTTTGGGGGCATCTGGGGAATCCGCGCCGGATTTGATTTCGTCCATTCCACGCGTTTCGCGTTAGAATTTCATGCGGGATGGTTCTTCTAAGACGTAAGACGCGGGTCGCATGGGGGCTTTGGATTCTGGCTTACGCCTTTTCGGCGCTGGCCGCGCCGCCTTTGGATCTGACCGACCCGAACGCCTTGCCCGATCCGCAAGTCCGACCCAAGCCGCTCTCCGAGGCGGACATCGTTTTCGTCGACGACCCCAAGAATCCCAAGGCCGCGTCCATCGTCGTCGTGGGGGTTCCCGGTCGGGCTCTGCCTTCGAGAAACGGAAAAATTTTGGGCGAAGTTAAGAAGGGCGATCCCGTTCAGCTGATACGTTCGTCGAAGGACGGTCGCTGGATCGCGATCCGTCACATCGCGACGGGAAAACGTTACTGGGTTCCGCGCGGGGTCGTGCGAAGCGTACAACCTTCACAGCCGAAGACCGACAAGTCGGGAGACTAGCGCGTCGGCGAAGGCCTGAAGTTTGGCGAGGCCGCCGCGATCGAGCTCCCACGTCGCTTCGTTCATGTAGACTCCGCGATTCGCTTCGATCTGAAGCGCGTGCAAACCTTCGGCCGGTCGTCCGAAGGCTTGCGTGATGCCTCCTCCCGAGTAGGGATCGTTGGGGCGGTAGGAGAGCCCCAGCGCTTCGGCCGCCTCGCGTGAAGCTTCGAGGATCGCGCGTGCGCAGGCCCGGCCGTGGCAATCGCCCGGCACGATATCGGCACGCCGGCGGCCCGGGTCCGCGTGAAAGCCCGTGCCGAGCGAAGGCATCGAATGCCCGTCGATGAGGATGGCAAAGCCGAATTGCCGCTTGGCCCGGGCCAGTTCGCGTTCGATCCAGGCTCGGTAGGGGCGCCAGACGGCGTCGAGGAGGGCGCGGGCCTCCTCGGGCTTCAGCGGGCGTTCGAGCAGCTTCTCGCCGCGGGTCGATTCGTACCAGAAGAGCGTCTTTTGCGGCTCGGCACCCGGCTCGCCCGCGCCCTCGACGCTCAGCCGGCTGTACTGATCTTCGGCGCGGTTCAGGTCGATCGCGTAGCGATGAACGCGGGAGCGGACGAAGGGAAGTTCGAAGCTTTTCGCCGCGTTCTCCCACATGAGGTGGATTTCGTAGTCGACGTCGCGCAGAAAGCTTTCGCGCGGAAGCCGGCCCAAGTTCGCGCGCGAGGCCGGGTATTCGAGCCCGGCGTGCGGCACGCTGATGACGACGGGCGAGCGGAGACGCGTCGGACTGCGGGAATCGATCAAGCTTCGTCCTCCTCGTCTTCGGGGACCGGGGGCGGCGGCAAGGCGCTCACGATCGTCGAGACGAGCGACTGGGCCTTGTCGAAGGCGCGCGAAGTGTCCGAGGAATCCTGTCCGCCGGTGAAGCGGACGACGTCGAGGTCGGAGAGCAAGCGGCGAAGCGGATCGAGCGACTTGTGGTGCTCGGGATGCAGGCGTTCGCGCAAAGCGCCCATGAGCTCGTCGCGCGAAGATTCCCCGTGCAGGTCGGGTCGGCCGAGCGCGCCCGCGAGTCGCTCGCGGATCCATTGGTCCGCGAGGACGGCGACGGCCTTGGCCGAAGGTTGCTTGAGTTCCTTCAAGCGCTTGGCCGTGCGTTCCCAGGGCGCGCGCCGGTAGAGGGCCTCGGTCGAGTCGTCCTGGCGCCGACGGGCGAAGAGGAAGGCGAGCGCCGCGTAGAGCAAGGTCTGCAGCCCCCACGCGAAGGGACCCGCGACGAGCGAACGATCTCCGATCGCCGAGACGGGGACGAACTTGGGGGCCTGGGCCGGCAGCTCGGCGAAAGCCGGAGCGGCGGGCGCGGCCGGGTCGGTCGGCGCGGAACCGGGAGCCCCGCCTTCGACCTGCAGGGCGAAGCCGGGGAGTTGGATGTCGACGTAACGTTCTTGGCTCGGATCGAAGTAGGTCCAGCGGAGCTCCTTGATCTCGAGGAGCCCGGCGCGCTTGGGGAGCAGGATGTACTCGAAGGTTTTGCCGCCTTCGCCGCTTTCGTCGAATTTGTAAGCGCCGCGAGCGGGCTGGGCCTCGACGTGATCGGGCAGGCCGAGGTCCGGTTCCTGGATCGCGCCGAGGTTGCCGCGTCCCCTCAACGTGAGCGTGACGTTGAAGGGTTGCTCGACCTTGAGCCCGCCCGTCGGCCAGGCCGCGCTCATGGTGAAGCGACCGACCGCGCCCGTGAAGGCGGAGCCCTCCGGGGCGGGCGGCAGGGGTCGCGCTTCGATCTCGACGGGCCGGGTGAACTTCTGCGTGCGGATGCCCATGATCTCGCGCGGGTCGATGGGTTGCCCGAGCATGATGCGCGCGTTGCGCTCCTCGGCCGTCATGACGAAGTTTGCGCGGAGGGACATGGGCTCGATCGTGAGTTTCCCGGGCTTGAGCGGGAAGACGGCGTAGCGAATGAGTTCGGACCGCAGGAAGGCCGCGCCGTCGAGCTCGGTCGGCGTGCGCGTGAAGATTTTCGGCACGACGAGGTTTTCCTTCAGGAAGCCTTTGAAGTCGGGAAACTTGGAAACCTCGGGATCGCTGACGACGGGGCTCCGTTCGTACATGGCGTAGCTGATCTGGATCTGCTCGCCGACGTAGACGCTCCGTTTATCGGCTTCGGCGCGGATGAAGAAGGTCTCCCGGCGTTGCGTGTCGGTCAGCCCTTCGGCGCGCGGTAGGCTCGGCAACACGTTCGAGAAACCCGGCGGGACCGCCGGCCGCGAGGGCGGCGGCTCGGCGGCCGGCGCTTCGAGGTCGTTGTTCGGATCGAGCGGGTTCACGCGTTTGGCGTCGGCGACGGGCGAGCGGGGGCGTGACTGCACGCCCCCGGGAAGCCGCTCGACCTCGACGAAGATCTCGGGCGTCGCGTAACGGGTCGAGTCCACGAAGAAGTCGAGCGCGGGCACGCGCAGCCGACCGGCGCGCAGGGGCTTCAGGTAGAAGGTCGTGTCGAAGGTCTGCCGCTGGGTGATCTGTCCGTTCTGGATGATCTCGACGGCATTCTTGTGCGGAAAATGCTGCGTCAGCTCCCAGTCGGCGAGAACCGGGAGCTTGGGCGGCGTGACGACCTCGCGTCCGACGTAGGTCACGATGTAGTTGACCTTGACCGTTTCGCCATTGCGACTGACCTTGGGATCGACCGAGACGGCGACCTGTGGCCGCGCCGCGTACGCCGCGTTCGCGGACAGGACGGCCGTGGTGAACATCGCGAAGGGTCTCATGCGAGCCTTCGATTCTACCAAGGTTTGTCGCGTTGGGGGCCCTTGCCCGTCGAACGGAAGTCGCGTTGGTTTTGACGTTGCTGTTCCTTGGCCTGCTCTTGTGCCTTGCGTCGTTGGACCTGGCGTTCTTCACCGCTCACGCTCTCGAGGATCTGCTTGGCTTGGTCTTCGCTCACGTCCGTGCCCGAATACTTGGGTTTGGAGTTCCCGCGCTCGGTGTAGTTCTGCTTGCCCTCTTCGGGTTTGTCCTTGGCTTCGGACTCTCCGCCCCCGCCGCCGCCTCCGCCGCCTTGACCGGACTCGGACTTCGCGAGCAGCCGCGTGATGTTGTCGCGCGCGGACTGCGACAGCGTGTCCTTGGCGTCCACCCCGTCTACGGCGCGGTAGTAGTTCAGAAGCGCGTCGGGCTTCTTCTCGGCGAGCTCGTGGCTTTGGCCGAGTTGAAAGTGCAGGCGTCGACGGAGCTCCTTCGAGCTCGGGTCCTTCGGGTCGACTTCTTGGAGGAGTTTCTCGAAGGTCTTCGTGGCGGCCTCGAGTTTCGTCGACTCGGGCTTTTCCCCCTCGGAGCGCGGGAAAGCGCCGTAGAGACGCGACACGGCCCAGTTGTAGCGGGCCCAGAAGTCCGCGGAAGACTCGGCGAGGGCTTCGTCGTAGCGCGACTCGGCGAGGGGAAGGTCGCCGTCCTCGAAGGCCCGGCGCGCGCGTCCGCTCTTGAAGACCAACCACGGGTTGGGGGCCGAAGCGGTCGAGGAGATCGGCGCGGGTTTCGGCGGCGGGACGTGTTTGGCGTCTTGGGCGCGGGCGTCGCGCGCCGAGAAGCCCGCGAGTGAGAGCAGCAAGAGCAGCGTCTTGGCTCCCGCGCGGAAAAGCTTGGTCTCGGTCAGGACGAAGTCGAGAAGCAGCAAGATCCAGCCGATGAGAAGCGGGATCTGGAAGCGCTCTTCGCGATCGAGCTGCGTGCCGGCTTCCTTGCTGTCGCGCTTGAAGTCGGCGATGGATTTTTCGAAGTCTTTCCAGGCGTCGATGCCGCTCGAAAGGTCGAAGACCTTGCCGCCGGTTTTTTCGGCGATCTCCTGGAGGCCCTTGGGGTCGGCCTTCGATACGGCGGGCTTGCCGGTCTTCGGGTCTTGGATGTAACCCGTGAGCTGGCCGCGGTCGCGGAGCGGCATCCGACCGCCTTGCCGCGTTCCCGCGAGAAAACCGTAGACGGGAATGCCGAGTTTCTCGGCGCGGGCGAGCGCGCCGTTCTGGTCGTTCGTCGTGTCCTCGCCGTCGGTGAAGAGCACGATGAGCCGCGCCGACTCGTCGAGGAAGAGCGATTCGCGGTTGCGCTCGTTCAGGCCGAGCGCGCCGAGACAGGTCTCGACGGCGGCCCCGAGATTCGTCGCCTGGTCGCTCACGAAGCTCGGGTCGAGCGGGTCGAGAAAGCTGAGGAGCGCGGCGTGGTCGTTCGAGAGCGGCGCGGCCTGGAAGGCCGTGCCCGCGAACGCGACGATCGAGGCGCGGTCGCCGCCGAGTCGGGGTAGCGCGATGGAAAGCTGATTCTTCACGTACTGGAGACGGCTCGGCATCATGTCCTCGGCGAGCATGCTGCGCGAGATGTCGACGGCGACGCAAAGGTCGAGGCCCTCGGCCTTCACGGTGTGGGCCTTCTGACCCCACTGCGGACCGATGAGCGCGACGAGCACGCAGAAGGTGCCGAGCAGGTAGAGGGCCGTCTTGAGCGGACGGTTCACCGGGACTTCGCTGCCGCCGAGCTTGCCGCGCCCGAGCTTTTCGACGCCGAGGAACTTCAGGAATTCGCGGCGCACGCGGGCGGTCTGGATCATCGCGAGGACGATGATGACGAGGCCCACGAAAAACCCCATGTACTCGAGGTGCGAGAAGGAGACGCCGAAGCGGTTCATGCGTGGGTTCTCCTCAAGGCAACTTCCTCCAGCGCGTGTTGAGCGCGAAGCCTTCGAGCAGGAGCAAGAGCGCGCAGGCGACGATCCACGGCCAGGCCAGCTCGCCGTAGCGTACGAGGGTGTTCGACTCGACCTTCGTCTTCTCGAGGCGATCGATCGTCGAGAAGATCTGCTCGAGCATGCCGTCTTCGTCGGCGCGGAAGAAACGGCCGCCCGTGCGGGTCGCGACGCCCTGGAGCAGCTCGTCGTTGATCGCGTCCGTGAGTTGTTGCCAGCGTGTCAGCGGCGTACCGTCCGGTAAGGTGTGCGTAAGGGGGAACTGCGTGATGCCGCGTTTGCCCATCCCGATCGTGTAGATCTTCACGCCGTAACCCTTCGCGAGTTCGGCCGCGGTTTCGGGGTCGACGCTCCCCATGTTGTTGTCGCCGTCGGTCACGAGGATGACGATGCGGCTCTTCGCGCGCGAGTTGCGCAGGTGCGACACGGCGACGGCGAGGGACTGGCCGATGGCCGTCCCGTCCTGAAGTCCTTCGTTCGAGGAGCGGTTGAGGGCGTCCTTGAGGACCTTATGGTCGTTCGTGAGCGGAACCGCGAGGAAGGCTTCGCCGCTGAAGAGGACGAGCCCGATGCGGTCGTCCACGCGCCGATCCACGAACTCCGCCACGGTCCGCAACGCCACCGAGCGGCGATTGGGACGGAAGTCGACGGCCTCCATGGACTTCGAGAGGTCGAAGCTGATGATGATGTCGACGGCCTCGACCGTGCGCTTCTCTTTCTTGAACATCTCTTGCGGCCGGGCGATCGCCACGAGGCCGGCGATGAGGGCGGCCGCGCGCAGGAAATAGTGGACCTTGAAGGGGGTCGGCAGCCGAAAGCGCGGTCGCTGATCGATCCAGCTTGCCGTCGGGTAATCGAGCCGGCTGCGTCGGCGCACGCCCCAGCGCCAAGCCACGAAGAGCGCGGCTAGGAGCAACAAGCCGAGTCCGAAGGCTTCCGGATTCGCGAAGATCATCGCGTTCCCTTCGGCTTTTGGC
>DDRA01000005.1:6473-12415 GCA_002343545.1 Bacteriovoracaceae bacterium UBA2428
ATCATCGCGTTCCCTTCGGCTTGCGACCCGGCGGCGCGGGTCGCACGTTCGTCGCGGCGGCGGCCGGGGCGCGGACGGAAGCGCGGAGCCTGCGCAGTTCCTCGACGAAGCGTTCGCGCGTCGCTTGGTCGGGACGTTCGCTCGCGAAGCGAACCTGGTCGGCTTGCAACAGCGCCCGCTCGATCTGCGCCGGCGCTTCCGGGGCTTGCTCGGCGACGGCGCGGTTGACCATGAGCGCGGCCTTCGCCGAAGCGATGAATTCGCGGGTCGTGTCGGCGGCGGCGCTAAAGCCCAGCGACAGTTCGAGGTAAGCGCGCAGGCGTTCGGCGCCGCGTCCGAAGACCTCGCGTTCGTCGATTCCCGCGGCTTCCGCGAGGTATCGGTCGAAGGCCTCGTCGGCGGGGACGGGCGGTGCCTTGGCGCGCTTGCCTTTGCGGGGCGCGGCCTTCGCGGCCCGGAGCTCGCGCACGAAGACGACGCTCCGCCAAAGGAGCGCGACGAGGGCCGCGACGGCGAGTCCCAGCGCGATCCAGAACCAGAGCGGATAGGTGAGCGCGACGGGCGCGGCGGGCGGCGCCTTCTCGGGCAAAGCGTTGGCGTCGAGGTGCGGAAGCTCGATGCGGAAATCGCTTTCGCTGCCGTCCGAGCACTGCAGGAACCCGCGCACGTTGCCGGTCGCCGTGGGACCGACCCAGGCGCGGTTGTCCTTGACGTCGATGACCATGAAGACGGGCTTGTCATCGGGGTAGGCGAAGCCCGGGACCTGGACGACCTGCGTTCCCTCGGGGCACGCGACCTCGATGGCTTCGCCGTAAATGCGCGCGGTCGGGGTAGAGGACATCTAGCGGCGCCCCGTTCCCGCGCGGCGACGGAAGAAGCCTTGCAACGTCGGCACGTAGTCTTCGTCGGTGCGACTCCAAACGAGGTCGACGCCCGCGCGGCGGTACATCTCGGCGATGATCTCTCGCCGGGTTTGTCCGTGGCGACGCAAGTACTCTTGGATGTCGCTCGAGGAAAGATCGAGGGTAACGGGACGCCCGGCCTCGGCCGTCTGGAGCTCGAGGAAGCCTTGGAAGCCCGGCATCTCCCATTCGCCGGGATGGTCGACGCCGATCGCGATGAGCTCGTGCTTCGAGGCGACCCGCTTGAGGGTCGATTCGCTCGGGAGGACTTCCATGTCGGAAAGGAAGAAGACGATCGAGTGCTTGTTCAGGACCCGATCGAGGTGGCGGAGCGCGAGGTCGGGGTTCGTGCGCAGGCCTTCGGGTTCGTAGATGAGCACGTCGCGGATGATGCGCAGGAGTTGCGTGCGCCCCTTCTCGGGCGTCACGATGCGTTCGACCTGATCGGAAAAGAGCAGCGAGCCGACCTTGTCGTTGTTTTCGAGGGCGGAGAGCGCGAGCGTCGCGGCGATCTCGGCCAGGCGCTCGGCCTTGCGCCCGGCCCAGGGGCCGCGGCGGAGCGAGCCGCTCACGTCGACGACGAGCAGGACGGTGCGTTCGCGCTCTTCCTCGAAAACTTTGAGGACGGGATCCTGTTGGCGGGCCGAGACGTTCCACGAAATGTGACGGACGTCGTCGCCGTAGACGTAGCTGCGGAACTCGCGGAACTGCATGCCGGATCCGCGGAACGCGGAAGTATACGCGCCGGCCATGCCGTCGCGCACGAGCTTGCGGCTCGCGATCTCGATGGCCCTCACCTTCGCGAGAAACTCCGCTGGCACCGTCACGATCGCCGTTCCTTCCGCTTTCCTAGGGAGCGGGGATGACCGAGAGAACCTTGCGCACGACGGTCGTCGTATCGACGTTCTCGGCTTCGGCCTCGAAAGAGAGCGCGATGCGGTGGCGCAGGATGTCCATGGCCACGGATTTCACGTCGTCCGGAATGACGAAGCCCCGACCCTCGAGGAAGGCTTTCGCCTTGGCCGCCTTCGCGAGCGAGATCGTCGCGCGCGGCGAGGCGCCGATCGAGATGAGGTTCTGGAACTCCTTCATCTCCTTGCGCGAGCCGGGCTCGCGCGTCGCGAAGACGATATCGAGGATGTATTCCTTCACCTTGGGGTCGATGTAGATCGCGTTGCAGATGCCGCGCGCCTTGAGGATCTGCGCCCCCGAGGCTTGCGGGGCGAGCGTCGTCTTCTCGTTCCCGGACTGGCGTTCGAGGACCTTCATCTCCTCGTGCCGATTGGGGTAACCCACGACGACCTTGAACATGAAGCGATCGAGCTGCGCTTCGGGCAAGCTGTAGGTGCCCTCTTGTTCGATCGGGTTCATCGTGGCGAGCGTGAGGAAAGGTTCCTCGAGTCGGTAGGATTGCTCGCCGATCGTGACCTGGCGCTCGGCCATGCATTCGAGCAGCGCCGCTTGGACCTTGGCCGGCGCGCGGTTGATTTCGTCCGCGAGCAGGATGTTCGTGAAGACGGGACCCATCTTGGCCGTGAACTCGCCGGAGCGCTGGTTATAGATCATCGTGCCCGTCAGGTCCGACGGCAGCAGATCCGGCGTGAACTGCACGCGCTGGAACTTGCAGTCGACGGCGTCGGCGACGGACTTCACGGTGAGCGTCTTGGCGAGTCCGGGCAATCCTTCGAGCAGCACGTGCCCGCCCGTCAGGAGGCCCATGAGAATTCGCTCGACCATGACCTTCTGGCCCACGACGACCTTGCCCACTTCGTCTTGGACGCGGGCGAGGAAAGAGCCTTCTTGGCGGACGAGTTCGGTGAGGCGCGCGACTTCGGGATTCATCTCCTGTAGAATCTTAACAGTCCATAGGGGAGGCACGGATCGTGGAGGCGCCAAAAAGCTTTCGAAGCATCGAGATCGGCAAGCCGAGTTTCGTTCGCACGATCGCGGTCGCTTGCGCGCTCGCCGCGGCGTGGTTCGTCTTGGGTTGGCTCTTCGCGTCGGTGGCTTGGGGCGTCGGCTTCGCCCTCTGGTCTTTGGTCTTGGGCCCGATCCTCGTGCCGATCGCGCTCCGCGTTTGGGCTTGGCGGCGCTTCGGGCTTCGCCGCTTGGATCTCGCGGGCGAGTGGGCCTTGTCGGGCGCTTACTTCGACTGCTTGCTGAAGTATCCCGGTCTGCAGCCCGAGGTTTGGGTTTTCTCGAGCGTCGATCCGATCGTGTTTTGGGATGAGCCCCTCTTGGGCGGGCGAACGAGAATTTTTGTTTCGCGCGCTTGGCTGAAGATCGACTCGCGTCAGAAGTCGCGGGAATGGCACCACCTTTGGCAGGGACTCGTGGCGCTGCGCGGCTGGGGAAGGCGGGTACGAAGTCTGCAGTTTCGCTTTTGGCTGGGCGCGCTTTCTCCCGTCGCCGTGCTTTTCGAAGGCCTGGGCGTGCTCATGCGGGTCCTCGGATTTCGCGACCTGCCGTCTCCGGCTTTCTGGTTTCAGCGCGCGGCGTGGTCTTTGCGGGCGCTTTGGATGAAGTTACCGCGGGGTCAGGCCGAGATTCGCGTACCGAGACGCGGGGCGGCGGAACCCCCTAGGGTTTGGAATTCTTTGCTCTTAGGGCCTTGGGCGCAGCTTTCCTCGGTGGCCAATGGGCATCCGACGTGGCGTCTTTTGGTGCATCGCGGCGCCTTCGTAGAGATCGTGTCTTAGCGCCTCGGCCCTGATAAAAAGGTCTCCATGGAAACTCCGGTTCTCTTTTCGACTTTCATCATGGGTCTCGCTTCGGCCGCGCTCATCGAATTGGGCGTGATCGAGGATCCGACGACCAAGCAGAAGCGCGTTCGTAAGGACGTCGCGAGCCAGCACATCCGCGTGCTCGAAATGCTGAAGGCGAAAACGGTCGGGAACCTGAGCGAGGAAGAGCGCCAGCTCCTCGATCGCATGCTGACGGACCTCAAACTTCAGTTCGCGAAGACATCGGCGTAAAGGAGAACTCGCAAATGAAACGGAACTCGTGGCTGTTTTGGGTCTTGCTCGTCTTCGTGACGGCGATCGGGCTGACGGGACGGATACGCATCGAATGGCCGCAGACGGCCATCTCGCAGGAGCGTGGCCCCGTTTGGACGGAACTGAGCGAAGGCGACCGCGCCAAAACGAAGGGAACGAAAGTCGATCCCGAGGCCCTCAACTCGGTTTTCACCGGCCTGACCGAACAACTTTCCCCCGCCGTCGTGAGCATCTACACGCGCACGCGCATCGTCGCGCAGACTCCGCGCGGCGGCGGCGGACCGAACAACCCCGAGGACCTTTTCCGTTACTTCTTCGGGAACCCCTACGGCGATCCCGGCTTCCGCCGCCAGCCGCCGCGTGAATCGCAAGGCATGGGTTCGGGCTTCGTGATCAACGCGAAGGACGGTTTCGTCGTGACGAACGCGCACGTCATCCGCCAGATGGGCCGCAACGCCGACCAGATCATGGTGAAGTTCCTGACGGACTCCGAGAAGTTCGCGGGCCATCCCGCGACGGTCGTCGGGGTGGACGAGCTGACGGACGTGGCCGTGCTCAAACTCAAGACGCCGCCCAAGAACCTTCGCGCCGTTCCGCTCGGCGACAGCGACAAGGTCCGTCGCGGCGAATGGGTGCTCGCCATCGGCAATCCGCTCGGCCACACGCACACGGTCACGCAAGGCATCGTGAGCGCCATCGGCCGCTCGCTCGAGGGTCTCAATCGGGCCTCGTTCATTCAGACGGACGCCGGCATCAACCAGGGCAACTCGGGCGGTCCGCTCTTCAATCTTTACGGCGAGGTCATCGGCATCAACACCGCCATCGACGCCCGCGGCCAGGGCATCGGCTTCTCGATCCCGATCAACATCGCGAAGAATTCCGTGCGGCAGCTTATCGAGAAGGGCGAAGTGACGTTGGGTTTCATCGGCGCCGTGCCGGTGGATCTGAACGAAGAGATCGCGCAAGAGCTGGGTTACTCGTCGTCCGAAGGGGCGCTCATCGAGAGCGTCGTGCAGGGACAGCCCGCGGCCCGCGGCGGACTGCGGCCCTACGACATCGTCATCGAGTTGAACGGCCGGGTCGTCGAGTCGGCGCATAAGTTCCGCTTCGACATCGGCAACATGAACCCGGGATCGACCGCCAAGCTCAAGGTCGTTCGCGAAGGCAAACCCGTCGAGCTCTCGATCGTCGTGGGCAAGCGTCCTTCGCAGCAACAGCTCGCGTCCGAGGAAGCTCCGGAGGCTCCGGGATCGAGTGGCGAAGCCGTCAAGAGCTTGGGGATCAACGTCCTGCCGCTGACCCCGCCGCTGCGTGCGCGTCTCGGTCTGCGGCCCGAAACGCAGGGCGTGCTGATCGTGGGAATCTCGGAAAGCAGCCCGGCGGCGGGGACCTTGTCGCCCGAGGATCTCATCCTCGAGGTGAACCAGAAACCCGTGAAGTCGGCTAAGGATATCGACGGCGCCCTCAAGGGCAAGCGTAAGCATCTTATGAAGGTGCAGCGCGGAACCGCATCCTTGATCCTGCTCCTCGATATGCGCGAATAGCGCGCGGTCCACGTTCCGAAAAACGAAAGGGAGAGGGAACTCCACCGAGTTCCCTCTCCCTTTTTTTGTTTACGAAGGACGAAGGGCTTAGTGTCGCCCGTAGGACGAGCGCCGGCGAACGGGCTCCGAGAAGTCGAGCGCGCCCTGGATATCGCTCATTTTGGACATCCAGTGGTCGTCGTTTTCTTCGCGGGTGTAAAAGTCGCCGAGCTCGATCAAGAGCAGCTCCGACAGCACCGGATCCTCGCGACCGTCCGTTCCTTGGTGATGGTGAACGATGCCATCGTCCACGATGTCGTCCGGCGGGAAGGCCGGCGCGATAGGCAAGGAGGGCACGGGCGCCCGCAGCGGGGCCGGGCGCTTACGTTTTTTCAACGTCGTGGGGGCGGATTGCTGTCTCATCCGAGGGCTCCTTATTTGCGGATGTAAACGAGCTTGAGATCTTGGGCGCGCTCGATCGTGGCGTTCGCCGGACCGACGTGCTGGATCAGCTCGTTGGG
>DDRA01000005.1:12471-18411 GCA_002343545.1 Bacteriovoracaceae bacterium UBA2428
GTGCTGGATCAGCTCGTTGGGAGGGAGGGTCAGTTTGAGTTCGTCGTTGTTAAGCGCGAAAGACGTGTAGAAGACTTGGTCCTTGCCCGGAAGCTTGCCGAGCACGCCGCAGTCGAGGCCCGTGATTTCGCGCGAAGCGCCGGCGGGGAGATCGCCGATCGCGCAGTTGCCCGAAGCGTCGAGATTGAGCGCCTTGAGCCATTCCGCCGAGTGCGAGGTCACGACGACCTTGGAGACGGTGTAGTCCATGGCGCGCGCGCCCGGAGCGATCGGAAGCTCGGCGCCCACCGAGAAGGAGCCTTCCGTGACGAGCTGGCCGAGCGGTTCGCCCGTGCAGTCGACCTTACCGTAGAAGGTCTGCTTGATCGCGAGGTTCATCGCGGTCACGTCGGCCTCGTGCACGGCGCAGCCGATGCCGTTGGCTTGAACGCTGAGTTCGTTGCGGGGAGCCGTTTGGAAACGACCTTGGAATTCGATGGTATCGGCGACTTTGTCGGCCGTTTTGCCGCAGGCGGCGAGACCGAGGGCGCCGAAGAGTGCGAGGGCGGAAGTGCTTTGCTTGTAACGAATCATGATACGGGTCCTTTCCAGACTTTGTTTCGAACGGCGTCGACGGCCTCGCCCACGAGGGCGGCATCGCCCCCGAGGGCCGTGCGCGCGACGCGATAGATCGCCCACGGAACGAGGCCGGCGAGGGGAGACAATCCCAACGCCAATCCCGCGCCGAAGCCGATGGTTACGGAAGCGAGCGGATGATCCGTGATCCCCCGCTCAACGGTTTCGCGAAGGTTCTCTCCCTTCGCTTCGTCGATGGTACGAGCCATGACGACCTCGCCAGGCTACGCTTCTTGGCGGCGCGAGGAGAAGAGACGCGACACGAGCCAGCCCGCGCCAACGGCCACGCCGACGGCGAGAAGCGGGTGCTTCTTCACGGTCTTCATGAGCTGCGAGCCCATTTTTTCCGCGTCACCGCGGAAGGTGTCGTAGCCGGCGGAGAGCTTTTCGCTCGCCGTGTGCATGAGATCTTGTCCGAAGGACTTCGATTCCTGCAGCACGTCTTTCGCGCCGTTCTTGAAGGTGTTCGCCGCATCCTTGGCGTTGTTCTTCAGATCTTTGGCCGTATCTTTGATGGCGTCGGTATTCACGATTGCTTGTCCCATAGTGACCTCCTTGGGTTGTTGGAGGCGGGAAATGCAACTCGTGGGCCAAGCCCAAAAAGCTCCCCAAATCCCTTCCCAGCGCCAAATCGAACAAATCCCCGGGGCAAAAAAGGACTTCTGTGGAAAAATGCAAAGGAGCGAAAGGCGTCAGGCATTTTTTGGTAGCGCAGCCGCGTTAAAAGCCTCGCAGATTCGGATCAAACGGAACAGGTTTTCGCAGGGTCCGGCTGAAAAGAGTCTCGAGAGTTTTCTTCCGAAACCCAGAACGCAGCCCTTCGAGCGTCGGTTTTCGAAGAGGTTCGGACATCCAGCGTTGGAGCTGTTGGTGCGTCCATTCGCTTTGAAATGCATGCTTCGCGAAAAGGTCGTCCAAGAAGGGTTCTCGAAAGTTCTTTGACCATGAACTGTAGGGGTAGTCTTCGTAGCTCGGAACGAGAGCGGCCCTAACGGGATTCTGCGCGACATACCGCATAGCCACGAGATAGCTAGGCGCGGTCGGTAGCAGTGTTCTTCCATAGCGGCTCTGAAATCGGTACCTCTGGGTGCCATGCAGAGTTCCCACCCGCGTACTAAGCCGGCTTTGAAAGTACTGCGCGATTCGATCGACGCGCCCCTCCGCGCAGCTCGCCAGAAGGTGGTAGTGGTTTCCCATTAGAACGAAGCCATGTAGGGACACGGGGTAGACCTGTCGGCAGCGCGAGAGAAGTTCCAGACTCGAGTTCCAGATTTCACTTAGCGCACCTGGGAAGAACGCTCGGTCGAGGACTCGATTGTAGAGATGGTAGGGGAGATGAGGAATCTGGGGGGTTTTGCGTCTTGCCATCTTCGCGCCATGGCAAGAGACGTGCCATGACGCGGATGAGCTACCAAAAAGCGCCTGACGCCCCTCAGTAAGCTTTGGCCATGACGACCCTTTGGGTCGAGGGCTTGCCCGTGAAGGGGCAGGTGCCGGCGCCGCGGAAGGCGGTGGGCATGTCCTCTTCGAGCGGGATGCAGCGGATCGAGGTTTCGTATTTTTCGGAGAGCTTTTCCTCGTCTTCGCCCGTGCCGGCCCAGTGGACCCAGGCGAAGCCGCCGTCGCCCTTGAAGTAGGCTTCGAAGTCGGCGACCGAGTCGATGGCTTTCGAGCGCGCCCACAGACGTTTTTCCGCGCGGGCGTAGAGCTCGGACTGCATCGTCTCGAAGAGGAGCGGTTTGATCGACTCGAGCGCTTGGTCGCGCGGCACGAAGCTCTTCTTGGCTTTGCGGCGATCGGCTTCGGGGAGCTGCTCCTCGTTCGCGACGAAGCGACGTACGAGGCAGAGCGAGCCGTTCTGCACGTCCTTGGGGCCGATCTCGATGCGCAGCGGGACGCCCTTGCATTCCCACTCGAAGAACTTGGCGGGCGGCTTCATGTTGTCGCGATCGTCGAGCTTGACCGCGAGGCCTTGCGACTTGAGCGCCGCGAAAACCCGGTCGGCCTCGTCCATGACGACTTTCTTCTCGTTGTCGTCGCGGTAGATCGGCACGATGACGACGTGGATGGGCGCGAGCTTGGGCGGGCAGATGAGGCCCGCGTCGTCGGAGTGGGTCATGATGAGCGCGCCCATCAGGCGCGTGCTGACGCCCCAGCTTGTCGCGTAGGCGAAGTCGAGCTTGCCGTTGCGATCGAGGAACTTGACGTCGGCGGCCTTGGAGAAACTCTGGCCCAGGTAGTGGCTCGTACCGCTCTGAAGGGCCTTCCCGTCCTGCATCATGGCTTCGATCGTGAGCGTCTCGACGGCGCCGGCAAAGCGCTCGCCCGGCGTCTTCTTGCCCCGCACGACGGGCACGGCCATGACGTTGCGGGCGAAGTCCGCGTAGACTTCGAGCATCTTGTAGGTCTCTTCGAGGGCTTCGGCCTCGGACGCGTGGGCGGTGTGCCCTTCCTGCCACAGGAATTCGGCCGTGCGCAGGAAGAGGCGCGTGCGCATCTCCCAGCGCACGACGTTCGCCCATTGGTTAATGAGCAGGGGCAAATCGCGGTAGCTCTGGATCCAGCCGCGGTAGGTATTCCAGATGATCGTCTCCGAGGTCGGGCGGACGACGAGCGGCTCTTCGAGCTTGGAATCGGGATCGACGACGACTTCGCCGTCCACGGTCTTAAGGCGATGGTGCGTGACAACGGCGCATTCCTTGGCGAAGCCCGCGGCGTGCTTCTCTTCCTTGGCGAGGTACGAAAGCGGAATGAAGAGCGGGAAGTAGGCGTTCACGTGCCCGGTCGCCTTGAAGCGCGCGTCGAGCTCGGCCTGCATCTTTTCCCAGATGCCGTAACCGTGGGGGCGGATGACCATGCAGCCGCGCACGCCCGAGTTTTCGGCGAGTTCGGCTTCACGAACGATGTCTTGGTACCATTGACCGTAGTTCTCGGCGCGGGGAGTGATTTTGTGTTCCATAGCGCGGCCGAGTGTAGCAGGTCGCGGACGGCGTGGCAGCGAGCTTCCCGCAAAGAAAAGGCCCGGCTCCCAAGGCGGGGCCGGGCCTCTTTGATCACCGAACGATACCGGACGGGAACTAGTTCGGAAGGTCGGCGAAGCTGGCCGCCGTAAAGGTCAAGCCCGAGGTCAGACCCGAGAAAACCGCGGCCGAGGACGAGTGGCCCGTCACGAGCGTGAAGGGCAGGCTGCCGCTCGTCGGCATCGCGATACCGTCGTTACCCGAGCATCCGCCGGTGCTGCTGCAGGCCGCTTGGGCCGTCGAGGTCCAGCCCGTCGCCGTATCGATGCCGCTGGTCGACTTCGTCCAGAGCAGCGGCTTGAGGCCGCTCGTGACGTCACCCTTGATCGTCGCGACCCAGCCACCGACCGGGTTCGCGTAGGCTTCCGAGTGGATGCCCGAGACGTCGCGGACGCCATCGGCGTTCAAGGAGCCGTCCGCGTTCAAGCCCACTTTGGCGTAGAAGCGGTCGTGGCGCGACCAGCCGCAGCTGCCGTCGCCGCTGCAGTCGAAGCGATCCGAACGGCCTTCGTAGCGAAGCTCGCCCGTCGACTCGTCGAAGCTCGCGAAGAAGGTGCCCGTCTTGTCGTTGCCCTGGTCTTCGATCGTGGCGAACTCGAGCAGGCTGCCCGTGACCTTGGTCATGAGCTGGAAGGTGCCGAAGTCGGGGATCTCGAGCTTCACGCCGTGGGAGTAGTGCGCGTTGTCGGCGGCCGGGCTAGCAGCGGTCACGTCGATCACCATCGAGGAGGCGCCCATGTCCGCGACCTGCTCCGCGGTGAAGCAAGCCGTATCGATCGTCATCGTGACCGATCGTTTGGTCCCGTCGAAAGTCAGGCCGCCGGCGTTCTTGAGCGCGCAGGCGATGTTCTTGACGAGCGTGTAGCTGCCCGGGATGGAGTCCGGGGAGCCGGTGTCCTTGACGAGACGGCAGTAGAAGCCGCGGAGCGCGAATTCCGCGTCGCTTTGCGGGAGCTTGTTGCCGTCGGCCGTGCCCGTGCCGTCGGTCGGTTCCGCGTGCTGCGTGCAGTGCGTGCTGGCCGTATCCATGGTGCGGAGGCCTTTGAGTTGAACGGCCGCCGCGTCGCCGAGACCGCTACCGAGACCTTTCACGCCCGCGTCCACGCCGCCGATGATCGTGGCGATGTCCGCAGCATCCTTCGAAGCGGCCGGATTGGTTCTTTCCGCGCCGCAACCCGCGAGGCTCGCGAGCGCCATTGCTCCCGTGAAGGCCGTGGTCCAACCGAACTTTTGCATACGACTCCTTGTGGCTAAGTTGAAAATGTCCAACCACTTGAGGGTAGGCGAAGAAAAGAGGGGGCGTAAGTGGCTTCGTTGACGTTAGGAAAATTTGAGCGACGTGGGTCATCGTGGGACGTCAAGGATCCGACGGGCGAACGCGCGGAACGAACGGAGTCGGATATTTATCCGGAAGAGTCGTCGTCGCGGCGTTTCAGGAAGTTGCGCTTTTCGAAACGCCCGGTCCCCCAAGCGCGAAGCTGATAGAGGGCTTCGAAGGCGAAGAGAAGTTCCCCGATCGGCAGCGGCGCGGCCTGGAGCCAACGACGGAAGCGCGCGCGCACGGCCTCTTCGTCGGGGTACTTGAAGAAGTCGCTCAATTTGAGCGTGTCGACGAGGTAATCCAAGAAATCCTCGGCCTGCGTGGTCGTCATCCACTCCGTGCGGCGTCCTTCGCGGAAGGAGCGGCGCTTGGCTTGTTCGCTCGGTACGAAGGCGCCCGGGTCGTTCTGGATCGAAGCTTTCGCCACGCCCAGGTTGGTGAGGTGCCACTGGTAGAGCAAGCATCCCACGGCCATGGCCGCGTTCAACGAGGGATTAAGGTCGACGGTGGGGATGCGGACCAGCTTCTGACAGAGGGCCGACTCTTCCGTGCTCAGACCATCATCTTCGGGCCCCACGACGAGGGCCCAACGAACGGGTTCGCCATCGAGTTTGGCCTCCCAGTCACGAACCACGCCGAAGGCTTCGTGCGGATCGACCCGGGGTCGGCCGTAGCCGAGCGGGAACTCGACTTCGCGCCCCGAAGTCCCGATGGCGAGGTGCAGTCCGTCGAGGGCCTCGCGAAGGGTCGGGTAGCGCTTGGCGGCCTCGAGTATAGGCTGCCCTTTTTTGCTGAGCGCCCAGTCCATCCGCGAAAACTCATGTTCGGGATCGAGGTTGTAGAGGGGACCGTCGCCGACCAAACGAAGCTCGGTGCAGCCGAAGTTCGACATCGCGCGAGCCATCGCGCCGATGTTGCCCGCGGCTTGCGCGCGCACGAAGATCAGGACGGGCGGCGGCAGCGGGGCGAGATCCTTCTCCACGG
>DDRA01000005.1:18506-27404 GCA_002343545.1 Bacteriovoracaceae bacterium UBA2428
GCGAGATCCTTCTCCACGGCCGCGAGGTTTAGCAGGGGGACGACGCGCGGTCATCCCCCGACCGCGTTCGTCGGCGATCCGTCAGAAAACGGCGCGGGCTCCCGCCACGAACTCCGAGCCTCCGGCGGCCCCCAAGGGGGGATGGTAGAAGGCTTCGAGGGCGACCGCTTGGGTGACGGCGAAGCCGAGGCCGGCTTGCGCGCCCGTCGAGACGTTGCCCGAGGCCACGCGGCTCGTGATCCCCGCCGTCGCGCTTAGACGGCCGGCGTCGAAGCCAAGATTGGCGGCGAGAACCCAGGGACCGAGATCCCAAGGGGTGCCCTTGGTCACGTCGAAGGCGAACAAAAGTTCCCCGGCTTGGAATCCGAGCCCCAGCGCCACTTCGCTCGCGCCGCTGCCGAGGCCGCGGACGACGCCGGTCAGGCGAAAGCGCGAAAGGTGGGTCGTCAGTCCGAGGTCGAGACTGGCTCCCGAAAAATCTGTGCTCCGTAGCGCGAGGCCCAGGGCGAGGTCACTTCCGACGACGGCGCTGAAGCCGCCGCCCACGTGGTGGCTCGACCCGCCGTGGGTCCAGCCCGCGCCCGCACCGATCTTGCCGAAGCCCGAGCTTAGGAACATCGAAGGCGTGCCGGAGTCGAAAGCCCAGAGCCCTTCGAGTCCCGTGCCTTTGCCTTCGTGGAAAAGCGAAGGGTTCGTGAAGGCCGACCGCGTCGGCGAGGCGTACGCCAGGCCCACGCCGACGAGCCGAGTCTCTTTGGCGGCGTGCGCGAGCCCCGCGCCCAGCGCCAGGATCAACGCGAAGCCACGTACCGAAGGCCGAAGGTTGGATAAGTTGCGCATGCGTCCTCCTCCACGGATCCAGGTCTCCTCGCCCACGCGGGAGCGTGGCCGCTATTTTAGCATGCGCTTCGGGATCTTCGCGCTCGACGAGCGGGACCGCGCCGATGGATGCGAGCCTTTTGCCGCGGCACCGCATGTGCGCTCGTGATAAGATGATGGGGTTGTCTCCGCTCAAAGATATCCTTCCACGCACGGTCTGGTTCCTGGATTTCGACGGCAGCCTCTGCCCTCACCAAGAAGTTTGGGAAGAACGCGTTTACGATCCCGATGAGATTCTCCGCGAGGTCGAGGCGCTCGCTTCGATCGCGCGAGGAATCCTGTGGAATACGGGCCGGCGCCCGCCTTCCCTCGGCGGCGTCCATCCCCGCTTCCTCGATCACTCCGGCTACTTCGTGCAGGGGTCCGTAAAGTGGGACGCCAAAGCGGGCCAAGCGAAGACCATCGCCCCCTTGCTCGATCCCGACGTCGGCGCGCGCTTCGCGGCCGAGATCGGCGGCGATCGTTCGCTGCGACTCGAGGTCAAGGAAACGGGATTGCGGGTCGCTTCGGTGCAAGGCGGGCAGGCCGCCAAGATCAAGGGCTTCATCGAAAAGCACGCGGCGCTCTTGCCCAAGGGGTGGTCCTGGCGCGTCGGGCACCGCGGCGCCGAAGCGCTGCCGGACGGTTACGACAAGGGATCCGCGCTTCGCGAGGAATGGGGCCGCTGGCCGACGGATTCGATTCCCGTCGCGGTCGGAGACGATGTCTTCGATCGCCCCGCTTTCGAGGAGGCCTTGGCCCGCGGCGGTTACGTGGTCGCCGTGGGAGACAGCTGCGGCTGGGTCACCCAGCTCGCGCATCGACCTTCGCAGATCATTTACTGCGAAACTCCGGCGCGCGTGGCCGCGCTTTGGCTATCGCGCTGAACCCGGTTCGGTCGCGTTCGATCCCAAAAACAAAAAAGCCCCGTCCGCGGGCCCGAGGGCCGCGGACGGGGCTCGAAAGCATTTCAGCTTAGCTGAGGTGCTTGTTGACCAGCTTGGTCATTTCGAACATCGAAACGGTCTTCTTGCCGCCGAAGACAGCCTTGAGGTTGTCGTCTGCGTTGATGTTGCGCTTCTCTTTGGCATCTTGAAGGTTGTTCTTCTTGATGTAAGCCCACAGCTTCTTCGTGACTTCCGTGCGCGGCATCGGCTTCGCGCCGACGACCGTAGCGAGGGTCGCGCTCGGGGTCATGGGCTTCATGAAGGCCGGATTCGGCTTGCGCTTCGTCTTAGCCTTCTTGGGGGCTGCAGCTTTCTTGGGAGCCGCTTTCTTAGCGGCCTTCTTGGGGGCTGCTTTCTTGGGGGCAGCTTTCTTCTTCGTAGCCATGTGGTACTCCTTTTTTAAGTTCCTGGTTCCTTGCGCGGTTCCGGTTCTTCTCGGGCGTCACGAACGAAAAATCCTCTCTTTCGAGGGGAACGCTTCGTTCGTTTTCGCTCGGGAATTGCCCTCTCCCTTCGCTCGCTTTCCTCGGAGAATCACTCTGCGAAGAGCTTTTTCCCTCTAGAAACTAAAATTTCTTTTACACGATTTTCGGAGCGCGCAATAGCGGGGCTCCTTTTTTTCATAGGGGAAATCACTTTTTTTCACTCTGAAACGAGACGACGCGCTCGGCTTCGACGGCCGATTCTCCCTCGAGAAAGCCTTCGCGCGATCGAATTTCTCGAGGGAAATCGTCGCGGGGATGACCCCTTTTCGCGGGGCTGATAGTGTTCCCGCACGATGACTTCCGACCCTCGTTACATCACGACGCCGCTCTACTACGTGAACGCGAAGCCCCACCTCGGCCACGCGTACGCCACGCTCCTCGCCGATACGGTGAGCCGTTTCGAACGCCAGCGAGGTCACCGCACGCGTTTCCTGACGGGCACCGACGAGCACGGGGAGAAGATCCAGACGAAGGCGAAGGAAGAGGGCAAGAGCCCGCTCGAATTCGCCACCGCGAACGCCAAGCTCTTCGAGGCCGCGTGGCAGGCGATGGGCCTCACGCCCGACATCTTCTACCGGACGACGCAGGCTTCCCACGTGAAGCTCGTGCAGGCGGCGCTGCAGCAGCTGAAGGACCGCGGCGAGATCTACTTCGCCGAGTACGAAGGCAAGTACTGCGTCGGATGCGAACGCTTTCGCACGGATCAGGAGTGGGACGCCGAGGGGCTTTGCCCCGACCACCGCACGCCGCCGGTCGTGCGTAAGGAAGCCAACTACTGGTTCAAGATGGGCGCCTACCAACAACGCCTCCTGGACTTCTACCGCTCGAACCCCGACGTCATCCGTCCGGCCTCGTACCTGAACGAGGTACTGGGCTTCCTCGCGCAGCCGCTCGAGGATCTCTGCATCTCGCGTCCGACGACGCGTCTCGAGTGGGGTATCCCGCTTCCCTTCGACGACAAGTACGTCACCTACGTCTGGTTCGACGCCCTTCTGAACTACCCGGGCGGGTTGGGCTACGAAGGCAAACCGGTCGGACAGAACCCGGGCTTCGACGAGAAGCTCTGGGCCGAAGCGACGCACTTCATCGGTAAGGACATCCTCAAGACGCACGCCATCTACTGGCCAACGATGCTCATGGCGCTCGGTCTGCCCGTCTTCCGCCACCTTAACGTGAGCGGCTACATCCTGATGAACTCGCTCAAGATGTCCAAGTCGCTCGGCAACATCGTCGAGCCGGTGACGATGTCGGAGACCTTCGGGGTCGATTCGCTCCGTTTCTTCCTGCTTCGCGAAGTGCCCTACGGCGGCGACGCGAACTTTGCTTGGGAAGCCTTCGTGAACCGTCTCAACGCGGAGCTCGCCAACGGCATCGGCAACCTGACGTCTCGTTCGCTCACGATCGCGGTCAAGTCGCTCGGCGGGAAGGTCCCGGCCAAAGCGGCCCGCGGCGACGCCGAAGCGGCCTTGCTCAAGCAGGTGCACGCGCTGCCGGAGAGTTTCGCCAAGGAGTTCGAGGCCGGCCGTTACCACATCGCGCTCACCCAGTTCGGCGAGTGCGTGCGCGCCTGCGATCTCTACGTGAACGACAACAAGCCTTGGGCCCTCGCCAAGGATCCCGCGCAAACCGAGCGGTTGGGGGCCGTCATCGGTACCTTGATCGATGCGCTCTGGACGCTTTCCGTCGTCGCGGATTCGGTGCTGCCGAACGGGATGGGGCGCCTTCGCGTGGCGCTCGGGGAAGCTTCGCCGGAAGTCCCGGCCTGGTCGCGGGCCACGGAGCTGCGTCCCGAAGGGTCGGCGCTCGGCGAGGTCCCGCGGCTCTTCCCGCGCTTCGAAATCCCGAAAGAACCCGCCTAAGGCCGCTTCAAGCCTTGTCTGCGGCGTTCTCGGTTATTTGAATTTGCCGGGGCGAATCTCGTAGGCGAGGAGGCGCAGCCCTTCGGGGCCGTTGTCGACCGTGAGCTTCTTGGAAGGTCGCAGTCCGACGGCTTTCTCGAGCGGTCCTACGGTGAGCGCGAGGCCCAGTTTGCTGGGAGTCGCGGCGTGCTTGAGCTTCTGCGCGAGCAGGCCCAACAGATCGGCCGTCTTCTTGACGTCGCCGATGCGCACGCCGTGCGGGGGGTTCGTGACGACCCAATCCGCCTCGAGGTCGCGTTCACGGAAGTCGGCGCGCACGAGCTCCGCGCGCCCCCTCAGGTTGCGCTTGGCCTTCTCGAGCTGCCGCGATTCGACGTCGCGCCCTTCGAGACGGAGTTTGAGCGGTACGACGGCTTTCGAGGCGCGCACGAGTTCCGCTTCGAGCGCGGCCTCGAGTTCCATCGAGAAGAGCGCGCCCTTGAATTCGCGGGCGCGTCGGACCAGGCCGGGCGCGCGGTTTTCGGCGATGGCCGCCGCTTCGAGCAGGATCGTGCCGCTACCGCAGAAGGGGTCGACGAAGAGGCCTTCCGCTCCCGCGCGTAGCCCGACCAGACGAAGGAGCGCGGCCGCGCGGTTCTCGCGCAGGGGCGCCTCGCCGGCTTCCGTGCGTTGGCCCCGGCGGTGGAGCGGCGCCCCGCTCAGGTCCAAGGAGAGGCGGCAGCGCCCCTCCTGGAAGTGGGCCTCGAGTCGGATGTCGGGATTCTCGCGGTCGACGTCGGGCCGGTCGACGCCGTGCTTGCGGATCTCGTCGCAGACCGCGTCCTTGATCTTGAGCGCGGCGAAGGAGAGCACGAGATCGCGGCCCGGGCTCTTGCCGTGGGCGAAGACGGCCAGAGTCCGGCCGGGGCGCATATAGTCGGCCCACTTCACGCGGCGGACCTGATCGTAGAGCATGTCCGCGTTCACCGCGGCGAACTCGCGCAGCTCGAGCAGGAGCCGCGAAGCCAAGCGCGACCCGACGAGCACTTTGGCGGCGTCCGCCCAGCTTCCCGCGAAACGGAGGGCGCCCGTGGGATGCTTTTCGTCGCCGTCGGCCTCGACCTCGAGGATGCCCATCTCGGCGAGCTCGTCGCTGAGCAGGCGTTCGAGACCCGGCACGCAGGTCACGACGAATTTCAAGGTCGGCGTTTCGTTCGCGTTTCGCGATGCGCTTTTCATCATGTTCAAACTCAGCGGCTCCAGATCGAGACGGCTTCGAGGTGCGGGGTTCCCGGGAAGGCGTCGACCGCCGACCAGCCTTGCAGGTGGTAGCCGGCGTCGCGCAAGAGCTTGGCGTCTTCCCGCAAACCCGTTTCGTGGCAGTGGTAGTTCAGGATCCACTTGGGGGTGCGCTCGAGCTCGGGCAGGCGACGCAGCAGCGCGCCGAAGCCGGGGCGCGGGGGGTCGAGCAGCCAAAGCTCGTGGTCGTCCTGCCCGAAGGCGCTGCGTTCGGCGGCTTCCTGGCGAGCCGAAACGCCCGGGCAAAAGTCGCGGCAGTTCTCGACGAGAAGCTCGGCGGCGGGCGCTTCGAACTCCGTGGCGAGCCCCGAGTCGCCCAGACGGCTCGCGTAACCGACGGTCAAGTTGCCGTAACCGGCACCCCATTCCCGCCAGGCCAGCCGGCCAATCCCGCACTCGTCCAGCAGCTCGAAGCCCACCGCGAAGAGCGCGCGGTTCGCTTCGGGGCCGGGTTGGGCGAAGAGGGCGATGAGCGAGCGCAGCGGGACGTCGTTGCCGTTCACGTCGGTCGAGGGCAGCCAAACCCGCGCGCGGGCCGGGATCAGGTGGAGTTCCTCGCCTTCGAAGGAGACTTCTTTCCGCTTCTGGCCGATCTCGACGGCCCAGCCGCGAGCGAGCTGACGTTTGAGCCAGTCGCCTTCGCGGAGGAGATCGCGGATGGCTTCGTTCGCGGTATCGATCCAAAGGCCGGCTTCGCGGTTCGGGCCCGAGCGGAAGCGCAGCTGCGCCATCTCGAGCGGGGGCGCGTCGAGTCGGACCATGGCCATCATTTCGAGGATCGTCGTCGAAGGGGTCTCGGGATCCTTCAACTCTTCGAAGGCGAAGCCGCCTTCGGGACGGCTCGGGCCGCGCAATCCCAATTTGCCCTTCCACCACATGAGGTCGAGGCGCGTGCGATCGTGACGGGCCTCGGGGCGCATTTCGCGACGGGGGAGCGAGTCAAGCGTCGACGAAGCTTTCGCAAGCTTGGCTTGAAAGAGTTCTTCGACTCTTTGAGAATAGCGACTGGGAAAGAAGGCCTCGAGCACGGTCCATCGGTTATGGAGGTTTTATGGGAAGCTGGCAACTCTATATCCGTCACGCGCACCGGGAGACCGTCGATCCCGAGGCGGATAACGGACTCAGTGAGAAGGGTCGGGCCCAAGGCCAGGCTCTCGTGCGCGAGCTCGCCCGTCGTTCGCCGCTCCGGAAACCCTCGATGATCTACTCCAGCCCCAAGCTCCGCTGCCTCGAAACGGCGGCCTACGTCGCGGAATGGGCCGGGCTGCCCGTCGTGGAAGACGAGCGGATCGATACCCGGCATCCCCATGAGACCGAAAAGACGTTCCTCAAGAGGCTGCAGGATTTCTGGGCTTCCGAGCGTTCCCGGGGCGAAGCTTGCTACGTGACGCATGGAGATGTGCTTCCGTTTCTCGGGGAATGGGGCGGCTTGGGGCCCGTCGACGTGCGAAAAGGCTCCTACTTCTGGCTTGAGCTGGACGGCTGAGTTCGTTACCTTCGGAAGCCTCCAATGAAAGAGACCCACCCTCTGAAACGGAAGTCCATCAAACCCTCCGCGAGCACGATTCGCGGCATGCTCCCGGGGCCGCAGTTCCGCGCCCTCGACGCGGCCATGCAGAGCCTCCGTTCGGCGGGCCTCCGCCTCGAATGGGCCTGGAAGGATAAGGATCTGGGTTGGGTTTGCATGGGCCTCTTGGGCGAAGACACGGTTTGCACGCTCGTCCCCACGGCCGATCCTTTCGTCGGCCGCATCGAACTGACCCGCGCCCAGCAGAAGGCCGCGGGCGAGCACCCCGACATGCCCAAGAAGTTCAAGGTCGTCCTGGCCCATCCGGGTGAAGAAACGAAGACCCGGGTCGTCTACGAGTTCGAACTCAACACGACGGCCGAACGCGACCTGCTTTCGGACTTCGTCGAAGCCGTCGCTCCCTTTTTCGAGGATGCCGAGGCTTAATCCGTGATCCTGGCGGTCGTCGACCTGGGATCGAATTCCTTCAAGATGACCGTTGCCCAGTGGGTCCCCGAGTTGCGCTCGGGCCGGCCTTTTCGCGTGCTGCACAAGGAGCGGCACGCCGTTCAACTCGGCCGCAGCGTTTTCGCCGACGGTCGGATGTCCCCCAAGGCCCGTAAAGCGGCCCTTCGGGCCCTCGATCGGATGAACGTGCGGCTCAAGGACTTCGGCGTGCCCGTGCTTCGGGTCGTCGCCACGAGCGCCATCCGCGAAGCCGCGGACGGTCGCGATTTCGTCGAGGAAGTCCGCGACCGCATCGGCCTGCCCATCGAAATCATCACCGACGACCAGGAGTTCACCCACGAATGGTTGCGCGAGGGCCAGGTGCTCGGCTGTGTCACCTCGCTGGGGCAGGCCCTGCGCGGTTGCCCGGTGGAGCCGCTGGGCGTGATGGACTACGTGGCCGTGGCCTCGCGGGCCTTCGTCGAAGCCCATTGCCCGCAGGGACTGACGGCGCACAACTTCCCGCGGCTGCCCTTCCTGGCCTTCAACCGCAAGGACCACCTGCAGCACGAATTCGTGGCGCGCGCCTTCGGCCTGCCGCGCGTGATGCTCAAGCAACTGTTCGTGCCATCGAGCGAAGGGCAGATCCGCGCGGCGCGCGCCGGCTGGGGCATCACCGTGGTGCCCGAGCTGGGCGTGCGCGAGGCGCTCGGCAAGGGCGAGCTGGTGCAACTGCTGCCGCGCCATCGCCTGGGCGTGACCCTGCACTGGCACTGCTGGAATCTGCAGTCCGAGGTGCTGCAGTCGCTGACCGAGGCGCTGCGCGAGGCGGCCTCGCGGGTGCTCGGGCCGGTGGCGGGCTGAACCCAAAGGAGAAGGTCAGCTCGGGTTCGGGCCTGAACCCTGTTTGGCTCAGGCGCCGGCCCGGGCCATGTCGTCCGTGACCTTGAGGTCGGCAACGCCTCCCGTGGCCACCGGGTCATCCGCATACAGCCGCTTGAAATCCAGGGTGGCTCGTTTTCCAGGCTGCGCCGGCACGCCGTTGACGCCGTGGAAGTTGAACACCTCGGGCACTCTTCGGAAGCCCGGCGCGTCCAGCCACAAGCGAACCAGGTGGCGGCGGCGCTCGGGCGCCGGATCGTTCTGGAACGAGGTGCGCGCATGCAGACTCGTGTAGTTGTTCATCACGACCATGTCCCCTCGTTCCAGGAAGAACGCGAGCCGGTTCTCGGGCTTGGTGGACACGCGGTCGAAGGCGTTCATGGCCTCGATCTCGATGGGCGTGAGCTCTTCGCCCAGCGACCTGTGGCCGGCCACGATGTTGGAGCGCAGGTAGCGGGCGCTGAGCTGACCATCGCATATCGCGAACACCGGCACCCGTGCCGCCGTGACCGGCGGTGTTCCAGGGGCCTCCTCGCCGACCTGGTGGTAGTGGAACCCCCGGTAGAGAACCTGCAGCAGCTCGGGATCCGTCTCGCGCAGTTCGTCGTGCACGGTGACCGCGCTCACCACCACGG
>DDRA01000176.1 GCA_002343545.1 Bacteriovoracaceae bacterium UBA2428
GTGGTTTCCGCCGCCGGCGTCGTGGCGCTCGACGACTCGGGCGGGTCAGACGCGAGTTCCTCGCCCGAAGCTTCCACCGCCTCGATGTCCGTTTCGGTGACGACTTCTTCGAGCTCCATACTCGCTTCGGACGAGTCCGCATCCGACGGCGGCGCCGGAACTTTCTTGGCCCAGGGTAAAGGACGTCCCAAGAAGACGTTGGCCAAGATCGCGCGGTACTCCCGCAGGAGCTGGGCCGGATTTCGGGCCAAGATTTCGGCGTCGACAAGAAGGTGCCCGGTGCGGGCTTCGCGCATCGTCATGCGAACGCGCTGCCGCTCACCGCCGAGCGGCTGATAGATCACGCGAAAACTCCGAAGGCTCGGACGCATCGGGTCCGCCTCGAGTTCGGCTCCCTCGAGACGTAAATCGTAGCCGCGATTTTTCGAGATCGCGTCGAGGGCGTGCAAACGCAGACTCCACTCGAGACTGCCCTTCTCGCCCCCGCGCGGTCCCTCGTACCAAAGCGGTTCTTTCGCCGACGCCGCGCGCGCCACGAACAACGAAAGCACCAAGAGCAGCGAGTACGTTCGGAGCATCAATGGCACTCCGAAGCGGGAATGCGCCCTTGTCTCTCGGCGAGTCGCGCCTGGGCGACGGCCTCGACTTCGGGGAGTGAACGCGGCGGCATATTCATGCCCCCGTCTCCTCGCGCGATCTCGAAGTCCACCCAGCCCAAGTAGCTCGTCGCCGTCTGCACGAAGGCCCGATAGAATCCGGGCGAGAGACCACGACATTTTGCCACGAGGGGACCGACGGTAAAGAAACCTTCCTGCACGGGGACTCGCGACTCCCACGCGGGCGCTCCGGGCGCGGCGCCTTCGGCCGGGTAGACGACGACATCCAACATCGCTTCGCAGGGACTGCGCAAGGCGCCCGAGTGAACCGCGCCCAAAAGGATCGGCCGACTTTGGCCAAGCGCCTTGGGGTCCACGACGAAGGCCGGCGCGCCTTCTTCCTCGAGGGCCGCGCTCAGCGACGCCCAAACGTCTGGCTCGGCTCGGACCGGCGTCGACGCCTCGCCCGCGGAGCGACTCCGCCAGAGATAGAAAGCATTCGCCCCGACGAGCACGAAGCCGAGCACGAAGAGCCCCCACTCAAATGCCCGCCAAGGCACCGTGAATTTTATCGGGGACTTCATCCTGACTTCATCGTCGGAAAGCGCCGGCGACTGCATCGGATCCTTGACGCCTCGAAAGGCGGAACCGCTTTAAGCATGTCACCGCTGACGACACGCCGAAGCGCGACCGATCAGAACAAAGCGAGCAGACTCTCCACGCCCCACTTCGAGGCCCAGGCCAAGAAGCCAAAGTACACGAGGGTCCCCACGAAGGCGGCGTAGCCGAGCCCGACGAGAATCCCGTCGCGCTCCAAATATCCCAGAGAAAGAAAGAAGATCGCCGCGGCCGGCGGTGGGTTCGTGCCGGGAATCGGCAGGGGCAACGCGAGCAAGAACGCGCTCAGAAAAATCACCAAACCGGAAAAGCGCGAGAACGAGGGATGCTCGACGAGCCACTCCCCGCGCGGACGAGCGAAACGTTCGACGAAACGAAAGACCTTGAGGCCGGCGTGCGACAGCGTCTTGAGCAGCGAGGCCGGAACGCGACGTTGCGCGAGGAAGCGCGGGAGCCGCGGACGTCGCTCCAAGAAAATCGCCAAGCCAAGCGCCATGAGTACGGCGCCGAAGACCGTCGAAAGCCCGAAGAGAGGAACGGGCTGAAGAAAAGGAATCGCAAAGACGACGGCCACGAGGCCCGCGCCCCGCTCGCCCAAGAAGCGCAGCAGATCTTCGAGGGCGAGATCGTGATGATCATTCGCCCAACGTTCAAGATCCCCGAAGATATCCGATACGGCGCCTCGCTGCATGCCTAGGATCATACCGCATTTGGCATCAGGGAGCCGACGGCGCTTTGAGCCCCCGGAGCCAGTGCTCTTGCCAGTAAGCGGGCGCGACGGCCTCGACGCGGACGTCGCGGCCCGTGAGCGGATGCTTGAATTCGAGACGCCGCGCGTGCAGCGCCATCGGAATTCCCGCGGCGTTCGCGCGGCCATAAAGGCGATCGCCCAGAATCGCGTGGCCGCGCTCCAGGCAGTGCAAGCGAATCTGGTGCGTGCGGCCCGTGAGCGGCTTTGCTTCGATCCAGCTCTTCTCGCGGTTCGTGGAGAGCAGACGAAACTGCGTCTCGCCCGGGTCGCCGCCGCGGCCCTTGGGCACGTTTTCCCAGCGACTGCTGCCGGCCTTCTTGATGAAGGTCCGCACGCTCCGCCACGAATCGAGCCAAACGCCATCGACCACGGCCCAGTAGGTCTTGTTCATTTCGCGCGAGCGGAACATCTCGGTGATGGGCGCGTTGAGCGCGGGGTCTTCGCCGAAGAGCACGACACCCGTCGTGTCGACGTCGAGGCGATGGAAGAGCACGAGTTCCCGGCCGACTTGCTTCTCGAGCAGGCCCTGAAGATGCGGGCGGAGCTCGTCGGGGGTCTTATGAACGGGAAGGCCCGCTGGCTTGTTACAAGCCAGCAGGCCTCCTTCGCGAAACAGAATTTCTAGAGGGGCCAGGGAGGATTACTCCGCCTTGGCTTCTTCCGAGGCCTTCGGCGAGCGGGCTTCGAAGCCGCCCTTCACGCTGGCCTTGAGGTAGAGGTAGCCGTTCTTCGCGCCCGGAACCGCGCCCTTCACGAGGACGTAGTTCTTCTCGGCTTCGATGCCGACGACCTTGATGTTCTGGACGGTGACGCGCTCGTTACCGAGGTGACCCGACATCTTCTTGCCCTTGAAAACCTTACCGGGGTCCGAGCGCATACCGATCGAGCCGCCGTGACGGAAGAACTCGTGGTTATGCGACGACTTCTGACCGCGGAAGTTCCAGCGCTTCATGACGCCGGCGAAACCTTTACCGATCGAGGTACCGACGACGTCGAGACGATCGCCCACCTTGAGGAGCGAAGCCGTAAGGACTTGGCCGACTTCGTATTCGGCGACGGTCTTCTCGTCGAGGCGCACTTCCTTGATGAAGCGCTTCACGGCGGACTTGGACTTCGCGGCGTGGCCGGCTTCGGGCTTCGTCACGCGTTGCTTGCGCTTGTCGTCGAAACCGATCTGAACGGCGTCGTAGCCGTCCGTCGCGCGGGTCTTCTTTTGGAGAACGACGCAGGGGCCGACTTCGAGAACGGTGACCGGGGTCACGGTGCCTTCGTCGTCGAAGATTTGCGTCATGCCGACTTTTTTGCCGAGGAGCGCGAAGGGAACACCTTGGATGATCTTCGTGCCGGAGCGGCGGGTGGAACGGGAACCGACGTAGTGCATGGAGGACTCCTGAAAAACTTCGAAGCCGAGGCTTCGTTGGCTTCGCGCTTTCGCGAAGCCGTTGGCTTGCATCCATCATCCCCGTCGGCCGTGCGCCGTCAGCCGGGACTGGCAATCAGGGGCTTAGACCTAGGCCGAGAGGGGGAAACGGTCAAGGAACTTGATGGCCTCGGACCCCGGTCTCCGCGGGATCGTCGAAAAGCCGAACAGTCCCCCTCCGAAAAAAGTCCGCGCTCCTGAAAATGCCAAGATAAATAATTGTTTTTACTAGGGTTCTTTTCGGGCCCCTTCTTTGCAATCCATCTTCATGGAATGTCAGGTCCGCAACGCCACTCTCGCTTGGCTTCCCGGTGGAGCCTCTCGTGCCGGGCCACGGCCCTGGTCCTCGCGTGGGCCAGCCCGGCGAGCGAGGCCCAAGTCACGGGCCAAACCATCCGGGGCGGCGTCCTCCATACGACCTCGCGATCGACGACGCCGGTGCCGGTCAACCTGAAGCCCGCGCAAGCCGCGCCCGTCCAATCCCTGGTCGCCGACATCACGCACGTCACCATGTCGATCGAGATGGTGAACGCCGTGAACGGCTCGCTCGCCGGAACCTACGGCAACCGCTGGAAGCTCTTCGTCGAGAGCAACGGACTGGACTACGATCGGCTCGGTCGCGGCTCGCTCGTTTCGCGCGATCGCGGCAGCCTGCGACCCTTCATGCTGAGTCCCGAGGAAGAGATCGCCGTGCGCACCCAGATGGCGCACGTCGTGAAAGACTACGCCGTGGACCCGGGCCTGCGAAAGCTCCTCGCTTCGCGCGAGGCGACGAAGGAACTCATGCAGACCGTCACGGCCGTCGAAACGGCGACGAAGGTCGAGCTTCGCAGCGAGACGAACTGGGCGTTCTCGGCCGGCATGAACCCCTTTACGCTGGGGTCTTTCGTCACGCTATCGCACCCCGCCTGGACCTTCGAAGCGCGCACGGACTTCGACGCGCCGTTGGCGTTCCAGCTCGTCGGCGTCCGTCGTTGGACGCGCTACAGCTTCACGAACGTCTACACGCACGCCGACGGCGCCTACCGGCCCGTGGTCGGTTACGCTTTCAACCCTCGACTGAGCACGAGCTTCGGCGGTCGCTACTTCCTCCGAAACGAGCACATCTGGAACAGCTCGTATCACGACGTCGGGTTGAGCTACTCTTTTTAGGGAAGTCGCGAGTAACGGACGACGAAAGGAACCCGGCGGACTTGCCCGTTGCGGGTCTGCCGGAAGACGGCCTCGAACTCGTTGCGCCCCTCGGCGAGCTCGAAGAAGTTCGAGAGCCGGCTGCGGTCGCCCTCCGCGACCGAGAAGACTTCGATCGGCTCGACTTGGTCGCCACCGCCCGTGCGACGCTCGACGCGTTGGAGGCTCCACTCGGGGAGCGCCGAAGCGGGGCGACGCGGGGCCGGGTCGGCCTGCGGCCCCGCGAAGCGGAACTCGAGACGAAGCTGGCGCGTGTCGACGACGTACTCGCGCGGGCGCGAGGAGGCGGCGTCGAGGTCATGCACGAGCAGGATTTTGGAGGAGAGGCTCGACTGCGCGACGGTCGCGCGCAAAGCGACGGGAACGATGGTCGTCGCGGACGTCTCGACGGCGTTGCGGCTCGTCAGATTCTCGAGCACGGGCAGCAGCAAAGCCGCCCCGATGGCCACCCACTGAAGGGCTTGCCAGCCTCGCTCGCTGACCTTTCCGTCTTCCACTGACTCAGCTTATCGGAGCTTCCGGCCAAAGCGTGAATA
>DDRA01000184.1:0-666 GCA_002343545.1 Bacteriovoracaceae bacterium UBA2428
ATTACCCGAAGCCTTGTTTCCTCGAGCTCGGCGGCAAGAACCCCGCCATCGTCACGGCGAGCGCGAACCTCGACAAGGCCGTGGAGGGCTGCGTGCGTTCGACCTTCGGGCTCTCGGGGCAGAAGTGCTCGGCGCTCTCGCGCATCTACGTGCACAAGTCGCTCAAGGCCGAGTTCATTCGCCGCTTCCAGGAACGCGCCGCCAAGATCACGATCGGCGATCCCCTCGACAAGGACGTCTACCTGGGTCCCGTCATCAACCAACGCGCGCTCGACCGTTACGCGGAATCGCTCGCCCTCGCGAAGAAAGACGGCAAGCTGCACGTGGGCGGCGAAGATTTGCGTCAGAAAGAAGCCTACCGCCACGGCTACTTCGCCGCGCCGGTGCTCGTCGAGGTCCCGCACGGCCACAAACTGAGCCGCGACGAGCTCTTCTTGCCCTTCGGCACGCTCCACGAGTTCGGTACGATCGACGAAGCCATCACGATGGCGAACGACGCGATGTACGGTCTCACGGCCGGCGTCTTCGCCGAAGACAAGGCCGAGCTTCAGATGTTCCTCGACAACGTCGAGGCGGGCGTTCTCTACGCGAACCGCCAATCGGGCGCGACGACGGGCGCATGGCCGGGCATCAACTCCTTCTGCGGCTGGAAGGGCAGCGGCTCGA
>DDRA01000184.1:847-3390 GCA_002343545.1 Bacteriovoracaceae bacterium UBA2428
CTGGAAGGGCAGCGGCTCGACCGGCAAGGGCGGTTGCGGCCCTTACTACGTGATGCAGTTCATGCGCGAGCAATCCCAAACCGTGATGGAATGATCGGCTAAGCCGAGACGAGAAAGCAGAGAGAAATGCCGAAAACCTACGCCGACGTGAAACTCCGTCCCGAGATCAAGACCGCGATCCCGGGTCCCAAGTCCCAAGCCATCATCGCGCGCGACGCCAAGCACGCCTCGCCCTCGTACATCAAGGAGTACCCGCTCGTCGTCGAACGCGGCGAAGGCTCGTGGATCTACGACGCCGACGGCAACCGCTACCTCGACCTGATGGCCGGCATCGCCACGGCCTCCACGGGCCATGCGCATCCGAAGGTCGTGAAGGCGATCCAGGACGCCGCCGCCAAGTTCCTGCACATCTGTGCGACGGACTTTTACTACGAGAGCCTCGTGCAGGTTTTCGAGAAGTTCGCGAACTACGTCCCGCAGATGGGTCCCAAGAAGATCTTCCTCGGTAACTCCGGCTCCGAGGTCGTGGACGGCGCGATGAAGCTCGCCCGCCACCACACCAAACGCCACCGCTTCATCGCGTTCAAGGGAGGCTTCCACGGCCGCACCTACGGCGCGATCTCGATCAACGCCTCCAAGAACTACTACAAGGCCGGTTTTGGCCCGACGGTCCCGGGCGTGACGCTCGCGCCGTACAACTGCGACGTCGAGGAAGTCTTCGACAAGAGCATCTTCTACGATGACCTCGACCCGAAGGACGTCGCGGCGATCATCCTCGAGCCCGTCTTGGGCGAGGGCGGCTACGTCGTCCCCGAGAAAAAGTTCCTGCAGGACCTGCGCGCGCTTTGCGATAAGCACGGCATCCTGCTCATTTTCGACGAGGTCCAGTGCGGCGTGGGCCGGACCGGCCACATGTTCGCGTCGGAATACTTTGGCGTGGCGCCCGACATCTACCTCAGCGCGAAGGGCATCGCTTCGGGCATGCCGCTCGCGGCGATCGTCGCGAAGGAAAGCGTCTGCACCTGGCCGCGCGCCTCGCACGGCAGCACCTACGGCGGCAACCCGGTTTCCTGCGCGGCCTCGGTCGCGACGCTCGACATCGTCGAGCAGCTCCTGCCCGACGTGCGGTCGAACGGCGACTACTTCATGCAGGGCCTGCGTAAGCTGCAGTCCAGGCACGCTTCGATCAGCGACGTGCGCGGCCTCGGCTACATGATCGGCGTCGAGTTCCGCGATCCCAAGACGCGCGAGCCCGCCAAGCAGTACATGGTCGACATCGAGCAGACGGGTTTCCGCAAGGGGCTCTTGCTGCTGGGTTGCGGCAAGTCCACGATCCGTCTTGCGCCGCCGCTCGTGCTCAACCGTCACGAGATCGACGTCGCGCTCGGCATCCTGGACGAAACGCTGTCCGAACTCGATCGCAAGTACGGCTACTGAGAGGAAGCACCGAAGTGAGCGTCTCCAAGCTTTGTTCCATGAAGGAAGCCGTCGCGGAGTCCGTGCACGACGGGGACCAGGTCGTGATCGAGGGCTTCACGCACCTCATCTGCTTCGCCGCGGGCCACGAGATCATCCGCCAGGGCAAGAAGAACCTCACGACGACGCGACTCACCCCGGACCTCGTGTACGACCAGCTCATCGAGGCCGGTTGCGTGAAGAAGCTCGTCTTCAGCTGGGCCGGCAACCCGGGCGTGGGCTCGCTCCACGCGCTCCGTCGTCGCAGCGAAAAGTCCTCCGCTAGCCGTCTCGAGCTCGAGGAGTACTCGCACTTCGGCATGGTCGCGCGCTTTCTCGCCGGCTCGGCGGGCTTGCCCTTCTGGCCGTTGCGGAACTACCGCGGCACGGATCTTCCCCGCGCGAACGAGCTCATTCGCCAAGTGAAGTGCCCCTACACGGGCGAGGAGCTCGCCACGGTCCCCGCCGTGAACCCCGACGTCACGATCGTCCACTGCCAACGCGCCGATCGCGAGGGCAACGCCCAGGTTTGGGGCCTCATGGGCACGCAGAAGGAAGCCGCCTTCGCTTCGAAGCGGGTCATCGTCGTGGCCGAGGAGATCGTGGACTCGTCCGTGATCCGCCGCGACCCGAACCGCACGCTCATCCCGGGCTTCATCGTGAACCACGTCGTGCACGAGCCGTGGGGCTGCCATCCGAGCTACGCGCAGGGCTACTACGACCGCGACAACGATTTTTACGTGCAGTGGGAAGAGATCTCCCGCGACCCCAAGACCTACGCGGACTACCTGCAGGAGTTCGTGCACGGTTGCGCGGACCGCAAGGCTTACATGAAGAAGGTCGGCGACGGTCTCATCCAACGTCTCAAAGCGAAGCCGCGCCCCTGCGAAGGCGTCGATTACGGATTCTAGCGAGGACCCGACGAATGACCGCCGTTGAAACGAAAGCCCTCCCCCCCGGCCCGACGCCTTCCGAGCGCATGGCCTACCGCTCGGCCCAGGATCTTCGCGACCGCGAGGTCGTCTTCGTGGGCATCGGGCTTCCGAACTTGGCGTGCAACCTGGCGCGCGCCACGCACGCCCCGAACA
>DDRA01000167.1:0-852 GCA_002343545.1 Bacteriovoracaceae bacterium UBA2428
CCCACTACGACCCGGGGAGAACCCCGATCAAAAGCCCCGGTAGAACTCGGAGAGCTGGGCCGAGCGCGCCCACGCGTTCAAGTTCCAGCGCACGGCCGTTTCGGTCAGGTCCTTTTCCTCTTCCGTCACGAAGCGACGATCCCCGAGCCGGGCTTTGAACTCGCGGGCGAGATCTTGGAAATCCTTCTCGTACTTGGCCCTCGCGAGCCGAAGCCGGCTGCGCTGGCTGGCGTTGAGACGGAGCGAGCCGGCGAGCGAAGCGTAGGCTCCTTCTTCGAAAGCTTCGAGGGGGAGGAACGCGCCCGGCACGCCTTTGAGGATACGGCCGAAGTAGACGATGCCCGGGTCGCCCAGGCCCGCCGCTTCGGCCAGGGCGATGCCCTTCTTCCAGAGCTCGTCGCCCTCGACGGTGGGACGGAGCACGAGGGTACGGGACGTGGACTCCACGTACGCCGGACTTTCCCAAACCCGCAAGGCCACCGAGTCCGAGCTTCGCTCGGCGAGTTCCGAGAGTTCACCGAGGCCGTGTCCCGAATCGCGGAGTTCGACGCCCACGCGCAGCATCGAGGCGTCCGAGGCCGGGCCGTAGATCTCGCCGCGGAAGCCGACGCCGAAAAACTTGGACCCTTGATCCAAGACCGCCCGCAAGTTCTCCGGAAAGTCCGAGAGGGCCGGGAGCATCGTCCGGTCGTTCGGGTGGAGCCGGTTCTCGAGGCCCCGCAGAAAGACGTAGTCGTTGAGTTGCTTGACCCAGTGTCGGAGCGCCCGCATTTTCTCGGCCGGGTAGTCGGCGGGCAACTCGAAAACGATGTGCAAGTGGAAGCCGGCTTCCTCGCCGCCGAAGCGCGCCGC
>DDRA01000167.1:972-2449 GCA_002343545.1 Bacteriovoracaceae bacterium UBA2428
CCTCGCCGCCGAAGCGCGCCGCGACCTCGCGCATCTGCCCGACGGTGCGGGGCAAGCTGATCTCGTAGCTCGCGTGCTTGATTTCCAACGTCTTCTGGTTGTCGATGCTGAGCTCCGGCGACAGGTAGGCCGGGCGGCGCGAAGTCGGAACTTTATTCACGTAACTGCGCTCCAGGATGCGGACCCGTTCCTCGAGCGGCTTGGCGAACCAAGCCGCTTCGTCGATGTCGAGCGGGCGAAAGAGGTCGGCGACCGCGGCGTGGCGGGTCTCCTTCTCGAAGGAATGCGTGACGAGGGTCGCGGTCCCGTCGACGCGACGGGCGCCGCGAAAGTGCGGACTCTGCTCGATGAGCGCGTCGAGGATCTCGGCCGCCGAGGCTCCCATCCGGGCGACGCGGGCGGCGGCGTTCCGCGCGTCTTCGGGCGTTCGGACCAATGCGGAAAGCTTTTGGGCGCGTTCCGCGAAGCTCCCGCCGGCATTCAGGACGGCGTCGATGGCGTCGGCTCCCAACGAAGGGCCCGACAAGGCTTCCGCAAGGGCCGGGCCGCAGTCGATCCCGTTCGCGAGCGCCGAGGCCGTTCCGAACGACGATCCCAGCGCCCAGACCACGAGCATTCGACGTACGAAAGGCATGGGGGTTTATCGGTCGAACGGAGCCGCGACTTGAAAGGACGCGACGCCGCGTCCCGTCCGCCGGCAACGCCGCGCCAAACCGCGCTCGACGCGGGGCCCCTAAACGGAGGCGCGAAGCTCGGGAGGAGCCTCGCCGCGCGCGCTAAGCGCGCGAAAGGGAACGCCTCCGAATATCTCGCTTAAGTCGAAATATCCTTAGCGAAAAGCGCCCGACTAAGGCACCGAAGACGATGTCAATTAAAAACATTTTTGCTCGCATTCTGAAGGCGCGCGGCTTCGCGCAGAATGAGATCGCATGGACCGCAATCCGTCGCACGCGAACGAATCGCTCCGCGAGTTTCTCGGGGAAGGACAGGAGATCCTTTCCCGGGTAACGACGCTGCTCGCGCGCGACCGCGTCGCGACGATCGGACAGGATGACCTGGACGCCCTCTACCGCGACGTCCACACGCTCAAAGGGTCCGCGCAACTCTTCGGCTTTCGTCACCTGGCGCTCGTCTCGCACGTCGCCGAGGCGTGCTTGGAGCCGGTGCGCCGGCGGGTCCTTTCGCTCGACGAGGAAATGACCGATCGGCTCCTCGGCTGCGTCGACTTCATGGAGAAGGTACTCGCGAATCCGCAGATGGACTTGGGGGACGACCCCGAGCTCGTGGCCGAGCTCGGGCGCCTCGTGCCCGCGATGAGCTCCTTCGCTTCGGAGCGGGTCAACGGCGGGGAGCTCATGATCCCCCGCGAAGCCCACCCCGACGAGGACCACGGCGTTCACGAAAAGAAAGCCGCTCCCGCCGCGACGATGCCGACGGCGCCGCCCGAAGCTCCGCCGACGGCGCGCGCGGCCTCGGC
>DDRA01000167.1:2577-3319 GCA_002343545.1 Bacteriovoracaceae bacterium UBA2428
GCCGACGGCGCGCGCGGCCTCGGCCGCCATCCCGCTTGCCGAAGAGACGCGAGGATCGGCCGCCTCCCCGCCGCCGGCCCCTCCCTCGTCGCCGCCCGAAGCACCCGGCGGCGACGGCCGCGCCGAGGGGAACCTGGAAGCCTCGAGTATCCGCGTGAACGTGGCCCTCCTCGATCGGCTCATGAACCTCGTCGGCGAGCTCGTGCTCGTGCGAAACCAAGTCCTGCAGCACGCCCGCGCGAGCGAAGACCACGCCTTTCTTTCGTTGACCCAACGCCTCGATCTCGTGACGGCGGAGCTCCAAGACCAGGCCATGCGCACGCGCATGCAGCCGGTCAGCCTGCTCTTCTCGAAGTTCCAGCGCGTCGTGCGGGACCTCGGCAAGGAGCTCGGCAAGAAAATCGAGCTCAAGCTCGGCGGCGCCGAGACGGAGCTCGACAAGTCGCTCATCGAAGCGATCCGCGATCCGCTGACGCACATCGTGCGCAACTCCTGCGACCACGGACTCGAGAACCCGCTCGATCGCAAACGCGCCGGCAAGGGCGAGCGCGGCACCCTCTCGCTCGACGCCTACCAAGAAGGCGGACAAGTCGTCATCGAGATCGTGGACGACGGCCGCGGCATCGACCCGAACTTCATCCTGAAGCGGGCGCTCGAGAAGGGACTGCTGAGCTCGGATCGCGCCGCGGCCCTGACGCCGCCGCAGATCCAGGAGCTCGTCTTCCTGCCCGGCTTCTCGACC
>DDRA01000167.1:3494-17933 GCA_002343545.1 Bacteriovoracaceae bacterium UBA2428
CGTCGGCATGGACGTCGTCCGCACGAACGTCGAGAAAGTCGGCGGCGTCATCGAGCTCGCGAGCCGGCCCGGCAAGGGAACCTCGATCAAGCTGCGCATTCCCCTCACGCTCGCGATCGTGCCGGCCATGGTCGTCGAGTCGGGCGGCGTGGCCTACGCGATCCCGCAGATCAAGCTCCAGGAGTTGCTGCTCATCGACCCCAACTCGAACGCGCTCGAGCGCCTGCAGGGCAAGGCCTTCTACCGACTGCGCGGCGAGCTCCTTCCGCTCGTCGACCTGAGCGCGACGCTCGGACGCGGAGACTCGGCCGAGGCGGCGGGCCTCCTGAACGTGGCCGTCGTGAAGGGCGAGAACGCGACCTACGGCATCATCGTGGACCGCATCCGCGACACGGCCGATATCGTCGTGAAGCCGCTCTCGTCGTTCCTCAAGGACCTCAAGATCTATTCGGGGGCGACGATCCTCGGCAACGGGCAGGTCGCGCTCATCCTGGACATCCAGGGGCTCGCGGAACACGCGCGCGCCGTGCGAATCCGCGCCGACTCGGAAAACGCCGACGCCGGCGCGCGTACCGACGAAGGAAAGTTCAACCAGGACATGGGCGAGTACCTCGTGTTCCGGATCGCCGGCGAAGAGTCCTACGCCGTGCCGCTCTCGCTCGTTTATCGACTCGAAGAGCTGCCCGCCAGCGCCATCCAAAAATCGGGTAAGGAGCTCGTCACGCCTTACCGTGACGGGCTCCTCCCGATTCTTTGCCTCGAGCACGCGCTGGGGCTCCTGCCCCCGACGGCTTGGCCCGACTTCGACGAGCGAGTTCCCATCTTCGTCGTCGAAAAGCGCGGCCGCTACTACGGCTTCGCGGTCGAGGACATCCAGGACATCGTCTCGCTCGAGAGCGACGTGGGCGCGCCGCTGACCGACAGCCCCGGCGTGCTCGGCACGCTGCTGAGCGCCGAGGGCGAGGCGCGCACGGTCATCGACGTCATCGGGATTCTCGAGCGCTCCACCCGGCCCGACGACGCCGCCGCGGGCGCGGAGAAGCGCCGGGGACGCACCGAGCCGGCCGAGCCCGCGAAGCTCCGCAAAGCCCGCGTGCTCTTCGTCGAGGACACCCCCTTCTTCGTCAAGCAGATCGGCCGCATCCTCTACGATCTGGGCCTGGACGTCGTCCACGCCCCGAACGGCGAAGAGGCCCTCAAGATCCTCGACGAACGGGGCGAACGCACGCCCTTCGACGTCGTGCTCTCCGACATCGAGATGCCGCGCATGAACGGCTTCGCGCTCGCCCGGGCGGTGCGCGCCCACCCGACGCACGCGAAACTGCCGATGATCGCGCTCACGACCCGCTTCCGCGACGCCGACCTCGTGACGGGTCGCGAGGCCGGCTTCAACGTCTACCTGGAGAAGCTCAAGCGCGACGAGCTCGTGACGACCCTCCACAAGCTCCTAGGAGAAAGCCCATGAGCGAAGCCTCGCTGCAGCAACTCACGACCTTCTGGATCGACTCGAACCTCTACGGGATCGACGTCCAGGGGGTGCAGGAAGTCACGAAGAGCCTGCCCCTGACGCCCGTACCGCTCGCGCCCACGAGCATCGCCGGCCTGCTCAACCTGCGAGGCCAGATCGCCACGGCGATCGGGCTGCGGCAGCTCTTCGCGATGCCGCCCGCGGCGGATTCGGCCAAGGAAAGTCTCGTCATCTGCCGCCAGGACGGCTGTCTCATCGCCCTCGTCGTGGACGAGATCGGCGACGTCATCGAGGTCTCGCCGAAGGACTTCGAGGAGGCCCCGCAGACCATGCCCGAATCCGTGCGCGCGTACTCGCGCGGCGTCTACAAACTCGAGAAGAACGTGCTCACGTTGGTCGACGTGGGTTGCGTGACCGAAAAGTTCAACCCCGGCAAGAGCGTCTAAGCACCGAAAGGAACGAGGAAGATGGCAACCGCAAGAACGAGCTCCGAACACGAGAAGCCCGAAAAAACCGACAAGAAGAAGATCACGGCGCAGATCAACGAAGGCCTGCGCGACGCGGTGGACGCGAGCTTCGCCGTCATCGAGTTCGACCCGAACGGCACCATCCTCGCGGCTAACCCGAACTTCCTCCGCGCGATGGGCTACGCCGAAGGCGAAGTCCTGGGACGCCATCATTCCATGTTCTGCGACCCCGACTACACCCGCGGCATGGAGTACAAACGTTTCTGGGAGTCCCTTTACTCCGGGCAAGCGCAGGTCGGCGAGTTCCGCCGGCGCGACAAAGGCGGCCGGGACATCTGGATCCAGGCGGCCTACAGTCCCCTCAAGGACTCGCGCGGCCGCGTCTACCGCGTCGTGAAAGTCGCCTCCGACATCACCGAGCTCAAGCGCGCCGCCGTCATGAAGCAGATGGTCGACCTTTCGCCGATCAACACGATGCTCGCCAACCCCGACGGCCAGCTCATCTACATGAACGAGAACAGCCGCAAGACGCTGCGCACGCTCGAGGCGCACCTGCCCGACAAGGTCGACAACTTCATCGGCAAGTCGATCGACCAGTTCCACAAGAACCCCGACCACCAGCGGCGGATCATCGCGGACCCGCGTAACCTACCGATCCGTTCCAAGATCAAGGTCGGTCCGGCCATCCTCGACCTGCTCGTCTCACCGATCCGCGACGTCGCGGGCAACTACATCGGCCCCATGGTCACGTGGGAACTCATCACCGAGAAGGTCCGCGTGGCCGAAACCCTGGGCGAGACGGCCAGCCAGCTCGCCGCCGCCGCCGAAGAGATGTCGGCGACCGCAACCCAACTGAACCAGAACGCGACGCTGACCTCGGACCAGTCGAACGCGGCCGCCGCGAGCACCGAGGAAGTCTCGAAAGGCGTCCAGGTCGTCGCGACGAACACGGAAGAGCTCGTCGCCTCGATCAAGGAGATCTCGCGCAACACGGCGGAAGCCGCGAACGTCTCGCGCGAGACCGCGAGCAAGGCGAAGAGCACGAACGCGACCATCCAGAAGCTGGGCGCCAGCTCCGAGGAGATCGGCAACGTCATCAAGGTCATCAGCTCGATCGCCCAACAGACGAACCTCCTCGCGCTGAACGCGACCATCGAGGCCGCGCGCGCCGGCGAGGCCGGCAAGGGCTTTGCCGTGGTCGCGAACGAAGTGAAGGAACTCGCCAAGCAGACCGCCAAGGCGACGGAAGACATCACCAACCGCATCAACGCCATCCAGGCCGATACGAAGGACTCGGTCTCCGCCATCACGGAGATCGCGAACTTCATCGAACGCCTGAACTCGATCTCGGTCGCGATCGCCGCGGCCGTCGAGGAACAGACCGCGACGGCGAACGAAGTCGCCCGCGTCGTGAAGGAAAGCAACCGGGGCGTCGAAAGCATCGCGGACGTCATCCGCAACGTGAGCGGCGCCGCGCGCCAGAGCTCCTCGGGATCGGCCCAGGCGCTCGAGGCGACCCACTCGCTCGCGCGCCTGGCGGACCGACTCAAGGAGCTCGTCCAGAGCACGCAGGCCTGAGGCGCGATCGGGAGATGAAAGTCTTGGTGGTCGACGATTCCGTCGTTTTTCGCTCGCAGATCACGGCTTGCCTGCGGGAAATTCCCGGCGTGCAAGTCGTCGGCAGCGCGGCCAACGGCCGGATCGCGCTCCAGAAGATCGAGCAGACGAGCGTCGACCTCGTCACGCTCGACATGGAAATGCCCGAGCTCGACGGCCTGGCCACGCTGCGCGAGATACGGTCGCGCGGGCTTAAACTCCGCTCGCTCGTGTTCTCGTCGCACACGACGAAGGGCGCCGAGAAGGCCCTCCAAGCGCTCGCGCTCGGGGCGACCGACGTCATCGCCAAACCCGCGGGCGACGCCCAGAGTTTCGAGCGGGCCTCGGAGTCCATCCGCGAGCGACTCGTACCGAAGGTCGTTCAGTTCATGGACCCTTGGCTTCGCAGCGTGCGCCCGCCCGCGGCGGGGGCGGCCGCACCGATGCCGGCCGCACCGAAGTCCGCCGCGCTCGCGACGGTCCCGCGCAAGGACCTGCAGCTCTTTCGCCCGCACGTTTGCGTGATCGCGTCCTCGACGGGCGGCCCCCAAGCGCTCGAGATCCTCCTGCGGTCCTTGCCCCGCAAGCCGGCCCGCCCCATCCTCATCGCGCAGCACATGCCACCCGTCTTCACCGAGATCCTCGCCAAACGCCTGGGCGAGGCGACGGGACTCGACGTGCGGGAAGCCCGGGCGGAGGAAGTCCTGGCCCCGGGCGTCGTTCGCATCTGTCCGGGCGACTGGCACCTTCGCCTCGCCCGCAACGCGAAAGGCGAAATGCTCACGAAGCTCGCCCAGGATCCCGCGCGCAACTCCGTGCGCCCCGCCGCGGATTACCTCTTCGAGAGCGCGGCCGACGAATTCCCGGGGCGTTGCCTGGGCGTCGTGCTGACCGGCATGGGCGAGGACGGCGCCGCCGGCGCCCGGCGGATTCGCCACCGGGACGGCGCCGTCGTCATCCAAGACCGCGAAAGCTGCGTCGTCTTTGGCATGCCCGGGGCGGTCTTCGCCGCGGGCGACTTCGATGCCCAGGGCACCCTGCCCGAACTCGGCGCGATCCTGGGCGCGCGATTGGGATAGGAGCCCGCACACATATGAGCCAATTCTTCGGAGAGTTTCTCGTCGCGCGGGGCGCGATCAAGCCGGAAGTCCTCGTCCGGGCGCTGCTCGATCAGATGGAGTCGGCCCCCCACCCCGCGGAGATCGCCTTCGAGGCGAGGCTTCTGAATGCGGACGAGCTCCTGGCCGTGCTCCGCCTCCAACGCCGCGAGGCCCTCGATTTTTTCGGCGCCTGCGCGAAACGCGGAATCCAAGTCGATCCGATCCGCGGGGAAGTCCAACGCGTCCTGCGCGAACGTCGCAAGCCGCTCGGCGAGCTGCTCGTGGCGAGGTCCGCCCTGACGCTCGCCGATCTCACCCGCCACCTCGACGAGTACCTGGCCGCCTTCGACTCGCCGCCCGCGACGATGGCGCCGGTCGGGGTCGCGCACTGGCCGCTCCTCGAAACCTTCACCCCCGACCGCCTGACCGAGATCGAGAACATGACCGGTCACCTCGCCCTCATGACGAGTTCCGAAGCGACGCTCTTCGAGATCATGCTGGGCGACCTCGCCCGACGGATGGGCGCCGCGAGCGAAGCCCTCCGCTACGTCGACTTCAAGGAGGCGGCCGCGCTCGCGGCCCGCGCCGCCGACGTCGCGATGGCCCGATCCCTCCCCAAGGAAGTCCCCCCCACGACGAAGCTGGAAGCCCTCGCGGGCTTCTTCTCGCGCACGGCTTCTTTCCTGTGGAGCCTCGCGGCCGAGCCCGCGCCGAACGAAGCGGCCTCGCTGACGCCCGCGCGACGCGAACGGCTCGCGCAGCTTCTCGCGGAATCCGAGGGCCTCGCATGAACGAGAAGATCCTTCGCCACTTCGCGACCTACATCGAGCGGGAACTCGGTATCGTCTACCAGGACGCGAACTTCTTTCAGCTCGAGCACCGCCTCGGTTCCCTAGCCAAGCAGCTCGGCCACGCGGACCTCGACGCGTTCTACCGCGCGAGCCACCGGGGTTTCTCGGCGAAGGACCGGGAGCTCGTCCTCGACGTCGCGACGAACAACGAGACGAGTTTTTTTCGCGACGCCGTCGTCTTCCGGGCCTTCGGGCGGGGTTGCCTGGACGAAGTCCTCGCGGGCGCGACGGGCCCCCGTCCCGTCGTTCGAATCTGGAGCGCCGCCTCGAGCAGCGGGCAAGAGGCCTACTCGATCGCGATGGAAGCCCAGGCCCGGCGCGAAACGGGCGGTCGCGACTTCGCGATCTCGATGCTCGTCTCGGACGTTTCGACGCAGATCCTCCGGCGCGCCGAAGAAGGAATCTACACCCGGCTCGAGATCCAGCGCGGCCTACCGGCGCCGCTGCTCGCGAAGCACTTCGAAGCGCTCGAAGGGGAACGTTGGCGCGTCCGCGATTCGCTGCGCGAAGGGCTCGCCTTCCGACGCATCAACCTGCTCGAGTCCCTGGATGGGATCGGGCCCTTTGACGTCGTCTTTTGCCGTAACGTCCTCATCTACCAGAGCGTCGAGAACAAGAAGAAGGTCCTCGGCGAGATCGCGAAACGACTGAATCCCGGCGGCTGGCTCATCCTCGGGGCGGCCGAAAGCCTCATCGGGCTCTCGGCGGACTTCGCCCAGCGGACGATCGAGGGCGCCGTCGTCTACCAAAAGAAGAGCGCCTGAGTCGCGGAGGGTCCCATGGCAAAATGCCCCTACACCTGGTTTCGCGGTCTCTTCGGCGCGAACGTCGAAAAGGCCACCGCGGAAGCCCGATCGCTGCGGGTCACCGTGGACCGCGACGGGGAACGCAAGGTCGACGTGGAGCTGCCATCGCGGAGCGCGCGTTGGCTGATCGACTTGATTCCCGCCGAAGTCGTGGCCCGGATCCGCGCGGAGGGAATCCCCCTCGACGACATGCAGGCCGAGTTGGCCCGCGCCACGCGCCTCGCCCCGGGCGAGCTCTTTACGCTCCGGGAGACGACGCGAAGCGTCCGGGTCTGGCTCGAATAGATTCTATAAATTCTGTTTAGAATTCCGACCCCCCTTCCGAAAAGCCCGTATGTCCAGCCAAGCGAAAATCTTTCAGGCCGATTGGCTCAAACTCCGCGGCGCCGAGGCCCGCGCCGCCTACCTCCGCGAGAAACTCGGTGACGTCGACCCCGTCGCGCTCGTCGTGGACGACGACCCCGCCTTCGCGGAGAGCTTCGCCGAAACGCTGCTCGAGCTCGGGCTGAAGCCGGTCACCGCCCTGAAGGGCCACGAAGGGCTCGAGCTCGCCCGGCGTCACCGCGCCCAGCTCGTGCTCATCGCGTGCGACTGCCGCATGCCGGTCCTGAACGGCTTCGAGTGGCGCAAGCGCGCGCTCGAGATCTGCCCCGAGATTCCTTTCGTCCTCTTCTCCGGCTTCGTCGATCGCGAGATGGAAGTCGAAGCCTTCTCGCTCAAGGTCGCGCGCGTGCTGGGCAAGCCGATCGATGCGGAGGCCCTCGTCGGCGTTCTGCAAAGCGAGAGCGATCTGCGCGCCTCGCAGATCCGCGACGAGCGTGAGCTCCTGCGCTCCTTCCTCGACGACGCCGAATCGATCCTCGAGCAGCTCGAGGAGATTCTGCTCGGCCTGGAGAGCGACCCGAAGGACCGCGACGCGCTCAACCGCGCCTACGGGCTTTTCCACACGCTCAAAGGGAACTCGGGCTTCTTCGAGCCGCGCACCCTACACGAGTTCACCCACGGCTTCGAAGACCGCATCAAGGCCGCGCAGAACGGCAGCGCCGCCCTGAGCGCCCCCAAAGCGGCCGCCTGGCTGAAGGGGCTCGATACGCTCAAGACCCTCGTCGCGGAGTTCCGGCAGAACGAGCACGGCGCGCATTCCGTGCCGGACTTGCTCGCCGCGCTCGACGAAGAAGGCGAAGCCCACGCGGCGCCGACCGCGGCGGCGGACGACGGGCCGCAGAAGCCGAAGGCCACCAAGGCCAACGAGATCAAAGTCGGCATGAAGACGCTCGACGAGTTCATGCAGGTCTCGGGCGAGATGACCGTCATCCGGAACATGATCAACAAGGCCGCGCTCTCGCTCGAGCGCCGCTACGGATCGGACCGCGACGTCCAAGTGCTCACCGAGATGCTTTCCGAAATGCACAAGGTCAACGCCGAGGTCCAGGCCCGCATCAACGACCTGCGCCGCGTACCCCTGACGGGCCTCCTGCGCTCGATCACCCGCACCGTGCGCGAAACCGCCCGCGCGCTCGGCAAGGACGTCGACTTCCGCGTCGATGGCCAGAACCTGCGCGTGGACAACACGATCGCCGAGTACCTTTCGCATTCGCTCATCCACCTCGTCCGCAACAGCCTCGACCACGGACTCGAGGACGCGGCGGGACGACGCGAAGCGAGCAAACCCGAGAAGGGCACGCTGAGCTTGCGTCTCTCGGAGTCGGGCGAGGTCGTCGAGGTGCGCATCTCCGACGACGGGCGCGGGCTGAACGTGGCGCGTATCCGCCAGAAGGCGATCGAGCGGGGACTCGGCTCGGCCGCGGACCTCAACGCGCGGAGCGACGAGGAGATCTATCCCCTCATCTTCGAATCCGGTTTCTCGACCGCCCAGGTCACGACCGAGTTCTCGGGCCGCGGCGTGGGCATGAGCGTCGTACGGGACGGCGCGATCGCGCTCGGCGGCAGCCTGCAGATCCTCTCGCGCGCGGGCCGGGGCGCGGACTTCGTCATCCGCGTGCCGGTGCCCAAATCGGCCCAAATCGAACCCTGTCTCTTCGTGGATCTGCCGGAGCGACGCTACGCCGTCCGTCAGGAGAAGATCCTGCGCGTGCTCGCCGCGGATGCCTCGCTCGACGTCGTCCGCCTTCAGGAACGTGACTACCTTCGTCTCGAGGGCGCCGTGCTTCCGATCGTGGAGCTTCCCGGTTCCGGCAGCCGGGCCGACGAGCCTTACCTCGTCGTCCTGCGATCGGAGAGCGGCGACTACGCCTTGCGCGCGCGGCGAATCTACGACTCGGAAGACACCGTGATCAAGCCACTCGCGCTTTCCGCCTTGCGGGACGTGGGACTCTTCGAAGGGGGCACCTTCTTGCCCGACGGCGGCATCGGCCTCGTGCTCTCCGTCGACGGTCTCGCCCGACACTACGACGTCCGCGCCCGCAACGCCGGCGCCCGCCAAGCCGAAGCCCCGCCCGCGAACGCGCGCGCCGCGCGGCGCTTCGTTACCTTCCAACTTCGGGACGACGCCGTCTACGCCCTCAAGGAAGAAGAACTCGTGCGCATCGAAGAGTGCGAGGCTTCGCGGCTCGTCGCGAGCGCGGGGTGGCGCATCCTTCCCTACCGAGGAAGCCTGCTGCCCATCGTCGACGTGAGCGGCTACCTGGAGTCCGGCGCGATCCGCAGCCACCGACCGGCGTCGGAATCCGAGCTCTGCACGATCCTCGTCGTCGAACTGCGCGGCAAACTCGTCGGGCTCGCGATCAAGCGCCTGCTCGACCTCGAGGAAAGCGACCACGCGCTCGTCGCGACGGAGGAGGAAAGCCGCCGCTACGCGGGGCACCTGAGGATCGGCGCCCGCTCGGCCGCCGTCCTCGACCTCGACCGGCTGGACGAGAACCTCGCGCGCGAAAGCGCGGCGGGGCGCGGGCTGCGCCCGAGCACGGCGACGTCCGAAACTCCCTCGACGCTGCGGGCCGCCTGAGTCTTTTGAGCCGGCCGAGGATCGGAGCTATGATCGCCGTCGGATAAGGAGAACGACACGATGAAACGCCTTTTCGTAGCCCTTGCCCTTCTCGGGCCCGCCGCCTGGGCGGCTAAGCCCGCGCCTTCGAAGCCCAAGATCCCGCATAGCCATCACTCCGCGCACGGCGGCCACGTCCTCATGTTCGGCGACGACCACCTCGAGCTGAAGGCGGCGGGGCCGAACTCGGCGACGGTCTTCTTCTCGGACAAGTTCCGCGAACCGCTGCCGGCCGGTCTCTTTCGGCTCGAAGCCGAACTCGTCGAGGGCGAGCGGCGTCGCCCCGTCGAGATCAAAGGCGACGAGAAGACGCCCCAGAGCGTAACGCTCGTCTGGCCGGGCGACGCTTCGCCCGGGGCGAAGCTCGAGCTCAGGGCCCCCCGGCAGGTGCTCGACAAGGGCTCCGTTTCGACGGATCGCCCGCAGACCTTCGACCTCGCGAAGCTGCGCCCGACCAAAAAGCCCTAAGGCCCGAACGTGAGCCGCCAAAAGAAGCCCGACTCGCGCTGCGAGCGTTGCCGCATGCGCGCCGAGATCTGCATCTGCGCCGAGATCGACGCTTGCCGCGCGGAGCTGCCGCCGATCCGGACCCGCGTGCTCATCCTCATGCATCACCGCGAGCGGGACCTCACGACGAACACGGGACGGCTCGCGGAGCTGTCGCTGCCGAACTGCGAGGTCCGGCTGCGCGGCGAACGGGATACGCGCTTGAACGAGGAAGGTTTGCGGGAAGGAAAGCGTCTTCTGCTCTACCCCTCGGACGACGCCAAGGTCCTCGATGCGCCGACCGTGGCCGCGCTCGGCCCCGGCCCCCTCACCTTGATCGTGCCCGACGGAAGCTGGCGGCAGGCCTCGAAGGTCGCCCACCGCGAAGCCGCGCTCCACGACGTGCCGCGCGTCGTCCTCGCGCCGGACGCCCCCACGCGTTACCGCCTGCGGCGAGAGCCGAAGCCCGACGGCCTCGCGACTTTCGAAGCGATCGCGCGCGCCCTGGGGGCCCTCGAGGGGCTCCCGGTGCGCGCGCGTCTCGAAGGACTCTTTGACGTGATGGTCGAGCGGACCCTACGCAGCCGCGCGGGGGTGCTCGCGAAAGACTAGCGCGTCACGGTGAACGACGCGTTCACCGAACGCCCGTGCATGCTGCGCACGTGCACGAGGTAACGCTTCGCGGGCAAGGCGCGCACGAGCACGCTCTTCGCGAAGGGACGGATGACTTCGAGGCAGGCGCCGCCCTTTTCCTGCATTTTCACGGTCGGCATCAACACGACGATGTCGTCGACGATCTCGACGTCGACCTTATCCTCGAGCTCGTAGCACGAGTTGTTGAGCACGCCCGAGATCTCGATCTTGAGGGGTTGGCCCACGCGCAGGACGTCGGCCACGACGACGTTGCGGGTCATCGCGTAGAAGCGCGAGTCGGCCGTCGCGACCGGAGCAGCGTCGACGCGGAAGCGGCGAAGCGACGAGGGGCCCGTCAGGCTCTGGCGGAAAGAAACGCCGTAGAGACCACGCTCCAGGCGACCGAGCGTCACGGGAACCGTGAAGGGAACGGGCGACGAGAAACCCGCCGGTAGCGGCGACGTGCCGTCGCAGATGCCGTCGCGGTTGCGAATCGCGAACTGCTGGATCGCGAAGTGGCGACGAGGCAGGTCGCTCACGAGCTTATGTTTCTCGAGGGTGTAGCAAGAGTTCGGCAGGGTTCCGTCGAGGAAGATCTCGACGGAGTCGTTGTCGTCGAAGCCCGTCGCGGGAACGAAGACCTGGGCGAGCGGGATCTCGACGACTTCGGCTTCGGCCGCGAAGGCGGGAGCCGCGACGACCGAGGCGAGAACGGTGAGGGTTTGAAAAAGACTCTTCATGATTTCGACTCCTTTGCCGCTTCACGGGAAGCGGGTTGGTGGAAGACTTTCGCCGGCTTCTATACCACAAAGGAACCCAGCTTGCTGCAGCGCATTACCATAAAATCGTCCCCACTCCCAAATTGTTGAATTTAAAACAAAATGGCCAGCTATCCAGGGTGGATAGCTGGCCGGAGGTACTGCGGAAAACCGCAATTTTGGGGATATCGGGCCGCGGCCCGAAACTTCGAACGCGCTTAGAAGAAGTAACCGGCGGCGACCTGCCAGCCCGAGCCGGCGCCGTCGACGAAGGCCTTGGACCAGCCGCCTTCGAGGATCACACCCGAGTCCTTGCCCCACTTCATGCCGCCGCTCACCGCGAGCTGGCTCATGTTGGAAGAGACGTCGCCCATCTGCATGCGGAACATGAACTTGGGCGCGGCGAAGATCGTCATGCTGTCCGAGACGTAGAAGTCGGCGAAGACGGTCGGCACGTAGAAGTCCAAGACCGTGTTCGAAACCGTGCCGATCGAGTACTGGGTGCCGCCGATGCCGGCGCCGATCGAGAGACCGAAGTCCGAGCCCTTCACGAGCGCGCGCTTATAGTCGCCGATGAAGTAGGTCAGCGTGTTGGCCGCGCGCAAACCGATTTCGTCGTCGTCCGTGAGGCCGTAGCGCCACTGCACGTCCACGCCGGGAGCCGTCGTCGCGACGTCGCCCTTGGCGATGTCTTCCTCGGACTGGTTCAGTTTGAGGTTGGAATAGGTTCCGGCGACGGCCCATTCCGAGGTGCCGCCCTTGAGCGTCTTCGCGGTCGTCAACGAGGTGATGGATGCGCAAGCGCCGAGACCCGCCAGGCCACCGACCAGTGCCAGATTCATGAACAACTTCGAGATCGATTTCATTTTCACTCCTGTCTCCATTCCGCGAATTGCGTGAATACGAGCGCAGGCTAGCGGCGGGCCCGAAGCCTCGCGAGATCCACCGAATCTTGGCGCGCACAAAGTGTGCCCCCGAGCTCAAGCGTCGTCGGCGGTCAGGCGAAACAACTGGTGGTTGAACTGGAAAACGTCGTCGGACTCCGCCGAGAAATAACGGGCCGAGAATTCTTCCACGAAGGAACGCAACTCGCGCTTGGCTTCCGCCAGGCGCGAAGGCGACATGCGAAGCGTGAGCGCCGAGAACTCGCGCTCCTCGGGTTTCGCCTCGGTGAGCGCTTCCACCGCCCGCTGCATCATCTCGACCTGGTTACGGCGGCTCAGCAAGGAGACGCGATCGGGCTGCGTGATGACCCGCTGGCGGGACTTCGACACGCGCAGCCCGCCCTTCGCGTCGCGCTCGAGAATGCCCAGGCTTTCGAGCGACGCGAGGCCCGCGAGCAGCTCCGCGCCGGGCACCCGCCCGCGCAGGTGCTTGGCGAGCCACGCCCCGTCCTCGCGAAAGCCGGGCGCGTCGACGAGCTGCTTGAGCGGAAGGTAGTACCAGCGCGAAAGGATTCGTTCCGTGGCCTCGTCGAGGACGAAAGGCTTCGTGCGGTACTTCCTCAGGCTTTCGACGCGTGCCTTCGCGGCGAGCGCGGCCGCGGAACCCGGCTTCTTGATCCGTTCCCGCGAAGCCGCGACGAGCGCGTCCACGTACTCGCGGCGGGGACGGTCCCAAGCGAGCCAAGTCGCGAGACTGCCCACGAGTCGCGAGCTCGGCACGCGCTGGCCGTTGATCACCATGCCCAGGAGACGCGGGGAACTGTAGCCCGTCTTGTCGGCGAGTTCGGCCAAGGAATAGGGGCGGCGGCGCTTCGGCGGCGTGCCCTTGAGGGCCGCCAAGAGGGCCTCAAAAGTCTCGAAATCAAAGACGTCCCACGCCACGGGCGCATCTTTGGTCAACGGGCTTGGGCTGTCCAGCACATTGCGAAGCCCCGCGAAGGCACCTTAGAGCACCTCGTCCCAGGAAGGGCTGATCGCGAAGGCCGCGTTGATGAGGCCCACGTGCGAGTAGCACTGCGGAAAATTCCCGAGCTGGACGCCGCGCGAGGGATCGAAATGCTCGGAAAGGAGGCCGCAACGATTCTGCGCCGAAAGCGCTTCTTCGAACACGACCCGGGCTTCGTCGACGCGCCCGAGATTGGCGAGAGCCTGGGAAAGCCAGAACGAGCAGATCACGAAGGCGGACTGCGGCCGGCCGAAGTCGTCGAGGCACAGGTACCGGTAAAGGTAACCCTGGGTGTCGGGAAGCCGCAGCTGGGCGCGAATCGTCTCGACCGTCGCCTCGGCGAGCGCGCGATCCGGAAAGCGCAGCATCACCGCCTGCAAAAGCGAAGCGTCGGGGGACGCGTCCTTGGGCGCGCTCCGCAGGCTGCCCTCGCGGGCACCGCGGCCGACGGCCTCGGCGGCCCGCCGCGTGGCTTCCCCGACGTCAAAGGACAGCGCGGGAAAAAGACCTTCGGCCTGGAGGCGCCCCACCCGGTCGAGTCCCGCCCAGCACATGAGGTTCGTGAAAGTGTGTTCCTTCCACCCGTCGCGGAATTCCCACAGACCGGCATCCGGCTGCCCGATGGAACGGCGGCAACCCTCGGCGAGTTTAGCCAGGATGCCGTCGATTTCGGGCGTGCGCAGGTGGCGGAAGCGCGCATCCACGTAAAGCGGCATGAGCGCGAGCACGAGCTCGCCGTAAGCGTCGTTCTGCACGTGTTCGGCCGCCTGGTTTCCCGTCCGCACGGGCGCCGAGCCGCCCCAGCCCCTCCACTCCTCGTGGCGCAATTCGGGCAGCGGCGCGCTCCCGTCGACGCGGTAAACGGGGTCCAAGTCGTCGCGACGCCCGATCAGCCGGATGAGGAACTTCAGGAAGCCTTCCATTTCTTCGAAGTGCCCCAGTTTGTTGAGGGCCGAAAGCACGAAGTAGGAATCCCGGATCCAGCAAAGGCGGTAGTCCCAGTTCCGCACGCCCCCGACTTCCTCGGGCAGGCTCGTCGTGGCCGCCGCGAGGATGGCGCCCGTGTCCTCGAAGCAATGCAGCTTCAACGCGAGCGCCGAACGGATCGTCTCGGCCTGGTAGCGCGACGGGATCGAACAGTGCTTCACCCACGTCCGCCAGTAACGGATGGTCCGATCCAGGAAGTCGCGACTCACCGCCGCAAGCTCGTCCTCGAAAGGGCTTCCCCAACTCAAAACGAAGTAAAGCGGTTCCGTCACGACGACCGGCGCGCCGTCGAGCGCGTGGGTCAACGGCATGTTCGTCGTGAGCCGCAGGGGCTGCCCGGCGATTTCCCAGGCGAGGTGGCTGTTGCCGCGGCGGGGAAGCGATGGGCGCTTG
>DDRA01000167.1:18019-23079 GCA_002343545.1 Bacteriovoracaceae bacterium UBA2428
GGGCTCCAACCGTCGACGGGATTCACCGCGACGGAAAGGGTCGGCGACCCCGAAACGGGCTCGACGATGCGAAAGAGCGACACCGGCCGGTACATGCGGCCGTACTGCTCGAAGCGCGGAAAAAAATCGACGACGTCGAAAACCCCGGCCGACGTCGTCACGCGGGTGCGCACGACGTTCGTGTTCTCGACGTAAGTTTGGGCGTAATGGGCACCTTCGCCACCCTTGAGGCGAAAAGCGCCGCCCTCGGAGTCCAGCAACGCCCCGAAGACGGGCGGCCCGTCGGGACCCGGCACGCAAAACCAATCCACCGAGACTTCCTGCTCGGCCACGAGGGCCATGACTTGGCCGTTACCGATAAGCGAGTAAGGGTACATGGGTCTTTTTATATTTTCATAGGATATAAAACTAAAATACAAAAAGCGGCTTATGAGTCGTTTATGGGTCCGCTTCCTCCTGCCCCTCGTCCTCATCCTCGCCACCGTCGCCTACGCGACGGGCCCCCTCGTGGAGCGACTCACGATGGCGTGGTTTCGCCGCGATCTCGATATCCGGGCCCAGGTCATCGGCGCCTCGCTCGAGGCCAGCCTCGCGGGCGACGACGCGGCGGGGAAAGAGCGAGTCGAGGGGATCTTCAACCGCGTCACGCGCGACGAACGGCTTTACGGGGTTGCCCTCTGCGACGAGCGCGGCCGCGTCCTCTACGCCAGCACTCTCTTCCCGGCCGAGGCGGACTGTCGCGCCGAGCCGGCGCAGCAGGCGTCGGCCCAGGGCAAACTCCTTGAGTTGCCCAACGGGCCGTTTCACGTCGCCACCCGCGACTTCGAAACCGAGTCCCGCCGTCCGCGCCGCATCGTGCTCGTCCACGACATGAGCTTCGCGACCCGACGCAGCTCGGACTCCCGCCACTACTTCATCCTCGTCTTCGTCGGGATCGGTCTCGTCGTCGCCCTGCTCACGATGATCGTCGCCCAGCTCAGTTTTCGCGGCTGGATCGAGGGGCTGCGCTCGATGATCCGACGGCGCAGCCTGCTCGACCTGGACGGATTCCGGGCCACGCCCGAGCTGCGACCCGTCCTGCGCGAGTTCCGGCGGGCCCTGCGCCAACTCGAGGAGGAACAACGCAGCCGCGACGAGTCGCGCGTCGAGTGGACGCCCGCCTCGATCCGCGACGTCCTGCGCGAAGAGTTTTCGGGCGAGCAGGTGCTCGTCGTGTCCAACCGCGAGCCCTACATCCACGAACGGCGCGACGGCGGCATCGAGGTGCGCAAACCCGCGAGCGGGCTCGTCTCGGCGCTCGAGCCCGTCATGCGCGCCTGCTCGGGCACCTGGATCGCCCACGGGAGCGGCAGCGCCGACCGCGAGGTCGTCGACGCGGACGACCGCATCGCCGTCCCGCCGGAAAAGGCGACCTACCAGCTCCGACGCGTGTGGCTCACGCCCGAAGAGGAGGAAGGCTATTACTACGGTTTCTCGAACGAAGGCCTATGGCCGCTTTGCCACATCGCCCACACGCGTCCCATCTTCCGCAGCGCGGATTGGGAGCGCTACGTGCAAGCGAACCGCCGCTTCGCCGACGCCGTGGTCGAGGAGGCCCGGCGCGACGACCCCGTCGTGCTCGTGCAGGACTACCACTTCGCCCTGCTCCCCAAGATGATCCGCGAGCGCCTGCCGAACGCGACGATCCTCACTTTCTGGCATATCCCTTGGCCGAACGCGGAATCCTTCGGGATCTGCCCCTGGCGCCAGGAGATCCTCGACGGCCTGCTGGGCAGCACGATCATGGGGTTCCATACGCCCCACCACGTGAACAACTTCCTCGAAACGGTGGATCGCTACATGGAAAGCCGCATCGACCGGGAATCGAACGTCGTCTCGCTGCAAGGCAACCTGACCGCGGTCCGTCACTACCCGATCTCGATCGAGTGGCCGCCGCGCCTCATGGATACGATTCCCGGGGTGCGCGAGTGCGCGGCGGAGTTCCGTCGCCGCCATGGCATCGGGGCCGGCGTACGCATCGGCATCGGCGTCGACCGCCTCGACTACACGAAAGGCATCGAGGAGCGACTCTGGGCGATCGAGCGGCTCTTCGAACTCTATCCCGAGTGGATCGGCCACTTCACCTTCGTCCAGATCGCGGCGCCCACCCGCGCCAAGATCGATAGCTACCGAAATTTCGGCGAGGACGTCACCCGGCTCGCCGATCGCATCAACGCCCGCTTCGGCCGCGAGGGCTACGTTCCGATCGTCCTGCTCAAACAGCACCACGAGCCGCCCGAGGTCTACCGGGGCTTCCGCGCGGCGGACCTTTGCCTCGTGACGAGCCTTCACGACGGCATGAATCTCGTCGCGAAGGAATTCATCGCCGCGCGCGACGACGAGCAGGGCGTGCTCATCCTCAGCCTCTTCGCGGGGGCCTCGCGCGAGCTTCCCGAAGCGCTGCTCGTGAATCCCTACGACTTCGACCAGTGCGCGCGGGCGCTCCACGCGGCCCTCTCGATGAGCCCCGAGGAACGGCGGGCGCGGATGCGCAGTCTGCGCGCCGTCGTACGCGACTTCAACGTTTTCCGCTGGGCGGGCCGGATGGTCCTCGACGCCGCGATGGTGCGGCGCCGGAGCCGGGTCCTCAAGCACGTTCGAAACTGGGACTTCCTCGAAAGGCTGCCGGTGGCCCCGTGAAGGACCTCTTCTCTCCCGACGGGCTTCGCCTGCTCGAATCCTTCTGCTACGCCAACACGCTTTTCGCCTTCGACTTCGACGGCACGCTCGCGCCGATCGTGGCCGATCCGGAGGCGGCCGCGTGCCGGCCCTGCGTCCGCGAGGCGCTCGACCGACTCGCGCAGCTCGCCCCCGTGGCCATCCTTTCGGGCCGGGGGCTGCGGGATCTGCGCCCGCGCCTGCCCGATTCCATCCGACACGTCGCCGGCAACCATGGGCTCGAAGGGCTCGGGATCTCCGCGCGCGACGCCGAGCGCGCTCGCCGGCAGGCCCGCGGCTGGCTCCGAGAGATCGGGGAGTGGCGCGGCCCGCCGGGGCTCGAGGTCGAAGACAAGGCCTACAGCGTGAGCCTGCACTATCGTCACGCGAAGTCCCGTCGGGAAGCCAAGACGCGGATCGAACGCAAGGTGCTCGAGTTGTCTCCCGCGCCGCGCATCATTCCCGGCAAGTGCGTCGTCAATCTCTTGCCCGAGGGCGCCCCCCACAAGGGCATCGCGCTCATGAACGCAATGGAGCGCACCCGAACCCGCGCCGCGATCTACGTCGGCGACGACGACACGGACGAGGACGTCTTTCGTCTACCCGCCCCGCCCCGCGTCCTCTCGATCCGGGTCGGCAAAAAGGCTACCTCGGGCGCGCGATTTTACCTTGCGAAACAAGGGCAGATCCTCGCCCTCATACGCGAAGTGATCCGTCACGTCGAAGCGCGCGGGGCTCGGCCTTGAGCGCGGAAAACCGCGACGACTGGGAACTGCTGGCGCGTCTCTTCGGTCGCATTTCGAGTTTCAACCGCGAGGTCGAAGCCGCTTGCGGCCTGAGCCTCGTCCAGATCCGCCTGCTCAACCACCTTATCGATAACCCCAGCTCGACGGCGATCGAGGTCGCGCGCGGCCTGGAGCTTCATCCCAGCACGCTCACGCCGCTCCTGCGCCGTCTGTCCGCCCGCGGGGAAGTTTTCCAGACCGTGGACCCCCTCGACGCGCGCCGCAAACTGCTCACCGTGACGAAGGAGGGACGCGAGCGCCTCGCGCGCGGGCTCGCACGGGTCGGCGAACTCTTCGGAACGGGCACGCGCACCCGCTCGGCCTTGCTTCTCTTGGACCTACAGCTCTCGAAACTTAGAGCAAAGTTCCCCGGAGGATGAGGCTCGCGAGGGTGAAGTAGATCACGAGACCCGACACGTCCACGAGCGTCGCCACGAAGGGCGCCGAGGCGCTCGCGGGGTCCAGCTTACAACGGCGAAGGAGGAAAGGGAGCATGGCTCCGGCGAGGGTTCCCCAGACCACGGTCCCCAGCACGCTCAGCGCCACGGTCAAGGCGATGAGACCGTGGACGGAACCCGTGAAGTTGATACCCATCGGGAACACGAGGATGCGCACGAGGCCCACGAGCCCGAGGAAGGCGCCGAGGCAGAGCCCCACCCCCAACTCCCGGCCCAACACCCGCCACCAATCGCGGATGCGGACTTCGTCGAGGGCCATCGCCCGGATGATGAGCGTGGAAGCCTGGGAGCCCGAGTTGCCGCCCGACGAGATGATCGCGGGGATGAACGCCGCGAGGACGACGGCGCGTTGGATCTCGTGTTCGTAGTAGGCCATCGCCGACGCCGTGAACATTTCGCCCACGAAGAGGATGAGGAGCCAACCCGCCCGCTTGCGGATCATCTGCAGGAAGCCGATGCGGAGGTACGGCTCGTTGAGGGCCTCCATACCACCGAACTTCTGAATATCCTCGGTCGCCTCTTCCTGGACGACGTCGACGACGTCGTCCACCGTGACGATACCCTTCATCCGCCCCTCGACGTCGACGACGGGCAGCGCCGTCACGTCGTACTGCGAGATGATCCGACTGAGCTCTTCCTGGTCGAGGTCCTCGGTCACGGAGACGAACTCCGTGTTCATGATGTCGGAGACCCGTTTGTTCGAAGCGGCCGACACGAGCTCCCGCAAGGAGACGACGCCGAGCAGGCGCTGGTCCGGGTCCAGGACGTAGGCGTAGTAGATCGTCTCGACCCGGGTGCGGGCCTGCGCGCGAAGGTACAGAATGGCTTCGTCCACGAGCATCTCGGGGCGTAACCGCACGAAGCTCGAGTTCATCCGCCCGCCGGCGTCGTCCTCGGCGTACGCCAAGAGGGCCGTCACCTCGCGGCGCATCTGCGGGTCGAATTGGGACAAAATGCCTTCGGCGGCGTCGGGCTCCGAAGCCTGGATGAAGTCGGCCGCGTCGTCGGCGGGCAGCACGCGCACCCACGAACGCAGGTCCGGGCCCGTGCGACCGGCGAGAAGCTCGACCTGTTCCGCCGAAGGCAGAAAGAGGAAAAGCTCCTCGGCCTCGAGGCGGGG
>DDRA01000167.1:23226-32904 GCA_002343545.1 Bacteriovoracaceae bacterium UBA2428
GGGCAGGAGGAAAAACTTTTCGCGCTTCTCTTCGATGGAATAATGGGACCAGGCCTCGAAGAGAGCTTCGAGGGAACTCGGCAACGACTTTTCGAGCGCGTTCGATTCGTCCATTCGTCAGGCCCCGCGGTGAGAGAAAACTGAGGCTCGGCTTAGCCAACCTTGGGCCATGCCGCAACAAATCACGAAGGACTTCTTGCGCGACTTGCGTCGCCGGGCCGGGCCGCCCACAATCGTGGGACCATGTCGTTGCGCCAAAAACAAAGCTGGAAAGCCGTCCTCCGCAGCTGGACCGGCCAAAGCGTGACGAAGGACGACCTCGCCTCGCTTTTCGAGGTCCTGCCGCGCCTTTCGACGCCGGCCGAGAAGGTCGAGTGGCTCAGCCAGATTTTCCAATGGCTCCGCTCCCCGGTGCAGCTCAGCGGCCCCGAGGCCGAGGCCCGTCGCGCGACCGGAGTCCAGGCCGTGCGCCTGCGCTTTCTCTTCCAGCTTCTCGAGCGGAACGCGACCTGGAAGCGCGACGCCTCCGCGGCCCTCGGCGAGATCTTCGAGCAAGGCCGGCTGACGGGACTCTTGGCCGACACGGGCTTCAGCGAACAGACGGGGCTCCTGGGCGAGGTCCTCGATCGCCTGGGCACGAAGTTCGTGCCCCAGGTCGTCGAGACCTCGGACCTTCGCTGGGTCGCCCGACAGGTTTTCCCCACCGAGGAAGACGCGGAATGGTTCGAGGAATGCCCGTCGGAAACGCGCGACGAGTGCCTCGCGCTCGTCGCGGCCGGCTTCAAGGACCCGGCGGGCACGAACGCGCGCATGGAACGGGTCGTCGGCGAAGCGCTCCTGCTCATCGGCGCCCGCATCGCGGCGCTCGGCAGCTCGGCCGGCCTGCGGCGGCTGCGCAGCATCGAGCGATTCGACGACTCCCCCTTTCTCCGTCTTCAGCAGAGTCTCGCGGCCCTCGTGCGCGGCGACCGCAAGCTCCGCCCGGTCCTGCTCGAGAACATCTCGCGGCACCTGCTCTCCGCCCACGCCGAGGTCGAGCTCCTACGCCGCGCCCTCGAGACCCACGGGGTGAGCATCGCGATCGTCTTCCAGCTCGAGCAGCTTTCGCTCGGCCTTACGCGCGTGGCCGTACTGGCCAACATCCACGTCGACGGTCAAGCGAGCGACATCTTCGCCCTTTGCGCCGAGCTCATTCGCACGCAAGAAGACGAGCGGGGCTTTCGCGGCCTCCTGAGCCGCAACTTCCAGCTCTTCTCGCGCAAGATCGTCGAGCGCACGGGCGCCTCGGGCGAGCACTACATCACGCGCAGCCGCGACGAGTACCGTCGCATGATCTTCACGGCGATGGGGGGCGGGGCCCTCACGACCGTGACGACGCTCGCGAAGTACGCCCTCAAGCCGCTCACGCACGTCCCCTTCCTGGAGGGTTTGCTGGCCGGCCTCAACTACGCGATCTCCTTCGTGTCGCTCCAGCTCATGCACCTGACGCTCGCCACCAAGCAGCCCTCCATGACGGCGGCGGCGCTGGCCGCCAAGATTCCCGGCGACGAGGTCGACCTCGAGCGTAACCCGGAGCTCTTTACGGGTTTCGTCACCGAGATCGTCTACTTCCTGCGCTCGCAGACGGCCGCGCTCTTCGGCAATATCTCGGCCGCCCTCCCCTCGGCTTGGCTCGTGGCGTGGGCCTGGTCCAAGCTCTTCTCGCGGCCCTTCCTGGACACGGGCACGGCGGAGTACGCGCTGCGGAGCCTGGATCCGTTCACGACGTTGACCTGGGCCTACGCGGCGATGACGGGCGTCCTGCTCTGGCTCTCGAGCGTCTTCGCCGGCGCCTTCGAGAACTGGATCGTCTACCGGCGTATTCCGCTCGCGATCTCGACGAATCCCTTCCTGCTTCGGCGCTGGAACGCGGAAAAACTTCGCCGCGCCGGAGACTGGCTCACCAAGAACGCCTCGGGATTGGCGGGCAGCGTCTCGCTCGGCTTCCTGCTCGGGTTCTTCCCCGTTTTCGCACGCTTCTTCGGGCTACCGCTTGACGTGCGCCACGTTACGCTCTCGACGTGCCAACTCGCCCTGGGCCTCACCGCGCTCGGATGGGAAAACGTGGACGGGTGGCTCCTCGCGCGTCTGGGGCTGGGAATACTGGGGATCGGCTTCCTCAACCTCTCGGTGAGCTTCAGCCTCGCCGCGTTCGTCGCGCTTCGCGCTCGGAAGGTCGGTCCCGCCAAGATGAAGAGCTTGCTCTTCCACGTACGGCGTCGCTTCGTGCGACGCCCCTTCTTCTTCCTGCTCCCCCTCGGCGACCCGAACCAGAAACTCCGCTAGCGCAGGAGCGAGTCTTCGAAGGCGCGAAAGTCCCGGTAGGCGTCGGTCTTCGCCTTCACCGGGAAGTTCTCCGTCAGGTAATCGCCCTCGATGTGGCGGTATTTGTCGTGAAAGCGCACGTCGTGCGAAGCGACGAAGGGCAGCACCGAGGCGCTTCCCTTGAAGATCCACCTCGGCAGGTTGGTGCCTAGCATGGCGGGATACAAGCGCTGACCCGCGGGCAGGATCGATTCGATGATGTCGTAGGCCGCGTCGGCGCAGTTGTCGCCCCAGGCCTTGGCCATGCCGAAGACCATGCGGTCGCCGTCGCGCGCCAACAGGCGCAGGGCGTCGCGTTGGGTCCGGCTGATGCGAAAGACGTAATAGGTCACGCGCATCCCGCGGTGGTTGAGTACCCACTCCGACCAATTCCAAAGGTTGGTCGTCCGCACCATGGAAAGCACGTCGGGACGTCGCGAGGGAGGCAGATCGACTTCGGAGCCGCTCACCGCGTCCTTGGCCCCCGGGTTGATCAACATATCGCTTTCGCCGTTGCCGCCGATCGTGCGCAGCGCGAGCGTGGAGTGTCCGAAGTCGATCGCGCCCAGATCGACGCCGCCGGGCCCGGGATAGCCGAGCTGGTGCACGCCGAGCAGGACTTGTTCGCCGGGGCGAAGCGGAGCGGTCTCGGGCAGGTCGCCGCCGAACTTGAGCTTCCACCAGAGCTTGGCGCGTTCGTCGGGATGTCGCTCGAGGCGACCGAGCAGCGCCGAAACGGCCACCGAAACGACGCGCTTCTCGAGCTCGGCGTCCCGCGCGACGTCGCCGGGAAACAAGAAGAGGAAGTTCGTGCGGGCCATCTGCAGCAAGGGCCGGAGCAGTTCGTGTCGGACGAGGATTTCGGCCACGGCTTCGCGCGTCTGGGATCGCGAGAGGTCCGCGTCCACGAGCGAGATCCGCAGACCCCGCAGGCCTTCGCGGTAAACGGGGTTCGCGGGCACGCCGACGAGTTCGAAGCTTCGGCGCGCGAGGCCCTTGAAGTGGGCGGGCACTTGAAAGTGGTCCGCGACGTGGAAGCGACCGGTCGGCTGCGCGAAGGCGGCCATCATGACGGCGAAGAGTCCGAAGCCGGCCAGGATTCTGAACGACAGGCTCAACACGGACCTCGAAAGAAAACGAACTTGCATGTCACCTCCGGCTTCTTGGGCAGTGTATACCACCAACAACGCGGAGCGTTAGAAAATCTCGAGCCCTTGCGAGGCCTCCGCGGAGCAAAACCCCGCGCAGACCCCATCCAATTGAATTTAAAAGCTTATTTTTCGAGAAGACTGCGAAGCATCCAGGCCGTTTTTTCGTGGATCTGCATCCGCTGGGTGAGGAGATCCGCGGTCGGTTCGTCGGAAGCCTTATCGACGAGCGGGAAAATCTTGCGGGCCGTACGGACGACGGCTTCCTGGCCTTCGACCAGGATCCGGATCATCTCGTCGGCCGGAGGCTTACCGACGACTTCGGAAATCGAGGAAAGCTTGGAGAACTCGGCGTAGGTGCCGGGCGCGGGAAAGCCCAACGCGCGGATGCGTTCCGCCACGAGGTCCACGGCCAGCGCGAGTTCGTTGTATTGGGTCTCGAACATGAGGTGGAGCGTTTGGAACATCGGCCCCGTCACGTTCCAGTGGAAGTTGTGCGTTTGGAGATAGAGGGTGTAAGTGTCGGCGAGCAGGACCGAGAGTCCTTCCGCGATCTTCTCGCGATCCTTCTTCGAGATGCCGTTGTTGATGTCGGGTGCCTTAGCCATAAAATCCTCCTGAAAGTCTGCCGGAAACTACCATAGGAAGGGCCCGGAATCTGTGACAGACTGACGGCGTGGGAAAAGGCCACGGACACGATTGCGACCACGACCATGGTCACGCCCATCCGCACGGGTCCGGCCATGACCACGGCCATCACCACGGTCCGCTTCCGACGGACGCCGCTTCGCTCGCCCGCATTCGCACGGCCTTTTTTCTGAACGCGAGCTTCGCCGTGCTCGAGATCGCCGGTGGCCTCTGGTCGGGGAGTCTCGCGATCCTGGCCGACGGTTGGCACGATCTCGGCGACGCCCTCTCGCTCGCGCTCGCCTACTTCCTGGAGCGCAAGGCCTCGAAGGGGCCGAGCCGCGCGTTTACCTACGGATACCGCCGCTATTCCCTGCTTTCCTCGGTCATCGTCGCGCTGCTCCTCGTGGCCGGCTCGGCCCTCATCCTGCGCGAAGCCATCCCGCGTTTCGCGAACCCCGGGCAGCCCCGCACCGAATTCATGCTCGTCTTCGCGGTGCTGGGCATCCTCGTGAACGGTTACGCCGTGCTCAAGATGCGCGTCGGCCGTAGCGCGAACGAGAAGGTCCTGAGCTGGCACCTGCTCGAGGACTTGCTGGGCTGGATCGCGGTGCTCGTCGGCACGCTACTCATGCGCGCCTTCGGCTGGAACTGGATCGATCCCGCGCTCGCCGTCGTCATCGCCCTGCTCGTCCTTTGGCACGTCGTGGGCCACACCCGCGAGTCCGTCCAACTCTTCTTGCAACGCACGCCCGAAGGCTTCGATCTCGACGGCTTTCGTCGCGAGGTTCGCGCGATCGCGGGCGTCACGGGGCTCCACGACCTGCACGCCTGGTCGCTCGACGGCCAACGTCACGTTCTCTCGCTCCACGTCGTCCTGCGGCGGGGCACCGACGCCGCCGCGGCCAAGGCGACGATCCGCGAAAGCGCCAAAAGCCACGGCGAGTTTCACGTGACGATCGAGACGGAATTCGAAGGCGAGGACTGCGACGACCGCTGCGCGGACCCCACCCCGGGAAGCAAAGCGAATGAATGAAGCCCTCGCCCGGCGCCGCGCAACCTTGATCGCCGCGCTCGTCGTCCTCGCCTCGATCGCGCTCTTCGCGATCGGGCTCGGGCAACCGACGACGCCGAACTTTGACGAATTCCACTACCTTCCCGCCGCGCGCGAGTTCCTGCAGCTCGGCACGAACCGCAATTGGGAACACCCCCCGCTCGGCAAGCTCCTCATCGCCGGCGGCATGGCCGTTTTCGGCGACAATCCCGTGGGCTGGCGCGCGGGCGCCGCGCTCTTCGGCGCGCTCACGATGGGACTCGTCTTCCTTTGGGCTTCGCGCCTCTTCGGATCGCTCCGCTCGGCGGGACTGGCGACGCTGATCGTGCTGCTCGCACAGCTCCATTTCGTGCAGTCGCGGATCGGCGCGCTCGACGTCTTCTCGGCTTTCTTCGCCGTGCTCGCGGGCTTCGCCTTGACCGAAATCTGGCGACGCGGCGACGAAGCTTCGCGCCGCACGTGGATCGCGCTCGGAATCGCCCTCGGCGCGGGCGCGGCCGTCAAGTGGTTCGGCCTCCTGCTGTGGGCCGCGATCGGACTCTGGGCCTTCTTCCGTTTCGCGGGGCGCCGGGGCTTCGTGCTCCTGGCGCTGCTGGGGCTGCCGGCGGCGATCTACGCCGCGTCGTTCTTGCCGCTGCTCGCTCTGCGCGGCGAGAACTACGACCTGGGCGGCCTCGTCGCGCTCCACGGCCGGATGTGGCGGGGCATGCGCTCGGTCGGCGTGGCCTCGCACGGCTACTCGAGCGAATGGTGGAGCTGGCCGCTCCTGCTGCGGCCGATCTGGTACCACTACCAAAGAAGCGCCGACGAGCAGAGCTTTCGCGGGGTGTTTCTCGTGGGCAACGCCGTGCTCTTTTGGCTGAGCCCGCTCGCAGTCGCGCACGCGATCGGCGTGTGGCGTCGCGAGCTCGCCGCGCGACCGATCGTATCGCCGCTGCTTTTCCTCTGGACGGCGCTTTACCTGCTGTGGGCCGTCGTGCCGCGTTCGGGCGGCTTCTTTTACTACTACTATCCGGCGAGCTTTCCGCTTTGTCTGCTCCTGACCTGGTCGCTCCTCGACCTCGAGCGGCGGCTCCGCACCCGAAGCGTCACGCATCTCGTCGTGGCCGCGGCCGCCATCGTTTTTCTGTGGTTCTATCCCGTGCTGAGCGGAGCCTTCGAAGTACCCGTCTCGCTCAGCCGCGGCTGGATGTGGTTCCACCGCTGGATCTGAGGCCTTCGCCCGGGAAGCGGCGTTCCGGCCCCGGCCTCAAGCCCCGCCAAGATCTTGACGATAAGTTCGTTATGGAACTCCGTCGCACGCCGCTTCTCATCCTCGCGCTCCTGTCGACCCTCGGCTACGAAAGCGACGTTCGCGCCGAACCGTCCCTCGCCCCCTGGAGCGCCGAACGCATGGCCGAGGCCACGCGGCTCAGTCTCGAGGCCTTCGAGCTCGACTACGAAACGACGGTCACCAAACGACTGCTCGCTTACACCTTCCACCGTACGCGCCTCGGCGGCGTCGTGAGCGTCTATCACGGCCCGGCCGAGAATCCCTTCGTCGCCGACTACGTCTGCCGGGAGATCGTGCACGAAGGTCGCCTCCGGATGCATTGCCACGAACACTGACGCCCCTCCGTTTTCGTGACACCCCAACAAAATGGGGAGTGCTACACTCGAAAGCATGAAATTCCGGTGCCGGCCCCTCCTCGCGCTCGTCGGTCTCCTCGCCAGCGATCCTCGTGCGATTCTCCTCGCCTGCGTCTCCTCCGGGCCGGGAGCCACGAAGGCCGACGTCGAGATGACGAAGAAGCTCTTTCTCGCGAAGCCGTTCGCCCGAACGCCCGCCGCCGCGAGCGGGCGCGCGGGCCCCATGCCACGACTGCCGAGCGCCGAAGCCCGCGGCTCGGCCCTTCCCTGGGGAGGGCGTGATCGCCGTCAATGGAGCGACGAAGCCGTGCTCGCGAACGCGACGTCGGCGGCGCTCAACGAGGGTTGGTCTCGGCTGGGTTCCCGCGACGTCGTCGTGGCGGTGCCCGTCTCGATGATTCCTTCGGACCTGCGGCCCTACGGCGACGGCCAAACGAACGCGGGCGTGCAGTTTCCGGACTGGCCCCACAAGATTCCGCCTCTCGTCGCGACGCTCGTGAAATCCTCGAACAACCGCGAACTCGTTATCTTCCGCGTGCACAAAGACCTCGCCGCGAACGCCAAGCTCGAGATCGTTTACTTCGTCGAGACGCCCATCGGCTCGGGCAAGTTCCAAAAGAAAACGGCTTCGGTCGCGCTTCGTCGCGACGTCGGCTTCGTCGTGGGCGAGGACACTTTCTCGGGCCAATGGGCCGTCGACCGCGACAAGAAGTGGGGCAACCTCGACGGCAGCGCGCCCGTCTTCGTGCGCCCGACGGGATGGCAAGATTGGTTCCCCGTCGACTTCCGCTATCCCGTCTACACCGAGCAGGAGCTCACGCGCGCGGCGGGCCCCGGCAAGATGCCCGGCGGGCGCCCCTTCTGGGACCCCGAACTCATCCGCGACAACGCCGACGGCAAGACGGCATTCCAAGATCTCCAGGAGCGACAAAACTCCGGAAAGATGGGCAACGGCTGGTTCTACGTCGTTCCCAAGAACATCCACGCATGGATGCCCGCGGCGAACAACAAAATCCGCCTGACCGCGACGGGCATCGGCTGGACCTGGGTCATCGACAAGGGACCGCACGCGCCGTTCAAGACGCTCTACACCTGCTTCGAACGCCGCGACGCCGAAAAGGAAACGACCAAGCGCGCCGAAGTCGTGAGCCTCAACATGAAGGACCCCGACCAACAGCACATTCGCAAAGGTCGCCCCATCGAGGCGCCCCAGACGCTCGTGAGCGGCGGCGGCTGGCACGAGATCGGCGACCCGGCCGAGACGATCATCAACAACGTCGAGGACGCCCCGGTCGTCGTCGGCATGGCGACGGGGATGCCGTGGCACGAAACGCCCGAGGGCGGCGCCCAGTTCGCGTACAAACTCACCGACGTCGTCACCGTTCGCTGGCTTCGGCCGGGCGAAGGCCTCGTCACGCCCGCGGGCGAGCAGACGCTCAAGGAAGGCTACGGCCCCACCCGCGGCAACCCCGCGATCCCCGGCGGACGTAACTACCACTGGTTCTACTTCCACGCCGACCGCGAAGTCTGCACGCAGGAGTGGGTCCACAACTGCGTCCCCACGAGCAAGAATAACCTCGGCCTGCGTTGCTCCGGCATGGGCGGCTAAGTCCCGCAGGCGCGGCGCCTGAACGGCCACGGCCGGAGGGTTCCCCGGCATGCCGCACAAGCGTCTCTCGCTTCTCGGGTCATTTTTGGCCGGATGAACTTCACAGCCGTGAACTCCCGCGGCGGATGGCATCTGCTAAACTTCTCGGGTGGCCACGCCCAAGCATTACGTCGAAATTCTCGAACGCCACTTTCGGCTCCGACGCGCGCGCAATCCCGCCTATTCCTACCGAGCCTTCGCGCGCGACCTCAAGCTTCCGGCCTCGCGACTCTCGCAGATCCTGAAGGGACGCCAAGGCCTCTCGCTGGCGCGGGCGACCGAAATCGCCGAACGCCTCGGCCTCGCCGAACTCGAAAGATCGGTTTTCCTCGACCACGTCGAGGCTAAACACGCTCGCGACCCCCAAACCCGACGTGCGGCGCGCGAGCGTCTGCTCGCCGCGAACGTGCACGCGGACTGGCGCGCGATCGAGGCGGCGGATTTTTCGCGCATGATCGATCCCGTCTACCTCGCGGCCCGGGCCTTGCCGTCGCTCGAAGGCTTTGCCTACGACCCGAAGTCCCTCGCCAAGCGTCTCGGCGTGAGCGTCGCGAAATTTCGCCGCATCTGGGCGACCCTGACGGAACTCGGTTTGCTCGCCCGCGATTCCGACGGGGCTTGGTCGAACGGCCCCCACGTCGTACGAAAATTCGAAGGCGCATCGGGCGACGTGCGTCGCTACCACCAGGCGGTGCTGGAGCGGGCGAAACGAGCCATCGACCAAGTTCCGATCGAGGAACGCGACGTCGGGGCCTTCGTGTTTCCCTTTGCTTCGTCGCACTTACCCGAAGCTCGGCTCGCGCTCGCCGAATTCCGCAAGAACTTTCCCGAGCGTTTCGAAGGGGGACCGGCACCCGACCGGGTCTACGCGCTCAGCGTTCAATTCTTTCCGCTTACCGAAAAGCCGGCCGTCCGCCGCGCGGCGAAACCCGTCGAGCCCTTTCCTACGGAAGGGCCTTCACTCGAAAGCGGATGACTTCCGTGTCTTTATTGCCTTCTTGCTCCTGGTAGAGGTCCCGGAAGACCTGGACCTTCAAGCACGGGGAGACTTCGATATGCGGCCCGCGAGAAAGCGCACAGCTCCCGTAGACCTCGAAGGTGCTTTCCTCGTGCAAGGACGTGCGCATCGTGGATCCCAGTTTTACCCGTAGGATCTGTGGATCGTTTTGGAAGGAAGCCTTCCAGTCTTCGTCGCCCATTTCTTGTCGCGCGCGGGCTTCCGCCGCCTT
>DDRA01000167.1:32996-33361 GCA_002343545.1 Bacteriovoracaceae bacterium UBA2428
GGCTTCCGCCGCCTTCACCGACTTCTTGATGAGGGCTTTGCCCGCGGAAGTTTTGAGAAAAGCTTCGTACTGCTTCAAGGCTTCGGCCTCCGGCCCCGGACGCAATCCGCCGTTCTCGACGTCACCGCCACCTCCCGGCTTAATCGGCGCGGGAGCCGCCCCCGCTCGCGTCGGCGCGAAGATCGCCAGGACCGCCCAGAACAATAGGTGCTGCTTCATCTTGATTTCCTCCATCGATACCTTCCTCTTTCGGAACTCGGCGCCCTTCCTTGACGAGCGGAAGCCAGGCCTAGGCGATTGATCGTGTCGTGACGTTTCGCGAAGTCCGGTCAAACGGGCTTACGAAGTCCGCTTAAGCGGACTTC
>DDRA01000167.1:33467-42173 GCA_002343545.1 Bacteriovoracaceae bacterium UBA2428
CGAAGTCCGCTTAAGCGGACTTCGTCGACGAAATCTCGGTGAAAGCGAGAGGGGGCGCGGAGCGAAAGCTCCGGATGGAAGGTCGAGAGAAACACGTGTCCGCTGCGCACGTAGACGGGTTGACCCTCGTAAGCCGCGAGAACCTCGACGTCGGGGCCCACGCGCTCGAGAATCGGCGCGCGAATGAAGCTGACTTCGTCGCCAAGGAGTTCGGCCTGAAAACTATCGAGCTGACGCCCGTAACCGTTGCGCGTGACGTCGACATCGATCCAGCCGAAGGAACGCTGATCGGGATGGTGCACGGTCTTGGCGGCGAGGATCGCTCCCGCGCAGATGCCCCAGACGGGCTTCGCGCGGCCGTAGTCACCGAGCGCGTCTTCCATGTCGAAGGCCTTGAGGAGCTTGAGCATCGTGGTCGACTCGCCGCCCGGCAAGATCAAGCCGTCCACGCTCGCGAGGACCTTTTCGTCGCGAACCTCGACGAATTCGGCGCCCGCGGCCTCGACGTGCGCCCGGTGCGGCGAAACCGCTCCCTGCAAGGCCAGCACGCCGATCCGCGGTTTCCGTTCCATTCTTACTCCTGCTCCTTGATTTAAACTTCCTACGGCAAGGCCGCAGGGAGCGAAATGTATTCCAAATACATGAGTCGACCGAGAACGCCGCCGTAGGGAGTTTAAATCAAGGACACTACCAACCGCGTTCGGCCATGCGCTGCTCGGGAGCCAAGGTCTTGAGCTCGAGGCCGCGCATGGCGGCGCCGAGGTCGCGCGACACTTCGAGAAGGATCTCGGGGTCCTTGTAGCGGGCCGCGGCCTTCACGATGGCGGCGGCGAAGGCCTTGGGGTTCGAGGACTTGAAGATGCCGCTGCCCACGAAGACGGCTTCCGCGCCGAGCTGCAGGCAGAGGGCCGCGTCGGCCGGGGTCGAGACGCCGCCCGCCGCGAAGTTCGGAACCGGAAGCTTCCCGAGCTCGCGGACCTTGAGCAGGAGCTCGTAGGGCGCGCCGAGGTTCTTGGCTTCGGTCATGAGCTCGGCCGCGTCGAGCTTCGTGACCCGGCGGATTTCTTGGTGAATTTGGCGCAGGTGGCGCACGGCCTCGACGATGTTGCCGGTGCCGGGCTCGCCCTTCGTGCGGATCATCGCCGCGCCTTCGCCGATGCGGCGGAGCGCTTCGCCCAAGTTCGTGGCGCCGCAGACGAAGGGCGCCGCGAAGCCGTGCTTGTCGATGTGGTAGGCCTCGTCGGCCGGGGTCAGGACTTCGGACTCGTCGATGTAGTCGACTTCGAGGGCCTGAAGGATTTGGGCTTCCACGAAGTGGCCGATGCGGCACTTGGCCATGACGGGGATCGAAACCGCGGCCTGGATCTCTTCGATGAGCATGGGGTCCGACATGCGGGCCACGCCACCCTCTTTCCGGATGTCCGAGGGAACGCGCTCGAGCGCCATGACGGCCACCGCGCCGGCTTCCTCGGCGATACGGGCCTGTTCCGCGTCGACGACGTCCATGATGACGCCGCCTTTGAGCATTTCCGCGAGAGCGACCTTCGTGTTGGGTTGGGTGGATTGCTTTTGAGCCATGCGCCCTCTCTAGCGGATAACGCGGGTCACTCTCCAGGGACACATCGACCTCTGGAAATGGGACAGAATTCGCGTGACTCTGCTTCGAGAATTCGCTTTGTATTTCGCCCAGATGGACCGCCAACCCTATTTGCGCCTGAACTTCGGGGCCGACACTTCGAAGGGCCGCATCACCGTCGAGCAGATCGTTTCGGTCATCCGGGCGCAGATCGTCGGGCGCACGGCGGTCGCGGGATTGCGGCTTCCCCCGGTGCGCGTGCTCGCGCACCAGCTCCACGTCTCGAAGAACACGGTGCAGGCGGCCTACGAAGAACTCAAGTCGCAAGGCCTCGTGGAGAGCCGCAATCGACTCGGGCTCTACATCACGCCGCCCAAGGCCATCCAGAAGCCGCTCTCGTCGTGGAAGATTCCCTTTCCCGAGTTCCGCAACATCGGTCCGCTCGAAGCTTCGGCGCGATCGCGTCGCGGCGGCATCAACCTAAGCTCGGTCTTCATCGATCCGGACCTGCTGCCCAAAGAAAAAATCGCCTCGTGCTTCCGCAGCGTCCTCACGAGCCCGGGCCTGAGCTTCTACTCCGATTACCAAGGCTACCGCCCCTTACGCGAGAAGATCGCCGAGCGTCTGCGCAAACGCGGAATCTCGGCCGAAGCCGACCACATCGTCACGACGATCGGTTCGCAGCAGGCGCTCGACTTGACCTTCCGCATGCTCGAGCAGCCGAAGATCGCCACCGAGAACCCGGCCTACCATCTCGCGAAAGTCCTGCTCGAGATGAACGACGCCGAGATGGTGGGGCTGCCGCTCGACCCCTTCACGGGCGCGCCGCTCGCCAAGTGGGAAGAGCTCTTCCGCAAGCACCGTCCGAAGCTCGTTTATCTCACGAGCAACTTCCAGAACCCGACGGGCTATTCGTACACGACGCAAGAGATCCAGCAGATCCTTGAGCTCTCGGAGCGCTACGGCTTCGCGATTCTCGAGGACGACTGGGGCTCGGACATGATGAGCTTCTCGGAGTTCCGCCCTTGCATGCGCGCGATCGGCGGACCGAACGTGCTTTACGTGAACTCCTTCACGAAGAAAGTGCTGCCCTCCTTCCGCCTGGGCTACCTGCTCGCGAACGAGAACTCCGTCGAGACGCTCGTGAACGCCAAGCGCGTATCGGCCTTCGGCATGCCCGCCGTCATCGAAGCGACGCTCTTCGAGTTCCTCGATCGCGGCTACTACGATTCGCACCTTAAGCAGCTGCACGCCGAACTCGACGAACGCTACCGCCACGCGCTCGACCTGCTGCGCACGCTCATGCCGCCCGAAGTGCGTTGGACCACCCCGGGCGGCGGCCCCGTGCTTTGGGTCGAGGTGCCCGAGCGCGTGCGGCTCTCCGTCATCCAGGAGCGACTCAAGGCCAAGAACATCACGCTCGCCGTGAAGCTGAGCGCCTTCTTCGGCGAGCCACACCTACACGGCTTCATGCTCGGCTACGCCTTCCTCAAACCGAAAGAGCTCGAGACGGGACTCGAACGTCTGGCCGCCGAGATCCGCCTCGAGCTGGAGACGCGCTAGTTGTCTCCGGCGAGATCACGGCGCGTCCGCAACAAGTCGTACTTCCTGGGGGCCCTCGCGGGGCTGCACTTCCTGCCCTCGTTTTCGGCGGGCGCGGAGACGAAGGCCCTCGGCCCCGTCTGGTCTTTCTTGGTGGCGGGCGCGATCGCCTACCTCCTGTCGCAGTGCTACCGCCGCTCGCAGGCGCTCGAGCGTCGCTTCCTCTTGGCGCTCGCTTATTTTTTCGGGGTCACGTCGAGCCTCGTGGCGGGGCCCGAAGTCCAGGCGCAGATCCACGCCTACCGGCTCGACACCCTCGGCACGCTCGCCCTCGTCGGCCTTTCGGTTTTCCAACGCCGACGCCTGGGGCGCGGAGCGGCGGCGAATCCGAACGCGCACGTCCCGCGGTAGGCCGGAGCCCGCGTGACTTCTCCTCTCTCGCGGCTCTCACGCGCGTTGTCCGGCAAAGCCTGGCCGTGGATCGCGGCGGGCCTCGGCCTCTTGATCCTCGTGAGCGCGGCGAGCCGCTACCTCGTCGCCGACGGGCATGACTTCCAAGCCTACTACTACGCCGCCCAACGTCTCCTGCACGGCGAGAGCCCCTACCGCTACCAGGTCGAGTACGCCTTCAAGTACCCGGCCGTCTTCGCCCTCGCCTTCGCTCCCTTCGCGCTCTTTCCCTACGACGTCGCGCGGACCCTCTACACGATCCTCCACGCCGCGCTGGCGCTCGCGCTGCCCTGGGGCGTCTGGCGCTTCGCCCGGGGCGAAAACACCTCGCCGCTCCTCGCCCCGCGCTTTCGCGTGGGCGTGATCGTCGCGTTCGTCGCGAGCTTCCGCTTCGTCGACAACGAGTTCCAGATCAGCCAGATCGGGCTCTGGACCTTCGCCGCGATGCTCGGGGGCCTCGCGTGCCTGCGTCGCGCGCCTCGCGCCGCGCCGACCGCGCTCGGCACGACGCTCTTCACGCTCGGCGCCGTCACGAAGGTCCACAGCCTCGTCGCCTTCGTCGCGTTCGGGCGCGCCGCGGCTTGGCGGCGTTGGGCCCCCTACGCCCTGCTCGCCCTGGCCGTCGTCCTGCTGCCGAGCCCGGAGCACTGGCTCGATTGGGCCCGTCAGATGAAGCTGACGACCCCCGACCTGCCGACGCCGCCTTACGCGAGGAACGTGCAGGGATTCTACCCGATGGCCGTAACGCTCTTCGGCTGGTCGGCGCTCGGCTACGCTCCGCTGCTCCTGGCGCTGCCGTTCTTCGTGGCGGCCTTCCTCGCGCTGCCGCGTTTCGATCTAGCCGACGCGCGAAGCCAGCCGGCCGCGCTCTTCCTTACGGTCGCGACGTGGCTGACGCTGGGGTGCCTGTCGTCGCCGCTGCCGTGGCACTACACCTATTCCTTCGCGTGGGCCGTCCTGCCGCTGAGCTGGGCCGTCGCGAGCCGCGCGGAACGGCGAGGGCTCCTCGCGCTCGCGCTCTTCTTGGGGCTGACCCCCAAGGGGATCATCGGCTTCGACGTGGCGGCCTTCCTCGAAGGGCGCCAGAGCGTCGCGATCGTCTTCTTGCTGCTGGGCTTGATCTTCGCCCGCCAGGCGCGACGCCTCGCGCGCTAACGCCGCTCCGTCACGAGCTCCTTCGACACGAGGTTCAGGCCGCGCTGCGAGCGCGGGTCGCCCGCTTCGAAGGCGGCGCAGTGGAGCGTCGGCAGGAGCGCGGCGTCGGGAACGTCGTCGCGGACCGTCTCGAGGCAAAGCAGGCGCAGCGGCGCGAAGACCTCGACGCGCAACTGCAGGTAGCGCGGATCCGCGGACGAGCTCGGCGGGAAGGCGCGGTAGAGCACGACGCGGCCCCGCCAGTCGCCCGACTCGAAAGGGGCCGAAGCCTGGCGAACGTCCTGCGGGCGCGTCGGCGCCGGCACGGAGAACTCGAGCCGCGCGGCCGACGCGTCGGACCGCGGAAGCTCGCAACGGAAGGCGCCTTCGCCGACGCCCGGCGCGGCGCAGGTCGCGCGCCAGAACTGAAGCTCGAAGGCGTAGCGACGCGTGGAGGCCCCGGGGTTCCATGCCGGGGCCGCCACGACGGCCGCACTCGCGAACGCGAAGGCCAGGGTCACGAAGCGGGTCGTTTTCATGTCGTCTCCTTCTCGATCCAGGCGAGATAATCCGGCAGCCCGCCCACGACGTCGAGCACGACGATCGCCGGCAATTCGTAGGGATGCGAGGCGCGCAAGCTCTCGACGAGCGCTTCGACCCGCTCGCCCGAGGTCTTCAGCCAGAGAAGGGATTCCTGGGACTCTTCGATCCGCCCCTCCCATCGGTAGCAAGCGGCCACCCCGGGCCACGCGTTCGCGCACGCGGCGAGACGCGCCTCGACCACGGCCCGGCCCGCCGCGCGCGCGGCGTCTTGGCTGGGATAGGTCGAGTAGACGATCTTCGGGCCCATCCGCGGAGTCGTAGCGCCCGGGACGGACGCCGTCGAGCGAGTTATACTCGCTGGCATGCGATCGCTACTCGCCCCCGCCGCCGTCTTCCTGGGTCTCGCCACGCTGGGTGGCTGCGGCCTGCAGATCGCGGAACCCTGGGGCGCGGCGAATGCCGCGGTCGGTTCCCTCGACGAGAGCTTCGACGCCGGCTGGGGGAGCGGCTTCACCGGGTCCGTCGATGCGATCGCGATGCTTTCGGACGGCGGTATCCTCGCGGCCGGCCGCTTTACCGCCTTCGACGCCCGCGCCCGCGGCGGCCTCGTGAAGTTCTCGGCCGACGGCGTGCCGGATCCGGGCTTCGGCCCCTTCGCGATCTCGCCGGCGAACGCCTCGGTCCACGCCGTCGCCGTGCAGAGCGACGGGCGCGTCCTCGTGGGCGGCGATTTCTCGGGCTTCGCGGGGGGCTCGACGGCCAAGATCGCGCGCCTCCTGCCGAACGGCCAGCTCGACACGAGCTTCGCCGTGGGGTCGACGGGCTTCGACGGCGTCGTCTCGTCGATCGCGCTCGACTCGCAAGGGCGCGTTTACGTGGGCGGAACCTTCTCGACTTACGGCGGAAGCGCGGCGCCGCGGCTCGTGCGCCTCGCCGCCAACGGCGTCCGCGACACGGGTTTCGCGGTCGGATCGGGGTTCTCGCTCGACGTGAACGAAGTCGTCGTCGAGTCCGACGACCGCGTGCTCGCGGGCGGCAGCTTCACGGCTTACCAAGGGATCTCCCGCAGCCGCTTCGTCCGCCTGCTTTCCGACGGGTCGGTCGACGCGAGTTTCGCGACCGCGATCGGCACCGCCGCGAACGGAAGCGTGAACGCGCTTCTCTCCACGTCGACGGGCATCCTCGTCGGCGGCAACTTCAGCTTCTTCGGCGGGCTCGAGACGGGCACCTCGCTTTGGCTCGACGCCTTCGGTGCCCGTCGGGCGAGTTTTCTCAGCGCGGGCGACACGTCGGCCTTCGCGCGACAAGCCGACGGCGCGATTCTCGTGGGCGGCGACTTCAACCGCGTGCTCGACCGCGTCGCGACCCTTCGGCTCGCGCGGATCTCGTCCGACGGCACGGCGCTCGACGAAGCCTTCCTCGCGGCGAACGGGACGGGCTTCGACGGCGTCGTGCGCGCCCTCGCGATCCAGGCCGACGGCAAGATCCTGGTCGGGGGCGAGTTCCGCACCTTCAACGGCGTCGCGGCCGCCGGACTTCTGCGGCTCAAATGAAGATCCTGCACGTTTGTCTCTCCCAACTTCCCGCGCCGAACTACGGCGGCACCGAGCGCGTCGTGCACTCGCTCGCCAAGACGCAGGCCGAATTCGGCCACGAAGTCTCGGTGCTCTGCCTGCCCGGCAGCCGGCTCCCCTTCGCGAAGGTCATCGAGTGGAACGAGCCGCGCGACCCGCGCAAGCTCGTTCCCGAGGGCATCGAGATCCTGCACTTTCACGGTCTGCCGATCCCCGGACTCGAGGCGCTCCCGCACGTCTGCACGATCCACGGCAACGGCAAGGCCGGCGAGGAGTTCCCGGCCAACTCGCTCTTCGTGAGCGAGGACCACGCGCGACGGCACGGGTGGACGGAGTTCGTGCACAACGGTATCGATCCCGACGAGTATCCCCTCGTCTCCACGCGCGACGCGGGACGCTTCGTGTTCCTCGCGAAGGCCGCGTGGAAGGTCAAGAACCTGCGGGGCGCGGTACGCGTCGCGAAGGCCGCCGGGGGCCGCATCGAGGTCATGGGCGGCGCACGCCCTTGGTGGTGTCTCTCGCGACGCGCGCGTTTTCACGGATCGATCGGCGGCGAAACCAAGCTTCGCCTTTTGCAAGGCGCGCAGGCCCTGCTCTTTCCGGTGCTCTGGGACGAGCCCTTCGGGCTCGCGGTCGTCGAAGCCTTGGCCTGCGGCACGCCCGTCGTCGCGACGCCTCGCGGGTCGCTGCCCGAGATCCTCACCCCGGAGTGCGGCGTGCTCGCCGATGACTTTGGCGGACTCGTGCGCGGAGCGGCCGCGGCCGCGCGACTCGATCCGCGCGCCTGCCGCGAACGCGTCGTGGTGGCGTTCAACCACCGGCGCATGACCCAGAAGTACCTCGACTACTATCGACGCGTGCTCGCCCAGGGCAAGCTGCGCGCGGGACGCCCTCGCAAAGGCACCGAGCAGGGCGCCGAAGCGCTCATCGACTACGTGGGCCGGTCACGCTGGCCGATCGTGACTTGAGCGAAGTCGTCGCCCCCTTTAGTCCTGCCCCCGCAGAACGGGATAGCCGCCGGGCCCCATCCGCCAAACGTTCTGAAAATCCCAGCCCGCGAAGCTCGCGGGGTTCGACATTTCGGACGCCCCCAAAGACCTCGTACCCATGATCATCTGCGGCAGCACTTCCGTGCCGTTGACCGCGTAGAAGTAAGTGCTCCTCTCGAAGGCGCTCAGCCCCACGGCCGCCTGGTCCCAATAGATGCCGTTGGCCGGGGTTTTCGTGGCCCAATCGGTGAAGGTCGGGGCCCGCCAAATCAGGGTGCGGTCCGAAATGTCGCTGACCTCGGCGACGACCCGAGCCGCCGTATAGAGATTCCGGGTTTTTGCCATTTCGCCGCGGGCCGCGAGGCCTCCGACTTCGATGAAGGCCGTCCGCTCGGCCCGCGCCGAAACGAGCCCTCGCGAGTAGGAATCCGAGATACTGGCCACGCCCGCAACCAGACCGCCTACGTTTAAGACCACGGGGCCATCTAGGTCCGAGGACGTCGCGACGACGTCGCCGAGACTCGCGCATTTGGCGAGAGTCGTCGAATAACCGGCCACGCCGCCGACGTAGGCCTGGAATCCGTGGCCGCCCGAGACCCCACGGGCGCCGTTCATCGTGACGCGGACGTTCGTGCGGCTCACGCAGTCTTCGCAGTCGACCATCCCACCGATCCCGCCGACTTTAATGTTCAGCGTCGACACGGGAACCGAGCTGATGACTTCGAGCGAGCCCGAAGTCCGTATGTTCTTCAAATTCCCGCTGCAACCGGCGATCGAGCCGACGTAGGCAAAACGGTTATTCACCATATTGTTTTCGAAGCGAATCATCGCCTGTTCGAGTCGGAGGTTCACGACGGATTTCGCCGAACCGAAAAGTCCGCCGATGCAATTATGGTAG
>DDRA01000072.1:0-1126 GCA_002343545.1 Bacteriovoracaceae bacterium UBA2428
GGGCGAGGCGATCCCACGCGTGTCCAAAGGGGGGGAAAGAGCGTGTCGTCGTCGATATAGGCGCAATCCCTCAGGGGAGCGTAAGAAATCGTGACGGGTTGCACGAGGAGCTTCTGCTCCTGGGCGGTCAGGAAGGGCCCGGCCTTGAAGGGGTCGACTTTCATCGTCGAGGTCCCTTCCGGAAAGATCACGACGCTGTAGCCTTTCGCGAAGCGTTCTCGAATCTGCTCGGCGAGCTGGGTTCGGACGGCGTGGCTCGTGCGCGCCTTTTTTCGATCGACGTAAATGGTCTCGGCCGAAGTCGCGGCGGCCCCGAAGACGGGCCAAGCCGCGACTTCTTTTTTGGCCACGAAACAGGTCAGATTCTTGGGGTCGAGCACGTGCTTGAGCACGACGATATCGAGGTAACTCACGTGATTTGCGACGAAAAGGGTGGGAGCCAGCGAAATTTCGCCGCTCACGTGAATTCCCATGTTCGTGAGGCTCAGGAGACGGCTCGTCCACGCAAAGTGAATGTTCCGGGCGAGTTCCATCGGCCGGGGACGCTGCCTCGAGAGTCGTGCCAAGGCCACGGTCGCCGATACGGTTTGGGCCAGGATCTCGCTGAGGCGTCGGCCCCGGTCGAGGGGATCCGACTTCAGGATCGGGAAGCGAAAAGATTTAACGCGTGGCATTCCGAACAATCTCGAAGGCCGTAGGATCCTTGTCAATTCCGATAGCTCCCGTTAATTCTCAAGGGGATGGCACAACACGACAATTCCTCGTCGACCCCGAGGTCAACGGCCGTGGAGCTCGTCTCCGCGCCCGGTGGCTTGGCGATGACCTTCCGGCCCACGCCGGTTCCTGCGCTTCCCAAGGCTTTGGGAACGGGCGTTCCGAAATCTCCCGAAGAAGTCGCGGAGATCCTGAAGGAGCGCGTCGGCGCTTCCGCGCTGAAACCCTTCGTGAAGGCGGCCAAGGGCGACTCCATCCTGCACGTCGAGACCGAAAAGCTGCTGGACGTGCTGAAGGTCATTCGCGACGACGATCGTCTGCTCTGCACGCACATGCTTTGCGTGTCGGCCGTCGACTACCTCGCGAAGAAAGGAACGCCGGCGACCGAAACGGCGCCCGCCGTTCCCGACGA
>DDRA01000072.1:1266-1639 GCA_002343545.1 Bacteriovoracaceae bacterium UBA2428
GCCCCCGCCGTTCCCGACGAGCCGGGGCGCATCGAGGTCGTGTACCACGTCTCGAGTTTCACCCATCGCCACATCGTCGCGATCAAGGTTGCGGTCGATCGCGAAGCGCCCAAGGTTCCCACGGCTTCGGACCTCTTCCGCGCCGCGAACTGGTACGAGCGCGAATGCTACGAGATGACGGGCGTCGAGTTCACGAATCACCCGCACCTCGAGAATCTTTTGCTTCCGAGTGACTGGGTGGGCCACCCGCTCCGTCGCGATTACGTGTTCCCCGAAGAGTACAACGGGATGAAGGTGCCGCTCTAAATGTCGACGACTCAAGAAGAATTCCGCACGCAGGAAATCACGATCAACATGGGCCCGCAGCACCCGT
>DDRA01000072.1:1786-9887 GCA_002343545.1 Bacteriovoracaceae bacterium UBA2428
CATGGGCCCGCAGCACCCGTCGACGCACGGGGTGCTGCGCCTCGAGATCGTCACGGACGGCGAGATCATCAAGGCGGCTTACCCCGACCTCGGTTACCTCCACCGCTGCTTCGAGAAGCACGCGGAAAACCGCGAATACCTTCAGGTCGTGCCGTTCACGGACCGTCTGGACTACGTCGCGGCCATGAACCAGGAGCTGGGTTACTGCCTGGCGGTCGAGAAGCTCATCGAGGTCGAGGCGACCCCCCGGGCGCAGACGATCCGCGTGATCGTCTCGGAACTGCAGCGCATCGCTTCGCACTTGCTCGCGATCGGTACCTACTCCCTCGACATCGGTGGCTTTACGCCGATGCTCTACGCTTTCCGCGACCGCGAGCATATTCTCGGAATCTTCGAGGAGCTCTCGGGCGCGCGTCTGCTTTACAACTACGTCCGCCCCGGCGGCGTCGCGCGCGATCTGAGCCGCGGCCTCGAAGAGAAAATCCGCGAGTTCTGCCGCTACTTCGTTCCGCAACTCGTCGAAATCGAAGAGCTTCTCTCCGGCAACGCGATCTTCATGGATCGGACCTGCAAAGTCGGCATCGTGTCCCCGGACATGGCCGTGGCCTACGGCTTCAGCGGCGTGAACCTGCGCGGCAGCGGCATCGACTGGGACCTCCGCAAGGTGCGTCCTTACTCGGGCTACGAGAAGTACGAGTTCAGCAGCATCACGGCGACGCTTGAGCATGGCGTCATCGGCGACTGCTGGAACCGCTACAACTGCCGCATGAAGGAAATGCACGAGTCCGTGAAGATCGTCGAGCAGGCGCTCGCGCGACTCGAAGCAGGCGAGATCATGGCGAAGGTTCCTAAGGCCATCAAGGCGACGGGCGAAGTTTACCTCGAGACGGAGTGCCCGCGCGGAAACCTCGGTTATTACATCGTGGCCGACGGTTCCAAGCAACCCTACCGCGTGAAGGTCAAGTCGCCGGGATTCATCTCCTTGGCCTGTTTCGACGAGCTCACGAGCGGTATGATGCTTTCGGACATCGTGGCTTTCATCGGCAGTCTCGACTTCGTCATGGGCGAAGTGGATCGCTAAGGGATCGTTTAAGGAAAGAGTGACGGGATGAACGAAACCCAAGGTTCCCTCAAACAATACTTCGCCAACATCCGCGAGGCCGTCACGTCGGTCTCGAAGGGCATGGGCATCACCTTCCGGGCCTTCCTCAAATCGAACGGCATGCGAAAGCAGCTCGGTTCGGTGGACTACGGCGCCGGTCCGGTCACGGTGAGTTATCCCGAGGTGAAGGACGACATTCCGCTCAACTCGCGGAACCGTCTCTTCAACCACGTGGAGGGTTGCATCGCTTGCAACCAGTGCGCCGTGATCTGCCCGGTCGAGTGCATCACGATCGACAGCCGCAAGAAGACGGCCGACGAGAACCTGGACGAACGCACGCCGGCCGAGTTCGGCTCGAAGCCCAAGAAGCTGAAGCTTTTGCGCTACGAGATCGACGAAGCGCTTTGCTGCTTCTGCGGTCTTTGCACCGAGGTTTGCCCGACGGAGTGCATCGTTCACACGCCCGAGTTCGAATACTCCAAGTACGATCGCGATAAGCTGACCTACGACTACCTCAACTTCAAAGACGACAACCCGCTGCCGAAGGGATAGGTCGTGCGCAACGACGTCATCTGCCGCGTTCTCGGTCGCTTGAGTACCATGTACACGGCGCTCCCTTGCGGCCCGAGGCGCGTAGCCTTGCATCTGAAGTCGTTGATCACGACCTAGTTATCTCGTGTCACTGCCGGAGCTGCGTCGTCGCGAAAGGCCCGAGAGCTTTTCGAGCATTCTCTTGAAAACGGCGCTCCTTCTGGGCCTCATTGCGGTCATCGCGGTGGGGGTCAGTTGGAGTTTCGGCTGGGTCGCCATCGAGCAGCCTAGCCGGGACGAGCTATTTTCGAAGATCCTCGATGGCCGCCGCGATCTTCGTCGGGCCGCGGCGATCGAATGGTCGCGTCGCCTCGTTTCGGCCGAGGAGCGGGGGCGTGAAGACGAAGTCGCGGAATGGCGCCCTCAGGGCGACGAGGCCCTAAAACTACAAAGCGCCTTCGGGACGGAGCGCATCGAAGCGCTCGAAGTCGGCGAAGGGCCTTATCTCTCGGGGGTCGCGCAGATCCTTTCTTTTTCCTCCGAGACCGCGGCCTCGGCCCGGACCCTTTGCGGATGGCTGGGGCAGGTGCGCGAGGGGCAGCTCGTCGATGCCCAGGTCTTCGTCGTCTTGGGGCTAGGTCGTTTGGCGAGGGTCGAGCCGGCCGCGCTCTGCGAGCCTTTGTTGGCCAAGGCCTCGGATCCGGATCCGGCGATTCGCAAATCGGTCGCCTTCGTATTGGGCTTGGCCGAGCGAAACTCGGCCCTGGGCGAACGTCGGGCCGAAGTTCTCGAGATCCTGCGGCGCTTGCACGCGTCGGCCGAAGAAGACGTCCGGTGGAACGCGGCGTTCTCGGCCGCGCTTTGGCGGGATCCGATGGGGCGCGATCTTCTCTCCTTGCTTCTGGACGAAGGTCTGGCGGGCGGTCAAGGCGGCGGTCCCGTGTTGGATGCCTTTCGGCTCCAGGCGATCGAGTCGGCAATCGCGGCCGCTTTGCGGCTCGAAGACTCGGACCTTCACGGTAAGGTTGAGAGGATCGCTCGGGAGTCTCCTTCGCTCAAACTTCGGCAAGCCGCCGTCGCTCGTCTCAAGGCGTCGAGCTCGAAGCCGGATCCCAAAAAATAGCTGAATTGTCATAATGACTTAAACCCGAATTGAGGTTTATAAACTCGGCGTTAAGATAAAGAGCGTAAGAGAGTGTAAGCGTAAAGCTTTCGAATCTCTTTGTGCGCCTCTCAACGGTAGGTTTCTCGGCAGTGCGGATAGCGACGGAGTAGCGACGGAAACGACATGGCAGAGTCAAAAGTCGGCGGTTCAAACGACCTCAATCGTCGGGAGTTCTTCTCCTGGTTCTGGATGGGATGGATCACTTTCTCGGTCGCGGCGGGCGCCATCGTTACGTTGCTCGGACGCTACCTCTTCCCGAACGTCCTCTTCGAAAAGCCGAGCAGCTTCCGCGCGGGTCCCCCGACGGAGTTCGGTCTCGGCGTCGACGAGCGTTTCAAGGATACGCAATCCGTCTGGATCGTGCGCGTGCCCGAAGGCATCTACGCGCTCTCGACCGTGTGCACCCACCTCGGTTGCACGCCGAACTGGTTGCCGAACGAGAGCAAGTTCAAGTGCCCTTGCCACGGTAGCGGTTTCCGTATGTCGGGGCTCAATTTCGAAGGTCCGGCTCCGCGGCCGTTGGAGCGTTTCGCGGTCTCGATCGACGAGACGGGCTTCGTCAAAATCGACAAGTCCCGCGCGATCCGTTTCGCGAACCAATGGAGTGACCCGGATTTCCTCCTTCGCGGTTAAGCGAAGGGGATCTTCGATCGTTTTGGAACTTTAGACCGTGTTTTTGGACCGAGCATAAGGAGCAGCAGCCTTGGCAAACCCTCTTCGTCGTCTTTGGGATCAGATCCGCGAGACCCAGGTTTGGAAATCGATTTTCCGCCACAACCTTCCGGATAATCCGCGTGACCAGTCCCTCGCGGTTCTCTCGAACGTCTTCTTGCACCTTCACCCGGTCAAGACGCGCAAGTCGGGCGTGCGGATGTCCTTCACTTGGTGCATGGGCGGCCTGACCTTCTTCCTCTTCCTGATCGAAGCGGTCACCGGCATCTTGCTCATGTTCTACTACCGCCCGACGCTCGAGTTCGCGTACAACGACATCATCGCGCTTCGCGAGCACGTCCCCCTCGGGATCCTCCGCGAAATCCACCGCTGGGGCGCGCACGCCATGGTCATCACGGTGTGGCTCCATATGTTCCGCGTCTTCATGACGGGCTCGTACAAGCCGCCGCGCGAGTTCAACTGGGGCGTGGGCGTCATCCTGCTCGTCCTCACGATGCTGCTCTCCTTCACGGGCTACCTGCTCCCGTGGGACCAGCTCGCGATCTGGGCCATCACGGTCGGCGCGAACATGGGCGCCGCGACGCCCCTCCAGGGCGTCGAAGGCCCCGGCACGATGTTCCTCAAGATCGGCGACGTGAACCTCGTTCACAGCGGCAACGACGTGAAGTTCGGCTTGCTCGCCGGTCGCTTCATCGGGGAAGCCACGCTGTTGCGCTTCTACGTGCTCCACTGCATCGCGATCCCGTTCGTCGTGACGATCCTGATCGCGCTGCACTTCTGGCGCGTGCGTAAGGACGGAGGCATTTCGGGCCCCCTCTAAGGGAAAATCCGAAATCGAGGAGAGATCATGCAAGCGCTGAAGGACCTCATCAACTTCCTCTCGAACCCGGTTATCTACTTCTCGCTCTCCATCGTCATGTGGTGGGCGGTCATGAAGTTCCACCACGTGTGGACGCGCCCGAAGGTCGCGGGCTACATCACGCTCGTGGCGCTCGCCTTCCTGGCCTTCGCGTTCACGGACGTGAACTTCTACAAAGAGGCGACGAAGCCCGACAACGTCCCCATCTGGCTCATGACGGGTGGGGTGGGCTTCTTCATGTGGCTCAGCTTCCGCCGCGGCGTGATCAATGATCAGCTCATGGCCGAGGGCAAACCGAACCTCGAGAAGCAGGAGTCCGACAAAAAGGTCTACACCTGGCCCGACCTCGTCTACTCCGAACTGATCTGCATGGTCCTCTTCACGGCCTTCATGATCTGCTGGGCCGTTCTGCTTAAGGCTCCGCTCGAAGAACCCGCGAACGCGGGCGTCACGCCGGCCATCGCGAAAGCGCCGTGGTACTTCCTCGGTCTCCAGGAAATGCTCGTTTATTACGATCCCTGGATCGCCGGCGTCGTGCTGCCGACCCTGATTTTGGTCGGCCTCATCGCGCTCCCGTATTACGACATCAACCCCAAGGGGAACGGCTACTACACGGTGAAGGAACGCTACTTCGCGATCTGGGGCTTCGGCTTCGGCTTCATCGTTCTGTGGATCGCGCTCATCTTCTTGGGGACCTTTATGCGGGGCCCGGGATGGAACTTCTTCGGTCCCTTCGAATACTGGGACACGCATAAGGTCGTCGCGCTCAACAACATCAACCTGTCGGAGCTCATTTGGGTGAAGCTCTTCGGCACGGGTCTGCCCACGAACGTGCTCGTGCGCGAAGCCTTCGGGATCTTGCTCACGATCGCGTATCTCGTCGTGATTCCGCCGATCCTCGCCACGACGATCTTCAAGGACCTCTACGCGAAGATGGGCTTCACGCGCTACAACCTGCTCATGTTCCTGCTGCTCGTGATGGTTTCGCTTCCGCTGAAGATGTACCTGCGCTGGCTCTTTAACCTGAAGTACATCATTTCGATCCCGGAATATTTGTTCAACGTTTGAGGTCAGGCGATACAACGATGGCGACGCAAGACACCGTTTACAACACGAAGACCCTCTCCAAGTGGTTCGCGATCGGGGCGATCTTGCTCCTCGTCGCCGTCGTTTGGGCGGTGATCGAAGACTACGACCGTCCGTGGAAGGGCTACGCCCGCCAGGCCCAGCGCGTTCAAGCGGCCAAGTCCCGCTTCGCGCTGAAGGTCCAGCAGGCCTCGATCGATCCGGCCCAGCTGGCCGAGCTCGAAAAGCAGCTCGCGGATATCCAGTCCGCCGACACGAAGATCGTGGACGAGCTCGAGTCCATGATCAAGCATCGCATCGCGGTCTACTTCAAGGCGAACCAGGAGTACCAGTTCGTCAAGGCGGCCTACGACGAGAAGCTCTACAAGTTCGAGCACGCCGTTCACGACTTGAAGTCGGACAAGGCGAAGAAGCTCCGGCCCGAGCTGGACCGCGACGTCAAGCACGTCGCGCGCCTCAAGCTCGTGGCCGACACGGCCGAGCGCGCCCGCGACGAGGCGCTCGCCCGTCGCACGGCCTACGGCGAAAAACGCAAGAAGGTCGAAGACGAGATCTTCAAGCTGACCTCGGAGCGTAACCGTCTCCTGAAGCTCATCAACCAGAACGGCGACTCGCTCGGGAACCTCGTGCGGAACGCGCCCGTCGTCGACTTCATCGCGCCGACGATCAAGATTAACCAGGTCGTGCTCGCGCACCTCAAGGACGATTACTTCTTCAACAAGGTTCCGCGCGTCGACCGCTGCATGACCTGCCACGCGATGGCCAACAAGGAAGGTTTCGAAGACTTCCCGCAACCGTACAAGACGCACCCCAAGCTTCACCTTATGGTGGGCCCGGCCTCCAAGCACCCCGTCGAAAAAGTGGGCTGCACGACCTGCCACGCGGGCGTTCCGCAGTCGGTCGACTTTACCCTCTCGGCGCACACGCCGCGCGACGCGGCCCAAGAGGCCGAGTGGGAAGAAAAATACCACTACCATCGCAGCCATCACATCGGCACGCCGATGATCCCGGTACCGCTCGTGGAAGGAAAGTGCATCCAATGCCACGCCAAGCAGAGCGAGCTGGCCGAAGCGCCGACTTTCAACGCGGGCATGCGTCTCATCGAGCGCTTCGGCTGCTACGGTTGCCACAAGTTCGGCGGTCCGCTCGAGGAGTTCTCCAAAGTTAAGAAGGCCGGTCCCGGCCTCGCTCACGTCGGATCCAAGCTGACCGAGCAATGGATTCAGAAGTGGCTCTGGGATCCCAAGGCCTTCCGTCCGACGACCCTCATGCCCTCTTTCTGGAAGACGCACAACAACTCGGATCCCGAGTCCCTGGCCCGCGCGGCGGTCGAAATCGAGTCCATCGCGCATTACATGGTGGCGCAGTCGCAGCCCTGGCAGCCCGTTAAGCTCGCGTCGAACAGCCTGAAGGGCGATTCGGCGCGCGGCCAGCATCTCGTTGAGAGCGTGGGATGCCTCGGTTGTCACGCGATCCAGACCAAACCGCGCGAGAATCCCAAGGATCCGCGCGCGCTCGGTTACGTGGACCCGCGCGTGCCGAACTTTGGACCGGAGCTGAATCAGCTCGGGTCGAAGGTGTCGTCGGAGTGGCTCGTTTCGTGGCTCCTCAACCCGCAGCAGTACCACCCGGGAACCTCGATGCCTTCGCTCAAGCTGAGCGAGCAAGAGGCCGTCGACATCGCGAGCTTCCTACTGGAGCTCCGAAACCCGGCGTGGGAACAAGCGACGCTGCCGTCGGTGAACGACGCGCTTCGCGATTCGATCGTGACGGGCTACCTCGAGAAGACGATGCCGCCGCAAGAAGCTTCGGCCAAGCTCGCTTCGATGTCGCTCGACGCGAAGAAAAAGTTCCTCGGCGAGAAGTTCGTTTCGCATTACGGCTGCTACGGTTGCCACGCCTTGCCGGGGTGGGAGAACGCGCCGAAGATCGGCGCCGAGCTGACCTACGAAGGTTCCAAGGACGTCTCCAAGTTCGCCTTCGAGAACGTGCAGCTCCACCACAAGTCGCGCCACGATTGGATCTTCACGAAGATCCGGACGCCGCGGATCTGGGACGTGGGCAAGAAGCGCGACTTCGAAGGCAAGACGCGCATGCCGCACTTCGGCTTCACGGACGCCCAGGCGCAGGCCATCACGGCGATCGTCATCGGCCACGAGAACAAGAACGTCGACAACGAAGCGACCTTCAAAGTGGATGGCCGTTGGGAGCAGATCATCGCCGGCCAGCAACTCGTGCACCAGAAGAACTGCATCGGTTGCCACGCCCTCGACATGGGCGGCGAGAAGAAGGGCGGGGATATCCTCGCGCACTACCCCGACGACGCGACGCTCGGGCCGCCGAACCTCAACACGCAAGGCGCCAAGACGAAGACGGATTGGCTCTACGCCTTCTTGCTCAACCCCAACGTGAAGATCCGGCCTTGGCTGGAAGTGCGGATGCCGCAGTTCCAGATGAGCGAGTCGACGGCGATGGGCTTCACGCGCTACTTCGCGGCCGTGGATCGAGCCGAGTTCCCGTACGACACGCAAATGGCCTCGACGCTTTCGGATTCGGATCGTCGCAGCGCCGCGGCGATCGTCGAGCAGCTCGGTTGCATGACTTGCCACGCGAAGGCGAAAGCGGGTGAGGACTTGTCCGCGAAGGCTCCGCATTTCGAAAACGTGAAGGGACGCCTCAAGCCGAC
>DDRA01000072.1:9984-10578 GCA_002343545.1 Bacteriovoracaceae bacterium UBA2428
GACGTGGGTAGCCCAGTGGCTCAAGGACCCCGCGGCGATCATGCCGGGAACGCGGATGCCGACGCTTTGGCCGCTCCTCGACGATACGGATCCGAAGTCGCCGCGCGCGGCGGTTCCGGGTCACTTCGGTGACGATGCCCTGAAGCAGATCGATGCCGTTCGGGATTATCTCTTCTCCTACCCGGGAGAAGCGGAGTTCCCGGCGACCCGCGCCCGCCCGGCGCCGCAGCCGCAAGCCACGACGGCCGCGACTCGCTAAAGCTCGAGCCCGAGAAGGGTGGATCCTCCGGGATTCACCCTTCTTTTTTGAATGTTGAAATTGGCGGACCTTTGGAGGGGCAGGGGGATGGGGGGCTTGGAAATCAAGTTTTTCCCATCACTTAGGCCTTGAAAGACGACCCGCGTCAGGGCAGGCTGCGCCCCGAATGAATGAGCGTCGCACTTACGCGACCCTTGAGCAGGCCCTCAATTATCCGTTCAAACGCATTGAACTGATCATCGAGGCCCTGACTCACCGGTCGCACCATCACGAGTTTGGGGATTCCTTTCACAACGAGCGTCTCGAGTTCTTGGGCGACGCCGTCCTCGATCTCG
>DDRA01000072.1:10743-16620 GCA_002343545.1 Bacteriovoracaceae bacterium UBA2428
CGACGCCGTCCTCGATCTCGTCGTGACCGAGATGGTCATGGAAGCCTCGCCGACGACGGACGAAGGGATGCTCTCGAAGATGCGCTCGCAGATCGTCTCCGAAGCGAGCCTCGCGCGGGTCGCGCGGCACCTCGAGCTCGGTCCCGTCTTGCGACTGGGGAAGGGCGAAGACGCCTCCGGCGGGCGTGAGCGCGATTCCCTGCTCGCGGACACCTTCGAGGCCGTGCTCGCGGCCGTCTATTTGGACGGCGGCTTGAAGGCCGCGCGTGGGGTCATCCAACACCTCGGGTTGCTTCCCGCGGGCGGGCTCGAAGCGGGCGACGCGCGCTTCTCGGCGCTCATCGAGCGGGACGCGAAGAGCCGTTTGCAGGAGCTCTGCCAAAGTCTCGGTTACGGCGCGCCGACCTACGACTGCCTGGGATCGAGCGGGCCCGACCACAAACGTTGCTTTACGATGGCGCTCTACGTGGCGGGCATCGAAGTCATTCGCGCCGAAGGCGCCACGAAGAAGGAAGCCACGCAGGAGGCCGCGCGGGCGCTGCTGCTCAAGGGCGCGGATTGCGAAAGCCTCGCGCTTTACCTCGAGGAACGCGGGCTCAAGCCCTCGACCCGCACGGCGCGAGCCAAACAAGCCAAGGCGCGCGAGCGCGCGCTGACGAAGGAATAGACGCCCCGAAGTGGGCGACGGAAAGAGACATGTCGAATACGAAGAAGAAAAGCGCGGCTCCCCAGCCCAAAGCGAAGCGCGGAGCGGCATCGGCTAAGCCCGCCGCGGCCAAGTCGAGCGCGACCCGGTCTAACGCGACCCGGTCTGGCGCGACCCGATCGGGCGTGACGAAGCGTGACCCCACCCAGAGCCAGGCCAAGCGCGAGAGCCCCAAGCCGCAGAAGACGAAAGCCGTCGAGGTTGCCGCGAACCCGCGCAAGTCGAAGTACTTCCGCTCGGGCACGGTCGCCATCCTGGGCCGTCCGAACGCGGGCAAGTCCACTCTGCTGAACGCCCTCATGGAAGTCGCCGTGAGCGCGACTTCGTCCCGTCCGCAGACGACCCGCACGAACGTGCGCGGGATCGTCCAGGTCGTCGAGGGCGCGCGCGACAAGAAGATGTGGACGGGGCAAATCGTCTTCATCGATACGCCGGGCGTGAATCTCAAGAAAGGGCAGCTCCTCGATCGCGTCATGATCGGCTCGGTCGAAGACGCGCTGAACGACGTCGACGTCGCGCTGTGGGTCGGCGACGCCCGCACTTGGGGCAAGGACTTGCGCGACCTCGAGCTCGAGAAGCCGGGCACGGACAAGGCCCTCGGCTGGCTTCGCACGCAGATTGCCAAGTCGGCGCGCGCCCGCGAAAAAGGCGAGAAGGCGACGCGCTGGATCGTCGTGCTCTCGAAGATCGACACGCTCGGCAAGCCCGAGCTGCTGCCGCTCATCGAGCGGACGGTGAAGGTCATTCCCGAAGTCAGCGATATCGTCCCCGTGGCGGGCCTGCTCGGGCTCGTCGACGATTCGTCGAACCTGCAAGGACTTCTGAACGTGGTCAAGGAAGCGCTTCCTTCGGGCGAGCCGCTCTACGACATCGACGCGTGGACGGACCTGAGCGAGCGCAACCTCGTGCAGCAGCTCGTGCGCGAGGCCATCTTCCAGTTCGGTCGCGAAGAAGTGCCCTACGAGTGCGATTGCGAAATCATCCGTTTCCAAGAGCCCGAGGGCTCGCGCAAGATGCCCGAGGTCGACGCGACGATTTGGGTCGGCAAGAACTCGATCAAGCCGATCGTCGTGGGCAAGGGTGGATCCCGCATCCGCGAGATCAACCACCAGGTCCGCACGCGTTTCCGCGAAGTCACGGGCGAAGACCTCGTGCTTCGCATCATGGTCAAGGTCAACGAAAAGTGGTTCACGCGCGCGCGTGACCTGAGGGAGTTGGGTTATGGCCTCCCCGAGTAAAGCGGCGCCCCCAAAGACCACGCTGCCTCGGATCGTGCTCGTAGGTCCGACGAACGTCGGCAAGAGCACGCTCTTCAATCGCCTCACGAAGAGCCGCAAGGCCATCGTGGCCGATCGCCCGGGCGTGACCGTGGATCGCCACGAGATGCGTCTCGACGAAAGCCCGATCGGGCCCGTCGAGATCGTCGACACGGGCGGGGTGGGGCCCGAGGCCCTGCGCTATCCGCTCGGCGCCGAGATCGAACGCTCGGCGAGTCGCGCGGTCGAAGGGGCGGCCGTCGTGCTCTTCGTCGTGGACGGCACGCGCGAGTGCGGCGTCGACGAGCTCGAAGTCGCCCGTTGGCTGCGGCGCCAACGCCAGATCGACAAGACGCCGATCTGGGTCATCGTGAACAAGTCCGACGCGAAGGATTGCGACGAGAGCTCGTACTTCAGCCTCGGCTTCGATCATCTGCTCAAGATCTCGGCCGAGCACGGCTACGGGATCCTCGATATCTGGGACGCGCTGAACGCGGCTCTTGGAAGCGGCGGACCTTTGGGGGAGCCCGTTCCCGAAATCAAGCCCGAAGCGCGGATCATGGTTCTGGGGCGGCCGAACGTCGGCAAGAGCACGCTGCTCAACGCGATCCTCGGCGACGACCGCCACGTCGTCTCCGAGGTCGCCGGCACGACGCGCGACGTGATCGAGAGCGAGTACCAACGCCACGGCCACCGCTGGCGCCTCGTCGATACGGCCGGGATGCGGAAGCCCGGTCGCCTCGAGCGTGAAGTCGAATGGGTCGCCCGCGAGAAGCTCAAGGAAGCCGCCCGCGAGGCCGACATCGCCGTCATCGTTTTCGACGCGTCGGAAGGCATCTCCGACATGGACGCCTCGATCGCGGGGCTCGCGGTCGACTTCGGTCTCAGCGTCGTTCTCGCGATCAACAAGACGGATCGCCTGCAGGGCGGGACGGCCGAGCAGCTCGTCGAAAACCTGGAACGCACGAAGGACCTCAAACTCGACTTCCTGCACTGGGTGCCGAAGGTCGCGATCTCGGCCCTCACGGGCCGCGGCGTCGGCGAACTTTTGAAGACGGTCGATCGCGTCCTCGAAGGTCGCCGCACGCGCGCGCAGACTTCCAAGCTGAACGCGCTCTTCGAGAAGAAGATGCGCTTGCACCACCATCCGCTCGGGCCCCGCGGCAAGACGGCGAAGTTCTACTACCTTTCGCAGGTCTCGGTTTCGCCGCCGGAGTTCGTGCTCTTCTCGAACCTCCCGGGTTCGGGCGTGCACTTCTCGTATCGGCGCTTCATCACGAACTGCCTGCGCGAGGAGTTCGGCTTCGAAGGGACGCCCATCAAGCTGCACTTCAAGCAAGCGTAATGCAGACCAAGAAGGCTACCCCTTGGAGCTTTGATCGGGCCTCGGACTTCACGATTTTCCTGACGGCTTCGGCCGTCGGGGTCGGGAACTTCCTGACGCTGCCCGAGCTCGTGCTCTACCAGGGTGGCCTGAAGGTCCTGCTGCTGCACCTCGCGGGGCTCGCGCTCCTGGGGGTGCCCCTCGTGCTCGCCGAAATCATCCTGGGCCGCTGGTTGCTGCGTCCACTCAACGAAGGCGCCCGCGCCCTCGACCGGCGCTTCATCATCGTGCCCACGGTCGCCTTCTTCGCGACCGCCTTCATCGCGACGGCCTACGCCTTCGAACTGGGTCGGCTCGTCGTCTATTCGCTCCGCTACCTGAACCTGTTGGGGTGGGGGCTGCCCGGGCTGCGCTTCGAGAACTTGGCGGACCGGGGCTTTCAGCTGACGGCGGCTTTGCTCGTCCTCGGGTTGGGGGGAGCCCTCGTCGTACGGCGGCCGTCCCGGCTCGTCCCGTGGCTTCGCTACGGCGTTCTTTTCTCGCTCGGCAGCTGGGCCGTGCTTTCGGCGTGGGTTTCGCTGGAGTGGGGCGGCGAAGGCTTCGGCCGCTTGCTCTACTGGGACACGGCGACGATCTCTTCCGATCTTATCCTGAAGGTTTCGAGTTTCAGCCTCTTCACTCTCTCCGCGGGACTCGGGATCGTGTACAACCTGACTTTTTACGGGTCGCAGCGCCCGCGCCAGACCGTGGTCGAGGGGCTGGGGTTCTGGGCCCGCGCGGGCCGGCCGTTACGCGTCCTGGGCTGGGTTTTGCTCGCCGACATCGTAAGCTCGCTGGCTTCGCTCGCGCTCATTTCCCCCTTCGGAGTCGGCGGTTTGGAGTCGAGTCCGCTCCCGGGTGACCAGCTTTTGCTCGATTGGCTTCCTCAGATCTTCGGGCCCCGCTTTTTGGGCGAGGCGGCCGGAAGCTTGCTGCTCGTTTCGCTCCTCTCGGCCGGCTTCGTCGCCTTCGTGACCCTCCTCGATTTCGCCGTGACGAACCTTCAGATCGAGCAAAAGTGGTCGCGCCGGAAGGCGATGATCCACGTGCTCGGCATCGGCGCAATTCTTTTGATTCCCGAGCTTTTTCCGCGACTTCGTCAATGGATCGAGGCTTGGGGGCAGAACGTGCTTTTGCCGTTGAGCGCCCTCGGCTTCGCCCTGCTGGCGGGGTGGCGGATGCCCGCGCGGGCGCAGCGGAATATCTTCGGGCGCGGGCTGCTGCTGGACCCCTTCTTTCTGCTTTGGCGGCTTTCGATCCGCTTCGTCGTGCCGGCGGTCCTCGTCCTTTTGATCCTGCGCGGCTTCTCCACGCTTTAGGGCTGCACGCCCCGGGGACTCCTGCTACGAAAGGTTCCCATGCAAAGGGCCGTGAGCTTCGTGGGAATCTTCGCGTTCTTGACCATCGCGTGGCTCGTGGCGGAAAAGCGCCGCCGCCCCGATTGGCGTTTGCTCGCTTGGGGACTGGGTCTGCAATTTATCTTCGCGCTGCTCGTGCTCGGCGTGCCCGCCTTGGGATGGTCCGGGCCTTTGCGCTTCGTCTTCGACGCGATGAACGGCTTCGTCACGCGTATCTTGGATTTCTCGATCGAAGGGGCGCGCTTCGTCTTCGGACCGCTCGCGGATCCCGTGAAGTCCGGCGGCTTCATCTTCGCCGTGCTCGTGCTGCCTTCGATCATTTTCTTCTCGGCCCTCGTGGCGGCGCTCTACCACGTCGGCATCATGCAAAAGTTCGTGCGCGCGGTGGCCTGGGTCATGGTCCGCACGATGCGCACGAGCGGCGCCGAGTCGCTCGCGAGCGCGGCGAACATCTTCCTGGGCCAGACCGAAGCCCCGCTCGCCGTGAAGCCCTACGTCCCCCTCATGACCCGTTCCGAGCTCTTCGCCGTCATGGTGGGCGGTATGGCCAACGTCGCCGGCGGCGTGCTGGCGGCTTACGTCGGCCTTCTCAAGGGACGCCTGCCCGACATCGCCGGCCACCTCATCACGGTGAGCGTCATGTCGGCGCCGGGTTCCCTGCTCATCGCGAAGCTCATGGTGCCCGAGCTCGAGAAGCCGGTGACGAGCGGCCAGGTCAAGGTTGACGACGAAACGCGCGTCGATCGCAACGTGCTCGAAGCCATCTCCCGGGGCGCCGCCGAAGGCCTCGCGCTCGCCTTCAACGTCGCGGCCATGCTGATCGCCTTCATCGCCTTCGTGGCGCTGGTGAACGCGGGCTGCAAACTCGTCGGCGAGTGGGCGAATTTCGCCGCGTGGGGCGGGGCCTTCGTACCGACGGGTTTCCTCAAAGCGGGCGAAGCGCCTTCCTTTAGTTTGGAGCTCGTCTTCGGCTGGCTCTTCGCGCCGATAGCTTGGCTCATGGGAATCCCGTGGTCCGAGGCGCCGCTCATCGGGAACCTGCTCGGACAGAAGGTCGTCTTGAACGAGTTCGTCGCCTTCCTCTCGCTCACGGACCTGTCGGGGCAGCTCTCGGACCGGACCGTGATCGTGACGTCCTACGCGCTTTGCGGCTTCGCGAACTTCGCGTCGATCGGCATCCAGATCGGCGGCATC
>DDRA01000072.1:16800-17275 GCA_002343545.1 Bacteriovoracaceae bacterium UBA2428
TTCCTGGCCGCGGCCATCGCCGGGGTCTTGCTCTGAGCCTGGCGCTCCGCGACGGGAAATCGCTTCGCGGATCCGTTAAACTTCGCTTCGTCAGGAGGATCCCATGCTTCGCCTTCCGCCGACCGCCTTCATCTTTGCGCTTTCCCTGCTCGCCGCTTGTGCGGACCAGGGGGTCAAGTACACGAGCAACCTCAAGCCCCTGAGCTCCGAACAAAAGCAAGCGGTGCGCCGTACCCTGCGCGAGGTCGCGGAGCCCGTCGCTTACTCCCGCTCGGGATCGCGCGGCGCGAAGGCGCGCTTCGACCGGGCGGACGCGGCTTCGGTCTCGGATCCCTCGTTCTCGCCGACCGAGCTGGACCTTCTCGAGAGCGCCTGCGAGATGAGCTTCCGGGCGGACGATTGGGACGGCCATCCGCAGAACCTCGCGGGTCGGCCTGTACAGATGCGCGCGGGGATCAAGGATAACGGCTCCCCC
>DDRA01000072.1:17421-29833 GCA_002343545.1 Bacteriovoracaceae bacterium UBA2428
TCCGCTCAAGCTGGACCTCGCCTTCGACGTCAAGTTCAGCCGCCCGTCCGAGGATGCGATCCGCGGCGCGATCGATTTTTCGGCCGTCTACGAGCTCAAGCGCGCGGACTTCGCGGCCGACGTCGACGTTCGGAGATACACGGTCAAGGGGACGGGCAAGATCGACGCGGAAGGCTCTTCGGGCGAAGTCTCGTTCTCGGCCGCGGGCGAGATCGAGTCCAAGGCGTACGGCCCGATCGGAAACTACATCGACGTCAAGATCGCCGCTTCCGAGGCGGGCGCCGAGGGCGGCGCCGTGGTGGGGTTCAAGTTTCCCGATTACACGGCCGAGCTTCGGGTCGCGATCAAAGACCAGGAGCTTCGCTATTTCCTCAACAACAAGGAGATCGACGAGCGCGAAGCGAAGGGCTTCTTGGGCGCGCTCGGCGAAGCGACGGCCTCGGAACGCCGGACCGTCCGGAGGGGACCCGAGGACGCTTCGGCGCCCGAGCAAATGAGCGCGCTCTTGCGCGGCCTTGTTCCTGTTTGGGACTAAGCTAAACGGGATCTATAGAGAGATTTTTCCTTTACTTCGGCCGGCCCCGATAGCAAATCAGAGCTTTCGTGATTCAAGCATTGATTCAGGCGCAACGAGAGCAGCGCCTCGCGCAGATGCGCTTTCTTCTCGTGTTGTCGGGGCTCCTCTACGGGACCTGGTGGTTCTTGGTCGATCGGCTCATGCCGAACTCGCAGAATCCCGCGCTCAGCCGTGCCCTGGTCGTCGCGTTCTTCTTGGCCCTCTACGGTTTGAGTTACGTCTCGGGCTTGGTGCGTTCCCGCATCGAGGGATTGTTCTACGTCGCGACCGCGGTGCTGACGGCCCACAATTTCTACTTGAAGGGGCTGAACTGGAACGACGTGGCTTGGCCGGTGTCGACCTACATCACCGTCTTCGCGATCGCGGCCTGCTACCAGTCGCGGGGGGCTTTGATCGCCTATAGTCTCTTTACCTTGGTGATCGGGGTGTGGCTGGATCGCCACGGCGAGGTTCACTACGACGTCCGGGCGCATCCTCGTGAAGCCGACGACGGAAGCGACGTGGATCCGCGCGGATCGCATCCGCCTGGAACAAGTTTTCATCAACCTCCTGCGCAACGCCATGCTTTACGGACGCGGATTCGACGTCGAAGCGAGGTTGTCGCACGCCAACGACGGAGCGCTCGTCATCGAGGTCGAAGACCACGGCATCGGGATCGCCGCCGAGGACCAGGCGCGGATCTTCAACCGCTTCGAGCGCGCCGTGGCCACCAAGGATTTCGGCGGGCTCGGCCTGGGGCTGTACATCGTAAAAAGCATCGTCGAGGCCCACGAAGGCCGGGTCGAGCTCCGCAGCGACGTGGGGCAGGGGACGACGTTCCGCGTAATCTTGCCGGCCGATCGTCCCGGTCCGCCCCTCTAGGGCTAACTCATCGAACGGCTTCGTGCTCCGCGTTTCGGAGTGGCGAAACGCATTAGTTTACATAATTTGTATTGTAGAATTGTTCGATTGCTTTTAATCGAACTTGAGCTTGGGGATAAGGACTCGAGCGTTCGTGCCGACTCCGGTACTCGGCGGAAGCCCCTAAGTGCCTGGCATTAGCATCGCCAGCAATTCCTGCACGATGAGATCTTTGTGCGTGATGTGCAGGAAGTGGCTCGAGTTCGCGACCGGTCGAAGATGCATGGATTTAAGCTCGGCGATCTTCGGGAGCGAGCTCGCGCTGATGCCGCTGCAACTCGAAGATTGCAGAACGCGGAATTGGACGCCGCGCGCGACGAGCTCCGCGTCGACGCGCTCGAGTCCGTCGAACTGGTGCCCGATGCGTTGGCGGTTCAGCATCTCGCCGAAGTCTTTCATGCCGGTCTTCCAGATGGCCGGCGGCTTTTGGCCCGGGTAGGCGATCTGGCTCTGGATGAGACTGCGCAGGTTGCGGTCGGCGATCGTGTTGCGCAGGTGCTCCCGCATCTCGGGCCAAGGCAGGTGCAAAGGGGCATTCGTCACGAGGCCGTCGACGAAGCGATAAAGCTCGGAATCCTCGAAGGGCCCGGGGCCGACGTCCGTGATGACGGCCCCGCGGAAGCGCCCCGGAAACTTGATCGCGAAGTCGTAGACGATCTTGCCGCCGAGGCTGAGTCCGACGAGGTAGGCCTGCGGGCGCCCCACCCGGTCCAGCACTTCGGCCACGGCGTCGGCCGTGGAGGTGTAGGAAAGCTCGCGCATGACCTCGCTCGTCAGGTCGGAGAGACGTCGCTCGGCGTTCGGGTCGAGCCGAACGACGTGGAACGTGGCTTCGAGCTCGGCCAACATGCCGTTGAAGTTCTCGGCGCCGCCCAGCAGGCCGGGCACGCAAACGAGCGTCGGGCCGTCGCGGCGGCCGCTTTCGACGAAGTACATCAGGAAACACTCTTTCGGTAAGGCGCCAACTCACTCACTCCGAGGGGGATCTTAAACCCTCTCGGTTCGGGGAGCGACGGGGTTTTTCGCAAGTGTTCGCGCAAGACGCCGAGCGAGAAAAGTGTCAGCCGCAACGAGACGATGTTGCCCTCGAGCGCCGAGGAGGCCTGGCGCCGGTCCGAGCGTAGCACGTGGCGGATGTGCCGCCAGTCGAGCCACGGCGCGGCTTCCTCCGCGCGTCCGAGGTAAAACTCGACCGCCTCGCGGTTTTCGCGCAGGTAGAGGTACTTGATGGGGGCGAAGAAGGGTTTCTTGACGCGGTGGGAGTGGTCCCGGTGGAGACGCCGACCGGCGATCTTGCGAAGAACGTGTTTTTCGCGGAGCCCCCGCAGAAGCGAGTTCTCGCGGATGCGGCCGGCGACGTCCAGGACTTGGGGATCGAGAAACGGCGTGCGCCCCTCGATCGAGTGCGACATCTCTTGGCGATCGCCGACGTTCGCAAGGATGTAGTGGAGAAGGTCGACGCGAAAGCTCAGCCAGGCGTTCAAATCCCAATCATCCAGATTCTCGGCCGGCAGCTCGCTCATGAGATTGCGGGCGAGCGATACGGCGATCTCGCTCGCGCGGTCCGCCAGGGATTCCCTCGTGAGGTGACGGTACCAGCGGGACTTCACGAGCCGGCCGAAGAGCACGGGCGAAAAGCCCCCGAAGTGCCGAGCCGTCATGGCGTCGTGCGCGGTCGAGGCGCCGTCCAGATGTTTGAGGCTTTGCAGACGCTCGCGGGCCAGGAAGGAGGCGATGGCGTTGCGCCCGAGCGAGGGGTGCCGGGCGACGAAGCTTTTGAGTTTCTTGACGCGAAGGTAGGCGTAGCCGCCGAAGCATTCGTCGGCGCCTTCGCCCGAGAGCACGACCCGGACGTGCTGGCCGGCCAGCGAGGCGAGCAGGTTTTTGGCCGCCCCGTGGGGATTCGTGATCGGGTTCTCGAAGGCCACGATGGAGCGGATGAGGCTCGGCATGAAATTCCGCGCCGTGAGCTGGACCATGGAGTGTCGCAGGCCGAGGTCCGAGGCGATGCGCGCGGCTTCCGAGCTTTCGTCGAAGTCTCGGTCGTTGAAGCCGACCGTAAAGGCGTGCGGGGCCGCGCCCTCCTCGCTCGCGAGCGCCGCCACGAGCGCGCTGTCGATGCCGCCGCTGAGGTAGGTCCCGACCTCGACGTCCGCGCGAAGGCGGCGGCGGATCGAGGCACGCAGGGCCGTTTCGACGCGCGCCTCCGCTTCGGGGCCCGCGAGCGTGCGTGCACGGAAAAGCGGGAGATCGGCGTAGCGCTCCCAGCGCAGCTCGCGCGTCTTGAGGTCGAGGGTATAAACTCGGCCCGGCCAGATGTGGTGGGCGTTCGCGAGGGCCGTGCGCGGCGGCTCCATCATGTGGGCGAGGAAGGTGTTGAGGTAGCCCGGGTCGAATTCCGGCGTCGCCTCGCCGAGCGCCTTCGTTTCGCTGGCGAGCGTGAACACATCGTCGCGCCGATCGAAGAAGAGGGGTTTGACCCCCATGGGGTCGCGTCCGAAGACCAGGCGCTTGCCGACGCGGTCGTAGAAGACGAAGGCGAACTCGCCGGAGAGGCCGTTCAGGGCGTGGGCGCCGCGGCTCGCGAAGAGGTTGAGGAGCGCCTCGGAATCGCTGCGGGTGCGGAACGAAACGCCGTCGTGCCGCAGCTCTTCCCGGATCGCTTCGAAATCGTAGAGCTCGCCGTTCACGATGCCAACCCAGCGCCCGTCGAAGCTCTCGAGGGGTTGGCTTCCGCCCGACAAATCGATGATGCTAAGCCGCGTATGGAGGAGCGCGCAGCCCGCGTCGGCGTACCACCCGTAGCCGTCGGGCCCGCGGTGGGCGAGCTGACGAACGGGAAAAAGGAGCTCGGCGGGATCGACGGCGGCGTCGAATCGCGTTCGAGCCCAAATTCCGCACATCGCCGTCCCTCCCCTGCTCTAGCTGCTGAGCGTTTTTCCGCCGTCGACGACGAGCGTTTGCCCGATGATCTGGGCGGCCGCGGGACCGCAAAGGAACGAGACGACCTGGGCGACGTCGGCGGGCGTCGTGAGGCGGCCCGACGGAGTCGCCTCGAGCGTCTTGGCGACGCGCGCCTCGCGATCCGGAAACGCGTCGACGGCATCCGTCAGGACGAGCCCGGGGCAAACGAGGTTGACCGCGATGCCGCGGGGTCCGAGTTCCGACGCGTAATGGCGGAAGAGCGACTCGAGCGCGCCCTTGCTGGCGCCCACGGCCGAGTAGAAAGGGATGACGCGGGTCCCGCCCGACGAGGTGATCCCGACGATGCGGCCCCCCGAAGGCATCCGTTCGATCAGTGCCGTCAGGAGCTCGTGGATCGCGACGACGTTGATGTCGAGGGTCCAGCGCACGTGCTTGGCGCTCAGCTCGGCCGCCTTGCGGTGGACGCCGCTCGCCGCGCAATGCACGAGGACGTCGATCCGTTCCGCCTTCGCGCGAATTTCCTCGACGAGCGCGGCGAATTTTTCGGGGTGCGTGAGGTCGCCCCGGAGCGTTTCGATCGTGAGGCCCGCCGCGCGGGCTTCGGCTTCCAGCGCCTCGGCGGCTTCGCGGTTTCGCCCGTAGAGGGCCAGCACCCGCGCGCCTTCGCGGGCGAGTTGGAGGCTCACGGCACGGCCGATGCCGCGGGTGCCGCCGGTAACGATGGCCGTACGGGGAGTCGTCGCGTTCATGATTGGGGATCTCCGAGGGAGCGTCCGCCGTCGATGGTGATGACGCTGCCGGTGATGTAGGCCGCTTTGTTGGAGCAGAGAAAGGCGACGAGGTCGCCGACTTCGTCGGGGCGACCGCAGCGGCCGGCGGGAACGCGGGCGCGCACGTCGACGTCGCCGGCCTCGATCTTCGCGATGAGATCGCGGGTCATCGGCGTTTCGATGAGGCCGGGCGCGACGGCGTTGACCGTGATCCCGCGGTGCGCGACTTCGAGGGCGATCGTGCGGGTGAACGCTTCGAGGCCCGCCTTGGCGGCCGCGTAGTTGCCCTGTCCGCGCTTCGAGTAGCTCGCGCTGATCGAGCTCAGGTTGACGATGCGGCCGAACTTGGCGCGGTACATCGGCTTGAGCGCCACTTGGCAGAGCGCCATCGTCGCGACGAGATGCTCCTCGACGATGGCGCGGTAGGCGTCGAAGTCGGCCTGTAGCAGAAGCGAATCGGAAAGCCGTCCGGCCGAGTTGACGAGCGCGCTCGGCGCCCGCCCGAACGTTTCCGTCACCCGGCGGTGCAGGCTTTCGGCGTCGGCTTTCGTGGCGAGGCGGCCGGCGAAAGTTTCGATGCGGGCCGATGGAAAGCGGGAGCGGAGCTCTTCGCGTGCGGCGTCGGCTTTCGCCTCGTTGCTCGCGTAGCCCAAGGCGAGGTCGAAATCCGGGGCCAGGCTCTGCGCGGCGCCAAAGCCGATTCCCGAGGTGCCTCCCGTCACGAGGGCGAGTCCCCGCGTCGGCGCGTTCACGACGGATCCGCCTTGCCGAGCACGAGGCAGGTATTCTGGCCGCCGAAGCCGAAGCTGTTGCTGAGCACGTGCTTCAGAGCGTGGTCGCGGCTCACGTTCGGTACGTAGTCGAGGTCGCACTCCGGATCCGGTACGTCGCAGTTGAGCGTGGGCGAGACCCGCTGGCGTTGGAGCATGAGCAGGCAGGCGATCGCTTCGAGCGCGCTCGAAGCGATCGTGGAGTGGCCGATCTGGGATTTGAGCGAGCTGACGGGAATGGAGCGCGCGCGTTCCCCGAAGACTTGTTTGATCGCGAGCGTTTCGAGGCGATCGTTCAGCGGCGTCGAGGTGCCGTGGGCGTTGATGTAGTCGATCGCTTCGGCGCCCAGCCCCGCGCTCGTCACGGCCCGGCGTATCGCTTCGACGACCGAGGAGCCGTCGTCGCGGCCGTCCGTGAGCCGGAAGGCGTCGCTCGTGCAGCCGTAGCCCTCGACGTACCCGAGGATCGTGGCGCCGCGCGCGCGCGCGGAGGCTTCGCTCTCGAGCACGAGCGCGGCGGCGCCTTCTCCGCGCACGAAGCCCGAACGATCCTTCGAGAAGGGTCGGCTCGCTTTTTCGGGCGGGAGGTCGGCCGTGGTGAGCGCGCCCAAGTGGAAGAAGTTCAGGAAGTTGCTCGGCTCGCAGCGGGCGTCCACGCCGCCGGCGAGGCAGCGCGACCAGCGGCCGTCGCGGATGCCCTCGAACGCGATGCCGATGGCTTGGTTGCCGCTCGCGCAAGCGCTGTTGATGCAGATGAGCTTGCGATCGTCGAGAACGCCGAAACCGAGGGTCTCGGCGAGGTCGCGGATCGCGTAAAGCGAGGATTCCGAGCAGAAGGCCGCGGTCTCGAAGCCCTGGGGACCGTCACGCATGACTTCGTTCGCGATCTCGTAGGACACCCCGTCGGCCGTGCCGTAGACGACGGCGTCGAGCCCGTGCTCGGGATCGAGCCCGCGCAGGGCTTCGCGCGCGGCGTGTTCCGTCATGAGCCAGGACTTGAGGGCCCGTTCGGGGCGCGCGTAGAGGCGCGAGGGGGGAAGCTCGTCGCGACGGATCCACGCGGCGTAGGGGACCGGGAAATCCTTGGGCACGAGTTGGCCGCGGATGTCCCGGACGCCGGACTTGCCGGCGAAGAGATTCCGTTCGAAATCGGCGACGCTCATCCCGATGGGAGAAGCGAGGCCGTAACCCGTCACGACAACCCGATGCTTCATGGTTCCTCCGCCGCGAAGGCGACTAGGCTTTTTGCGCGATGAAATCGAGCAGGTTCTGGACGCGGATGCTCTTCATGTCCGCGGGCTTGCCCGATTGCTTGGCCATGAACTCGGCGACTTCGCGGAAGTCGAGCTCCCAGCCGAGCGAGTTCTCGAGTTCCGAGCTCACGTCGAGGAGGTCGATGCTCTCGAGGCCGAGGTCCTCGACGAGACGGCTCTCGGGCTTGACCGCGAGACCTTGGTTGTTCACGACGCTACGGATGGCGCTTTCGATGGATTGCAGAGTTTCGGTCGACATTAGCTTCTCCTCAGGAGGTTGATCAAAGGATCCGAGATCCCAAAAAAGTTGCGCGGGTCGAGCTCGACCCGGGAGGTCCAATCGGTGCGGCCGCCGTCCTTCACGAGCAGGAGCGCCGCGGCGCCCTCGGTCAGGCAACGTGGGTCCACGCGGCGGGCGCGCTTGACCACGAGAAAATCGTCGAAGGCGTGGGCCGTGCAGACGAGGGCCGCGTCGACGACGCCGCTCTCGAGATCCCACTCGGCTTGGTCGAGCGCGTGCCAGGCGCCCGCGAGGCTATGCGTGTAGACGTTCAGCGGGCCGCGAAGATCCATGAAGATGCCCGTCTGCGCCGGCGCGAGGTTCGGGAGCTGCTTGAGGTACATCTTCGGGTTGCGAAACTTGCGGTAGTGCTCGGCGAAGTTCTCGGGGTCGGGTTGGGCGAGGATCTTGGCCGTCGAAGGGCCGTCGATCGGTCCGTTCTCGACCGCGCAGTAGACGCCCACCGAGAAAGGCGTCTTCGCTTGGTAAGGCGCCAAGGCGTCTTTCGCATCCTGCACGATGTGCGCGAGGAAGATCGACGCGCGGCTCATGGAGCGGAAAGCCTTCGGGTCCGGGATGGCGATCTCCGCGCTCGGCTTTTCGTAGGCGCGGGTATTCGTGACCTCGTCCTTGTAGGGCTCGTCGCGGAGCGTGGCCGGAGGCGCCGACAGATCGGGCATGAGCAACTTCTGCCAAAGGACGCGGCTCATGGGACGCTCGCTTGCTTGGCGGCTTGGCTCGCCAGCCATTCTTGGGTGACGGCGTCGAAGTCGTTCGAACTCGTCTTCGACCTTTCGACCACGCCGAAGAGAAGGCTCGCCGAGGAAACCTTCTCGCCGTCGACCTCGATCTCGCCGTTCGCCAGGACGTAGTTGCGCGCGATCTTCTCGATGCGGGCACGGATGACGCAGCGATCGCCCGGCCGGACGTTGCGGTAGAATTTGGCGGCCTTGACCGAGCCGAGGACGGGCAGGATGTCGGAACGGGTCATCGCGGCGCACTTGCCGGCCATCTGGGCGATCATCTCGACCTGCAGGACGCCGGGCACGATCGGGAACCCCGGAAAATGGTCGAGGAAGATCTCGTCGTTCCGCGGAAAGGTTTTGACGCCCACGGCGGAGACGCCGGGTTCGCATTCCACGATGCGGTCGATCAGAAGCCAGCGCATGGGCGAGCCTCCCGCGCGGAAAAGTTTAGCGAATGACGACGCATGTGGCGGCCTCCGTGCGGCGGTTGCAGCCGTTCCAGTTGTCGTTCGTGCAGTACGGGTTGTGCACCGTCTTCCAGACGTAGGCGTTCTCGCAGTTGAAGCCGTACCAGAGACGCGGATTGATCGGACGACGCAGGTGCGAGCGGACGTTCACGACGGAACCGGGCTGGACGTCGAGGGCTTCCTGGACGCGGTCGTAGCCGAAGTCGTACTGGCGCTGGATGCCGCGCGCGAAGGCGGCCGCGTCCTTGGGGATCTTGTTCTGGAGCGAGAGCGTCAGGTACTGAGGCGCGGGGCTGAAGGACGTCTTGGCTTGGTTGTAGGTGTCGATCCACTTGACGTCCTGCGCTTGGATCGCGCCGAACATCCGCATGTTCTGGCCGAAGCCGAAGCTCTTCTCGATGACGCGGTCTTCGTAGTCGGCGAAGAGCGTCGAAGGATGCGTCACGAGAATCTCGTCGGCGAGAAGGCGGGCCGTCTCGATCGGGATGAGGTCCACCGCCCCCGTGAAGTAGTAGTCGCCGTCGATGCGGCCGGGGTTGATGAGCACGGGATCCGAAACGGAAGCGCGCGCGGCGTCCTCGGGGCGCACGTCGCCGCGCACGATCGTATCGCGGCGAACGTAGCTTTTCGGGAAGAGTTTGCGGATCGGCGAGCTCGCGCCTTCCAGGTAACGGGCCGTCTCGGGATCCGTGAAGTAAACCTGGGTGTAGTCGGGCTTCGCGCCGCGAACGCCGACGCTCGAGGGGCCGAACTCGGCCTTGGCGGCGAGCATGAGGAAGCGCGTGGGGCCGTTCGTGTTGAAGGTCTTGCGCGGCAGGAAGTAGGTCTGGCTCGGCATGTGGATCAGGAACTCGTTGAAGATCTGCGGAACGCCGACGAAGTCTCGCAGGGCGTCCATCCGTGCTTGCACCGTGAGGAGCTGGGGAGTCGCCACGGTGACCTGCGACAGAAGGTCATGGAAAGCCTTGGACTTCGCGAAGGCGATCGCTTGGCCGTCGCCCGGATAGGAGTTCGCGATCGCGGCGCCGATCGAAGAGCCGCAAGTCGTGATGACGATGTCGGGATTCCAGCCGCGGTGACGCGCGCCTTCGATCATGCCGAGCACGAGGGCGGGCGCGATCCCCCCACCCGCGACGACGAGCGCGCGACGGTAGGGCTTGCGCTTGGCGCCGTCCGTGGCGACGTCGCCCGCGCGGGCGGGTTGGCCGAGGCTAAGCGCGAAGACGAGGGCGAAAGCGATCAAAGCGAAACGACGATTCATGGTTCCCTCCCTGGAACTAGGCCGCATGGAGCCTCAAGAATTGAAGGCTAGAATCCGGGTTGGCCGCGACGGCCGTCTTCTCGGATTCGAGGTAAAGACGCGTGAGTTCCGCCACCGCGAGCTTGCCGTTCGACGTGCGCGGGAAGTGACGAAGGAGGACGATCTCCTTCGGAAAATGCGGGAGCTGCCGAAAGCGTCGGTAGAGGTCGGCCTGGATGGCGGGAAAGCCCGTCGAAAGGAACTGGGCCTCGAGGTCCGCGGGAACTTCGACCATGAGGACGAGACGGTGGCCGGCGCGCCGCGTTTCCTCGATCGCGAGGCACTTCGCGTTGCGGATGAGGTTCGACGTTTCGATGGCCATCTTCTCGATCTCGAAACCCGAGACGCGGTGGCCGTTGATCTTGAAGAGCCCGTCCTGACGGCCCGTGATGCAGAGCTGGCCGGCCGCGTTCCAGTAGCCGACGTCGCCCGTCTTCAGGAAACCTTGTGCGTCGACGGGGATCGACGCCGAGTTCAGGAGCCCCCGCAGGACGTTCGGGCCGCGCACGAAGATCTCGCCGATCTCGGAAGGCGCGGAGACCGGGCGGCCGCCGTCGCGCACTTCGACGTCCACGAACGGGAGCGGTCGTCCGACGGCCCCCGATCCGAAGTTCGGGTCGCGGCTGTCGATCATCGTCACGCGGATCGCCTCGGTGAGACCGTAGCCCTTGTGGATGACGGCGTTCGGAAAGACTTCGCGCGCGATCTCGAGGTGGCGGGGATTGATGAGGCCGCCCGCGAGCTGGACGTGGCGCACGTGATCGGCGGCGGGGAGCTTCTTGCGACGACGTTCCTCGTCGCAAATGAGCAGCGTCTCGCCGATGAGCGAGACGAAGTCGCCGCGGAGATCGAGGATGTTGCGGTAGAGACGGTTGATCTCGAGCTGCGGGTTGATGAAGTGGCAGTGGCCGCCCGCGAGGAAGGTCGGCAGGAATTGCGTATTGAGCGCCATGCTGTGGCAGATCGAGAGCATAACGGGCGCGACGGTCGCGGGGCCGAGCGAGAAGTAGTCGATGAGAAAGTCCGCGGTCGTGAGGAGTCCCGCCTTGGGCACGAGCACGCCCTTGGGCTGGCCCGTCGAACCCGAAGTGAAGAGCACGAGCGCGGTCTCGGGGCTCGCCTTCGCCTTGGACTCGGGCCGGACGGGCGGGCGCTTCACGATGTCGCCTTCCCGGGAGAGCGCGAGGCAAGGAATCCGGGCTTCGAAAGCCGTCTCGAGGCCTTCGAGCGTGAGGAGCAAGGACGCTTGGGTTCGTTCGATCCAGGCGTCCGGCCGCGATTTCAAGTCGGAAAGATTCAGGATCACGGGCACGCGCTCGTGCGCGAGCACGGAAAGAATCGCGAGCGCTTGCACGGCCGAATTCGGAAAACTCACGGCCACGTAGTCGTGACGCTCGGTGAGTTGCTCGAGGGCGTTTCCAAGTTCTTGGAACAAAGACGCGATGTCGTGACCCGTCCACTGAACGCGATCGTCGCTAAGGAGCGCGCGCGTTGGGGCCTGCAGGAGGGAGTGATCGATGCGATTTTTCAAACTCAAAGCCTCCTTCCTCGACGCGCGCTTTGGTCTCCCAAAGGGCGCCCATGGGTATAATAAAAAAGACTCGCCGCGTCAATGATTCCGTCCGCCCGTTTCGGGGCTTTCAACGCTTCCTGTTTGGACATTCAAGTCTTCGTTTTGCTTTAACTTTTAAAGCGGAATCGTCTTAGAGGTTTCCGCCGCCAAAGGCGAGTTTCTTAGGGGCTCCGGTGAACAAAAAAGCGAGAAATTGTTCAAGGACTTGGCAGGAAAGACATACAAATGTATGGTTAGCTTCGTCATCCTCTTCTACAACGGCTGCCAGGAGGTCAAAGAAGGCGGCGAGCGGCTCGACATGACGGGGGCGTTTCCACCCATCCTTACGCCCACCCATCCCCTCCAATCGCCCCCGTCACTCCCTCTTTGTTTTGCCGCCTTAGGGCGCAATTTTTTTGGATCCTGACTCGCCGATTCATCCGGCTTCGACATGTTATCGTGAAGCCTTCCATGCGCAGATTTCACCGTTTGACGTCGCTGAATTTCGTGGGCCTTTTGGCCTTCGCGGCGCTTCAGCGGGCGGAGGCGGTGGAGCTCAAGGAAACGCGGGTTCCGCTCGTCTCGTCGGGGCCGCTTTTCGAGGCGGCTTGCCTGAAAGAACTCGCGAATCCGACGGGGTACTTTGAGCACGACGGACGCTGGGGCCTCGCTTGCTCCTTGGAAGAACTCAAGAAGGGCTTGCTCGCGGACACGAAGATCGAACCGGGCCTGAGGCTCGTTATCGCGCGCTTGCTCAAGGACCAGGTTCTCGTGATGAAAGCCGAGATCCAGCGCGAGAAGGCGACCGACTTGCTCGCAGTGAAGCCCGAACGGAGCTTGGAGCGATCTTTCGTATCGCGCTGGCTTCAGCG
>DDRA01000072.1:29944-42973 GCA_002343545.1 Bacteriovoracaceae bacterium UBA2428
ATTCGTATCGCGCTGGCTTCAGCGCTTCGGCATCGGGACGCCGCCGCCGGAGTCGGCGCCGCGCGAAGCGCCCGCCATGATGTCGGCCCGTCGGGGCGACGAAGAAGGCGCCTACCCCCGGACGTCGACGCCCAGCCGCGAAGGAAAACTGCTCGCCCGCACGGAGCCCGTGCTCGAAGTCCTGCGCACGGCGATCGCCCCGCTCCTCGACAAGTCGAGCCTCCTGCGTCCGCAGGCGGTGACCGAACTCTTCGAGGCCTACGGCGCGAGCCTCCGCTTCGAAGCCGCCTACGAGCTGATTCGTGGCGGAGAACTCGATCTGCGGCAGCGCCCGACGAAGGAACGCGTCCTCGAAAAGACGCTCGAATGGGTCGAACGCGAAGGCGGCGGTCCGTTGCGCGACTGGTTGCGCGAAGAATTCACGCGCGAACGCCCGGCCGAGATCACGGCGGCCCGCCCGCAGATCCTCACGATGTGGCTTAAGGGACTCGAGTTGAGGGGGCCCGTGGCGCCCGAGGAGCGCGCGACGGTGCTCGCGCAACTGCGCAAGCTTTGGATCGCCTACCCGAAGCTCGATCACGCGCGACTCATCCGCGAGACGGCAGAGCGGATCGGCATCTCGCGGGATTTCAAAGCCCCCACCCTGCCCGACATGACCGTGGAAGAGCTCCTGCTCAAGACGCAAGCCCACGTGCGCGACATCGACGGCATCCTGGCGCGCAAGACGATCCAGCGCGTGCTCGAGCTGCCGGCCATCACCCTTTCCCGTGATCGCCACTGGGAGGCGCTGCAGCTCCACATCCGGGTGCTGCGGATTCTCGATCAACGTCCGCTCATTCCGCCCATCTTGCGCGCCTACACCGAGCGGGGACGTTTCTTGAAGTACGTGCCCGGGGAAGAAGCCCGGGAATTTTACGGACGCATTCTCGATATCGCGCGGCACACCTGGACCTACGACGACTCCGCGAAGGCCTCGGCCCTGCTCGACATCCTCCTCGAAAAGTCGCCGAAGGACCGGCCGCGCACCCCCGACGGCCAGTTCGCCATGGCGCTCTACATCCGGGCGCGCATCGCGGAGCAGGCCGGCAAGGTTCCCGAGGCCATCGCGGCGATCGACCGGGCCCTCGAGGTGAAGAAGGCCCTCCCGCAGGAGAACGCGGCCGACCTCGCTTTCCGGCGTTTCCTGCTCTATTTCGACCAGGCTCAGAAGGGCGCGCGCTCGCCCGCCGAAACGCTCGACGCGCTCGAGACCACGAAGAGCCAGAACCTGACGGCCTTCGATCGCTCCCGTTACCATTTCTGGGCGGCGCGCGTCGCCGAGCTCGCCAAGAAGGGCGAAGAGACCAAGAACCAGTTCCGTCTCGCTTACCGAGCCGATCCGAATTCTTTTTACAGCAACCTCGCCGGCCTCGAGCTGCTCCGCCTGAAGGACAAGCCGAAGGACTGGGAGATCGGCTTCGACGGCGAGATCTCTCGCCCCGAAATCGAAGCGCTCGTCGAGAAGGCGTCGGGCCGCAAGATCTACTCGGCCCTCGCGCGCGTCTGGCAGTTCGCGCGCGTCGCCGACAAGGCGGGAGTTTCCCGCGCCCTCCCCGAGCTGGGTCGCGAAGCGGCCGACGAAATCGCGAACGCGAAGCTCTCGTCGAGGGAACGCCGGCAGATCTCCCGCGCCGTGGTCTGGTTGCGCCGCGCGGTCGGCGACGCCTACGGTAGCCTACGGACCGCCGAGGTGGCGCGGACGAGTCTCGGGAGCGACTTCGGTCCCGAGGACTTCGCTTCCCTCTACCCTCTCCCGTACTGGCCCAGCATCCAGGCGGAAGCCGCCACGAACGGCATCGATCCCTGGCTCGTGGCTTCCCTCATCCGGCAGGAAAGCGCCTTCGATCCCGAAGCTCGCTCGCCGGCCAACGCCCTGGGGTTGATGCAGATGATCCCGCCCGTCGCGCAGGCCGAGGCAAAGAGCCTGGGGCTCGAGGATTTTCATCCCGAGCACCTTTACGAGCCGGCGACGGCGTTGCGGCTGGGAACCTACCACTTGGGCGGGCTCGTGAAGGGCTTCGATTCGTCCTGGATCTCTTCGATCGCTTCGTACAACGCGGGTCGCCCGCCGGTGCTAAAGTGGTTGGGCTACTATAAGGACGGCGACGCTTTGGCCTTCGTCGAGCGCATTTCCTACCAGGAAACGCGCAACTACGTGCGATCCATCCTGAGGAACTACATCAATTACCAGCGGATCTACGGCAAGGGCGACCTCGCCGTGTCGAACCTCGTCCGACTGCCCGCGCCACCGAAAGAAGCCCCGCAAGAACCCTTCGTGACGCGTTAGCTTCGAGCTGCTACGCTCGGTCGCGCTTATGGGAACGGATCGTCTCGTCATCGCCGCTCGCCGCTCGGATTTGGCGCGCTACCAAGCGTACCGCGTCGGCGAGGCCTTGATGTCCAAGCACCCCGGATTGAAGGTCGAGTACGCGTTCCGCGAATCGCTGGGCGACAAGAACCAGCACGATCCGCTTTGGAAGATGCCCGAGCGCGGGGTCTTTACCGAGGACTTCGTCGAGGACCTCGAAACGGGTCGCTGCGATCTCGTCGTTCACTCCTGGAAAGATCTGCCGGTCGCCGAGCGCGTCGGCACCGAGATCATCGCCACGCTGCCTCGCGCGGACGTGCGGGATCTCCTGCTCCTGAAGCCGGCGCGCTTCGAGGACGTGCGGGCGGGCCGGGCTCCCTTCGAGATCCTTTCGTCTTCTCCCCGCCGCGCTTATAATTTGGCGAGCGCCCTGCCCCGCCTCCTGCCCGGGGTCTCCGAGCGCTCCCCGGACTTTCGCTCCATCCGCGGGAACATCCCCACGCGGCTCGAAAAATTCCTCGGCGACGACGCCGCGGTCGGGCTCGTACTCGCGAAGGCCGCCTTGGATCGCCTGCTCACCGCGCCCGAAGGGGAATTCGCGGAGCTGCAGGCGCGCCTGCGTGCTTCCTTGCGCGGCCTGCGCTTCGTCGTTCTGCCGGTCGCGCTGGACCCGCCGGCCGCGGCCCAGGGTGCGCTCGCCGTGGAAGCCAAGCGCGGCCGCGCCGAGCTGCGCGCGCTTTGGGACGGCCTCCATTGCGCGGACACCTTCGAGTGCGTGCAGGAAGAGCGCCGCATCCTCGCGAGCCACGGCGGCGGCTGCCACCAGAAGATCGGCGTGCACGTGGCGAAGCTGCGCGGGCACCGCTTCGAAGTTTTGAAGGGCCTGACCGAAGCCGGCGTGCGCCTGGACGAGCGGCGCTTGGAGCGCAAGATCTCGTTCGAGGCGCCCACGGGTTGGTCCGAGGTGTTTCCGCGCCCCGACGAGCGGTCGGGCTTCGGCTTTGAGCGTCGCCCGCTCGAAGCGCCGAAGGCCGGCGAAGCGGAAGCGCTCTACGTCTCGAAGGCCGAGGCCTGGAGGCCCGAGCTCGCGTCGGCGGAACAGGTCGTCTGGACGGCGGGGCTCGAAACCTGGACGAAGCTCGTCGCGCGCGGGGTCTTCGTTTCGGGATCCGACGAAGGGCTCGGTGAGCGGCTTCCGCTTCTGCCGTGGCGCCCCGAGCTCGCCTGGCGCAAGCTGAGCCACGCCGAAGCGCCTTCCCGTTCGGAGCTGCCTCTGCGCGCGACTTACTCGCTCCTTCCGGTGGGCACCGTGCCCGAGCTCGCGTCGCGCCGCTTTTTCTTTTGGGCGAGCGCTTCTTTGTTCGAGCGAGCGCGCGCCGCGAACCCGACGCTCGCCGCGCGCGGCGTTCACGCTTGCGGCCCCGGGCACACGGCCGACGCCCTCGCGGCGGCCGGGGTTTCGGCGGATCGATTGTGGATTTGTCTCGGTTACGAGGATTGGTCGAAGGAACTCGGACTGGAAGCGGACTCGCGGCGCGAGACCGCCTCCGTGCCCTGAGGATCATGTAGGAGAATGATGGAAGACACGAAGTTTTCGAAGGCCCTTTCCCGTCGGGTTCAGAACGTTCCGCCGATCTGGTTCATGCGCCAGGCGGGTCGTTACCACGCGCATTACCGCGCGATCCGCGAGAAGCACAGCTTCATGGACCTCTGCAAAGTTCCCGAGCTCGCGACCGAAGTCACGATGGGGCCTATCCAAGACTTCGACTTCGACGCCGCGATCCTCTTCAGCGACATCCTCTTTCCGCTCGAAGGCTTCGGCATGGGGCTCGAGTACACGGACGAGGGTCCTCGCCTCGGCTGGCATCTGCGCGCGGCCGAGGATCTGAAGCGCCTGCGCCCGACCGCGGACGTCGTCGCCTCGCTCGCTTTCCAGGCCGCCGCCCTCCGCCAGATCCGCGAGCGTCTGCCGCGCGAGAAGGCGCTGCTCGGATTCGTGGGCGGTCCCTGGACGCTCTTCTCCTACGCCGTGCAGGGGCGCCACGAAGGTGGCCTGCTGGAAGCCAAGCGCCGTCTCAATCTCTTCGCGAGTTTCGCCGAGCACCTCGTTCCCGTCCTCGAGGCGAACATCCGGCTCCAGCTCGACGCGGGCGCGGACATCGTCATGATCTTCGACACGGCGGCCGGCGAGCTGAGCTCGGAAGCCTTTCGTGAGCGCATCGTTCCGGTGCTGCGCGGTCTCGCCGATCGCTTTCCGGGGCGTCTCGGTTACTACTCGCGCGGCACGGGTCCCGATCACCTTCGCGACGAGCGAGTTTTGCTGGCCCCCTGGGCCGGGATGGGAGTCGACCATCGGTGGGCGATGGGGTCCGCGCTCGGACTTCGCCGCGAGGGTTTTATCCAAGGCAACTTCGACCAGACGCTCCTGCACATGGAGCCCGCGGACTTCGAAGCCGAGCTGCTCAAGTGGCTCGCGCCCCTGGAGCGCTTGGGCGCCGCGGGACGCGCGGGTTGGGTCTGCGGACTCGGTCACGGCGTCTTGCCGAAGACGCCGGAGCGCAACGTAAAACGCTTCGTCGAGATCGTGCGCGAACGTCTCGCCTAAGGCGAAGCCGATGACGAAGGTTTCTCCGCGCAAGGTCCGCGTGATCGGCGCGGGATTTTCGGGGCTGCTCGCGGCCCATTACTTGCGGAATCGCGGCTTCGAGGTCGAAGTCTTCGAGGCCGAGGCGCGTTCGGGCGGGCTGCTGCAGACGCATCGCCTGCCTTGGGGGCTCGCCGAGACGGCCGCGAACGGATTCCTCGCGAACCTCGAGATCGAGTCGGTGGCCGACGCGGTCGGCTGCGAGCTCGAGCCCGCGCGCCGCGCGAGCCGACGGCGCTTCTTCTTTCGCGCGGGTCGTGCGCGGCAGTGGCCTTTTCGTTTTTTCGAAGGCGTCGGCGTGATCGTTCGGCTTTTCTTCGCGTGGATCTTCCGCTTTCTCGCGCCGATCGAAGGCGAGAGCGTGGCGACCTGGGGGCGTCGCGTCGGCGGACCCGCTTTCGTGCGCTGGTTGCTGGCGCCCGCGCTGTCGGGCATCTACGCGGCGGCGCCCGAAAGACTGTCGGCGCCGCTCCTGCTCCGGCGCTTCTTCGGACAGAAGTTCAAGGCCCCCAAGCGGGGTCGCTTGCGCGGTCTCGTCGCGCCCCGCCACGGCATGGGAGATTTCGTCGCGAAGCTCGAGGCTTCGCTTCGCGCCCGTGACGTCGCGTTTCGCTTCGGCCGCGGCGTCACGGCGGCGGAGGCCCAAGGCTGGGCCGCCGCGGGCGGCGTCGTTTGGGCCGTACCGCTGCCCGCCGCGGTCGACGCGCTGACGACCTTGTCGCCCGTCCTGGCCGCGGCCCTCGGACGCGTCGGCCGCATCGGTCTCGTGAGCGTGACCGCGTTCTTCGACCCCCGCCCCTCGGACCTGCGCGGCTTCGGCTGCCTCTTTCCCCGGGGCGAGGGCGTGGTCGCGCTCGGCGCGCTCTTCAACGCCGAGATCTTCGAAGGTCGCGGGGAGCTTCGCTCGGAGACTTGGATCTACTCCCACGCCGACGTTCCGCGCGACGACGCGATCGTCGTGGAGCAGCTCGCCGCGGATCGCCTTCGGCTCGGCGGCGCGACGAAGGCCGCGCCCCTCGGCGTGCGGGTCCAACGCTGGCCCTTCGCGCTGCCCGTTTACGACGAAGCCTTGGCGGCCGCGCTCGCGCGCCCGGAGTGGGCGAGTCTTGAGCGCGCGGGGCATTATTTTGTCGGAAACTATCGGGGTTCGCTCGGGCTCTCCCGCCTCATCGGCGCCGTTCGTGCTACCGTGGAAGCTATCGCATGAAGACGGCCTTGCTGCTCGTGAACCTGGGGACCCCGGCCTCGACCAAAACGCGTGACGTCCGCGCTTACCTGCGGGAGTTCCTCTCGGATCCCTACGTCCTGGACATTCCGGCCCTCGCGCGCTGGCTGCTACTGAATTTCGTGATTTTGCCATTGCGCCCCCGGCGTTCGGGCAAGCTCTACCAGAAGATCTGGACCGAGCGCGGCTCTCCCCTCTTGTTTCATTCCGAGGACCTTCGCGATAAGGTCGCTTCCATCCTGGGACCGAAGACGCCGGTGCGCTTGGCGATGCGCTACGGCGAGCCCGCCTTCGCGAAGGTGCTCTCCGAGCTGCAGGCCGAAGGCGTCGAGCGCCTGCTCGTCTTTCCGCTTTATCCGCAGTACGCGCTTTCTTCGACCGAGACGGCGAAGGCGCGCGTGCTCGAAGTTTTGGGCGAGCTCGGATGGCAGCCCAAGCTCCAGTGGCTCGCGCCCTTCCATTCCGAGCCCGAGTACATCGAATGCCTCGCGCGCAGTTTCCGCGAAGGCCTTTCGGCCGAAGGCTTCTCGCACGTTCTCTTCGGGTTTCACGGTTTGCCCGAACGGCACGTCAAGAAGACCGACCCCACCGGGCAGCACTGTCTCAAGTCGCCCAGCTGTTGCGACGTCGCCTGCGGCGCGAACAAAGATTGCTACCGCGCCCAGTGCTTTTCCACGGCCCGCCTGCTCGCCCAGCGACTCGGGTTGCGCCCGGCGCAATACACCGTGGCCTTCCAATCGCGGCTCGGGCGGGATCCTTGGATCAAACCCTATATGGAGGAAGTCGTGCGGGATCTCGGCAAAGATAAGGTCAAGAATCTCGTCGCCATCTGTCCGGCCTTCACGGCGGATTGCCTGGAGACTTTGGAAGAGACGAAGTTACAGATCGGCGGGGAGTTCTTGAAGGCGGGCGGCACCCGCTTCGATTACGTGCCGTGCTTGAACTCGCGCGACGACTGGGCCGCCTTCCTGGCTTCGAAGGCGACCCGTATGATGCAAGACTAAGAACGCGGGCCGCTACTTCTCGAGGCGACACTCGATCGGGGCGTCGTCCTTCGAAACGCAGGTCACCGACACTTCGGTCGATTGGGTCAGCTGGCGGGAGTCGTCGCCGTTGTAGTATTCCGCGGTCACGACGACCGTGGCTTTGTACTTGGCCGTCGCCGTGACGGACGGGGCGTCGCAAGGCAAGCTCGCTTCGACGCTGTCTTCCTTGGCGCTCACGAGACGGAGCACGATCTGAGTGTCGACGCTCGAATTGCTCGACGTCAGGGAAGCGATCGCTTCGTCGACCACTCGCTTGAGGGCGGAACCCTCGCGCGCGATTTCGTTTTCGACCACTTGGGTCGCGGCGGCTTCGAAGTCCGCGGGGCCGGCCGCAGCCCGGAGGGTCGACATCACGAGGGTCGTGAGCAAGGCGAAACGAAGCGATGGCATGGCGAGAGTCTCCTTTGATCGTGGCGCGACTTTGCGCCGTCGACCTTAAAGCAAGAGCGAGACCCGCCCGTCGAGACCCGTATTTTCAGGATTTTATCAAGAAAAGGGGTGTTCACGGCGTGAACACCCCCGCGCGCAAAGGGGCTCAGGGAATGAGGAAGTTCAGGTCGACCTGGTTGCCGGCCGAGCAGGCGGAGTTCGAGCAGCTGACCGCGAAGCCGAGCAGCGGCTTCACTTGCGAGCCCTCGGTGTGCGATTCCTTCACGCTGACGACGGCCAGGAAGTGGCGGGTCGCCGAGCCTTCTTCGCCGACTTCGACGACGCGCACGGCGGTTCCGAGAAAGCGTCCGCCCGCGCCTTCGCGCGCTTTCGCCACGAGGGCCGCGATGGGGGAACCCTTGCGGCGGGTCTCGTTCAGGGCGAAGTCCTTGGCCGCGGCCGCGACTTTCGGCGGCGTCGGCGGGGGGACCGAACGGGGATCGTTTACGTTCGCCTCCGAACGCGGCTCCGCTTCGGACGGAAGCGGCGGGTTCGCGAGGGCAAGCGTCGAAGCGAGGGAAACGGCGAGCGTCACGGCGCGAATAAGCAAGTGGCCTCCTTGGCGTCGGGTAGTAGGGACTGGTCTCATTCTAATCGGAACGGAAGCGCCCGCGGCGGCTTCCGCGCGGCAGAGATTTGACGAGCGGCACGGTCCGTGGCTCTTACAATATCGCTAGGGTTCCTCGACGGGATTGGGAGTCATCGATATGCACGCCAAGCTTCGCGTTCTTCTCTTCGCGACGTTTTTTCACGGCGCGATCCTCGCGGGCCCCGTCTGTCGCACCGAAGCGATTCGTTTGGAGTCGGCCTCGGGAAGCGGAGAGACGCTGAGGTTGAGTTTCCCGTCGTCCGGCGCGACGTCGGCTTCGGCTCCGCCCGCGCTCGTCTTTCAGGATACCGAGGGTCGGCCGCAGGCGACGGCGCGCTTGGGCATGAACGGCGTCGCGGTGTACGACGACGGCAACGAGACGAACCCCGCGGTCGTCTACGAGTGGAAGCAAGGAGCCGGCGGAAAGTGGATCCCCACGGAAAACGTGCTCGATCGGAGCCGGCCGAGTCGGCGCTTCCTCCGAGAGTCGCCCCCCCTCGGCTTCTTTTCGAAGGACTCGCGCGAGATGCCGCTCTTTTCGTTGAGCCGGAGCGCGGTGGAAGGCGCCGATCACTTTACGGTGAAGCCCGCTTTCGAGGCGAAGACCCAAGTCTCCTTCACTTTCGACGGCGAGCGCGGAGGCTTTCGCGTGACCGAAACCCCGGCCGACCCGAAGGATCCCGAACGCAAAGCGAGGGTCTACCTCGTGAAGGACAACTGCTTCGAGGAGATCACGGACGCGGTGAGCGAAGGCACGCCGCCGAAGGCCAAAGCGCTTCCGGGGGATCCGAAGGGAGCGAGCCACCGGCGTGTCTCGACCCCCCAGCCTAAAAAGTAACTCGCGTCAGTATTCGACGCGGAACGGAAGGAACTTGCGCGCGCCCTTCGACAGGATGCCGGTGAAGGCCTTGTCGGCGAGCGACTCGGGCTTGCAGCGGCTCGTGCCGATCTCGCGGTGGCGGATAAGCTCGCCCGACTGCGGATCGCCTAGCACGGTGTCGAGGATCCAAGGATCCTGCGTTCCCTTGCGGTGGGCGAAGGCGCCCACGGGCGCTTCGCGCGAGCCACCGATCTTCTGCAGGAAAGCGCGCTCGCAGCGGCTGGCCCACGAAGCCTCGGAGTCTTCGACGTAGCGAAGCTTCGCGATGAGGTCGGCGTCGTCGGCGCGGCAAACGACGGCCACGATGCCCTGGCACGCGGCCGGCACCATGAAGTCGGATTGGAGCGCGACGTAGAAGCGCGGCGAAAGGTTCAATCGACGCAGGCTCGCCCACGACAGGATGACCGCGTCGAGGTTGTCCTCTTCGAGTCGCTCCAGGCGCGAGGGGATGTCGCCGCGGATCGGGACGATTTCGATGTCCGGACGCAGCGTCTTGATCTGCATGATCCGGCGTTTCGAAGTCGTCGCGACGCGCGCGCGCGTCGGGAGTTCCTGGATGGCGCCGTAGGTCGAGCGCGTTACCATCGCGTCGCGGGGGTCTTCGCGCTTGAGCGTCGAAACGAGCGCGAGGCCCTCGGGCAGGTTGAGCGGCACGTCCTTCATGTTCTGAACGACGATGTCGATCTTCTTGCCGACGAGCTGTTGGTAGAGCTCGCGCGAATAGGTGTGAAAGCCGATGGGCGCGGAACTCGAGGTCTTGTCGGATTTGACGAGCGGCGACTCGAAACCTTGCCACGTCAGCGTGTCTTGGTTGTGCCGGCCCAGGTAGACGCGGTTGAACTCTTCGTTCATGACGCGACCGAGGCTCGTGTTCCACGAGCCGACGATGTAGTCGCCGCGATTGAAGACGGGGCCCGAGGGCTGCTTCTTCGCGTCGTTACGCTTGTCGTCGTCGCCGCGACGGATCGGGAAAGTGCCGATGAACTCCATCGCGAACGCCGCGGGCGACGGCTTGGCCGCCGCCGCTTTCGCCTTCGGAGCCGGAGCTTCCTTGGCGACGGGCGCTTTGGCCGCGGCCGGCTTTACGGCCGCTTTGGCTTTGCTTCCCTTGGCACCGGCGCCAGACTTGGCGGGGGCGCTTCCGGGTTTTCGGGCGTTCGACTTTTTCTTGGCTGCCATTCGGCCGCTTGCCTCCACGCACGCAACAACACCTCCAGAACCTGTCGCGCCGGGACGTCGTCGAGAGCGTCCAATTCACGCACGAGGAGATGCATCATCTTTGAATTGATGGTGCGGGATAAATAGTCGATTTCTGAATTTTTTTCCAGGTTTTTTTCTGTGAGTTCGTGGAGACGGAGGGCCTCCACGCAGCGGTAGAGTTCACCGACGAGGGGGCCCCGGGCGCGGACTTCGAAACTCCGAGCGAATTCCCGAACTTCCTCTTCGACGATGCGGTCCGAAGCTTCGGCCCAGGACTGCCGACGGGCTTCGTTCTCGCGGATGCGCGTGCTGAACTCGTCGACGTTTCGAACGTAAAACTGCGAAAAGCCGTGGATCTTCTCGTCGACGTTGCGGGGCAGGCCGAGATCCAAAATAACGCGGGGGCCGCGTCGCCCCTGCCCCTTCGTCGCGCGTTCGGCCCGCAGAGCCTCGAGCCGAAGGATCGCGGATTCGGCCGACGTCGCGGCGACCACGATGTCGTGGCGCCAGACTTCGGCGTGTCGATTCGCGAAGGGAGCGATCTCGCATTCGGCCGCGAGGGGATGGGCGGCCAGGCGATCGGGGCTGCGGTTCGACCACGTGATACGGGAGAGCCCGAGTTTGCGCAGGCGCACGAGGGCCTGCTCGGCCATCGAGCCCGCGCCCAGCACCAAAGCGGATTTGTCTTCGAGGCTTTCGAAAACCTCGAGGAGCCCGTCGACGGCGACGTGCGCGACGCTGATCGTGCCTTCGCCCAGTTTCGTCTCGCTGCGGATGCGCTTGGCGACGCGAAGCGCGAACTGAGAAATGGAATCCAGGGGCCCGTGCAAAACCCCGATCTTGCGGGCGAACTCAGTGGCGTCGCGCATTTGCCCCGTGATCTGCGTTTCGCCCAGAACTTCGCTCTCGAGGCTCGCCGTCACGCGTACGAGCCGGTCGAGCACGGCGGAACCCTCGACGAGCGTCGCGCGACCGAGGTCGGCCCCCGTGGCCCGACTCCAGGCCAGGCGCAGCGACTCCGTGGGAATCCCGAAGGAGTAGAGCTCCACGCGGTGGCAGGTTCCCAGGTAGAAGAGCCCGGCGTCGGCTTCGTTCGACTCGGCCAAAGCGCGCCGCCACTCCTTGAGGAGGGCTTCGATCCGTTCCGGCGCGAGGTGCGCGCCTTCGCGCGCTTCCACCGCGTGGCCATCCCGGGCGCTCAGGCTAAGGCAGCTCAGTCCGTCGAGTCGCATCGTCTACCGGACGAACCACCGAAGGGGTTCGTGAATGCGCGAGACGTCGAAGCTCATGAGCAGCGAGAAGCCGATCAGGAAGACTCCCGACAGCGTGAGGTAGGCCGTGTAGAGGGTACGGCCCCGGCCTTCGAGCCACTGGGTCATTTTGTAGCTCGCCCCCAGGGTCATCGCGAGAATGATCGAGATCAGGATCTTGGGGTCGCGAACCCATTCGACGCCCCAGCGCAGGCTCGCCGTGACGAGGGCCAGGCCGATGCCGAAGATCCAGCTCATGACGGCGTAACGAAGCGCACCTTCGCAAACGCGGCCGATCGATTCGAGGGGCGGCAAGGTCAGCCGCTCCAGACGCAACGTGCGACGCGCCCAGCTGCTCTTGCGGAGCGAGGATTCCTTCAAAACCCAAGCGAGCGCGGCGCCCCAGTGCACGGCGACCATGCCGACGCCCGCGGCCAGGATCCCCGCGTGCAAGAGCGTGAGCGCGCGCAGGGTTTCTTCGGTCACGGTCCAGTTCTTGGGCTCGGTGCCGGCCCACGAGAGCAGCCAGTAGGTCAGCCAGGCCCCGATCAAGAAGCTGAGGGCCCAGCTTTGGGCGCGTTTGAAGCGCTCGTCGCGGGTGCCGCTGCGCAACAGGGCGATGACGAGGGCCATGCCCCAAAGGATCGCCCCGAAGGCCGAAGCCAGGACCCCGCGACCCGAAACGGCGTCGAGCACCCAGGGGAGCAGGAAGATCAGCCAAAGCTCAAGCGAATGAAGGCTCATTTTGCCCCTTCTTCCTACACCTTGTCGGGCCCGGCGAATAGGATTAGCGTAAGGGTTATGTCCCAACTTCAAGCCGTTTCCGACGATTCCTTTGACAATGACGTGATCAACTCGAAAGTCCCCGTGCTCGTGGACTTCTGGGCGACCTGGTGCAGCCCGTGCCGCGCCCTCTCGCCCAAACTCGAGGAAGTTTCCAAGAGTTACGAAGGCAAGATGAAGTTCGTGAAGATGGATGTCGACGCGAACGTGCAGACGCCGGCCAAGTTCGGCATCCGCGGGATTCCCACGTTGATCGTCTTCAAGGACGGCAAGATGGTCGATCAGCTCGTCGGGAACCACCCGAAAGAAGTCATCGAAGACCTCGTTAAAAAAGTCCTCTAGGCTTTTCCATGGAGTCGCGTCCCGGCGGGTATCTCCGCAAGGTCCTGAGCTCGGACGGCAACGTCGTGGTCGTCTCCGTCGACGCGACGGGGGTCGCCGAAGAGCTTTTGGCTCGCCAGGGCTTGATGCCTCCCTCGATGCTTCACCTCGGGCAAGCGTGCCTCGGCGCGCTTTTGCTGCAAGGCTTGAGCGACGCGAGCGACAACCAGAAGGTCGAGCTTCAGTGGAGCGTGGAGGGCCCCTTCGGGAATCTCTACGCGGAAGTCCTCGGTACGGGCCGCGTCCGCGGCATGA
>DDRA01000072.1:43115-50448 GCA_002343545.1 Bacteriovoracaceae bacterium UBA2428
TCGTCGTGAGTCGACTCGACGAGCCGCTCGGCACGGGAATCCTTCAGGTCCGGCGTTCGACCCCTCCCCTCGCGGATTACACGGGCATCGTGCCGTCCTCGGGACACGTGGGCGGCGATCTCGTCGAGTACTTGGAGCGCAGCGAGCAGCGGGCCTGCGGCGTGAGCTTGAGCGTGCAGGTCGTGCCGACCGACGACCCCGAGAAGCCCTTTCGCGTGCAGCGGGCCGTGGGCTACCTCGTGCACGTGCTCCCGCAGAACACGGAAGCCCGCCAGCTTGAGCTGCTTTCGATCTGGCACCGCTTCATGGAAGATCTGGGTCCCCTCTCGAAGTGGGCCCTCGAAACGACGAGCTCCGAGGCGACGACGGAAGCCCTCCTGCGTTTTCTCTTTCCGACGGGCGGAGAGAAGCTTCTTTACGCGGGCAACGTGCGTTTCGACTGCACTTGTTCGGAAGAACGCGCAGGCCGGGCGCTGGCCCTCATGCAGCGGCAGGAAGCCGTCGAAGGGCAGAGTCCTTCGTCGCGACTCGTTACGGTGACCTGCGAATTCTGCGGCCGTAAGTACGGCCTGACCGAAGGCCCGACCGATTCGAACTGATTCTTCCCTCGAAACGCCCGAACGGAACGCCCTGGACTTCCGTGCGCGTTCGGAACGGGCTAAGCTGTCGGCAGCCCTTCGGGGTGTTCAGGAGGGATCCGCATGAAGATGTCGTCTTTAGGAATCGTCGCCGTGGCTTTGGCCGTGGGGGCCTGCAGCAGTCTGCCCGAGGCGGGTCGCGCGCCCGCTTCGATCGCCAAGGATTCCCTCCTGGGGCATTGGCAGACGGAATGCTTGCCCCACAAAAACGGTTCTTTCCGCGCTTCGGCGATCGTCGTGAAGTCCGGCATGGCGGAAAGCTTTTCGTTCTACACGGGGAGCCAGTGCGAAGGATCGCCGATCGAGACGGCCTTCGGCTTCGACTTCAAGGAGCCCCTCGAACTTTTGCCGGCCGAGGCGACGAGCTTGCAGGCCGAGCGTGTGTTTCGCGTGCAAGAGGGCCAGTCGAGCGAGCAGTCGGCGACGCTCCTGGGCTTCCTGCAAAGGCAGAAGCAATGGAGTTGGACCGCGAACGAGTTCTACGCCGGTTTCATGGGGCGCAACGCGGACGAGGCCGCGGACGCGGCGGCCCACGCCGAGAACGAATTCTGCTCGGACCCCGCTCGCTTTCACGCGACGACCGACGGCGTCTACTGCTGGAAGTATACGCGGCGTCTTTTCTAAGGAAGGCCCGAAAGGGCCTTCCCCTCAGCGGCCCTGAACCTCGGCGCCGGGAACGGTCGCCGAGGCCGGCTTGGGACCGAATTCCTTCAGCATCTTCTTTTGGTTCCACTTTTCGATGACGGCCTTCACGACGGGACCCGCGACGCGGGAACCCGCGCACTCGTGCATCCCGAAAACCGCCACGACGATCTCGGGGGCGGAAGCCGGCGCGTAGCCGACGAACCAGGCGTGGTGTCGTTTCTCGAAGGGGAGCTCGTGGCAAGGACGGTAAGCTTCTTCGCGCGAGGCGAAATTGATGACCTGCACCGTGCCGCTCTTGCCGCCGATGATCACGTCCTTCGAGCGTACGGCGTTGTAGCCCGTGCCGCCGGGCGCGTTCACCACGGCCTCGAGGCCTTCCTTGATCTTGGCGAGGTAGTCCGGATTGATGTTGTGGTTGCCCAGGAGCTCGGGGCCGAAGCGCTCGATGACTTCGCCCTGGATCGTCTCGATGCGCGAGAGGACGTAGGGGCGATAGAGATTGCCGCCGTTCACGAGCGTCGCGTAGGACACGGCGAGCTGCAGCGGCGTCACGAGGGTGTAACCCTGGCCGATCGAAGCCGATAGCGTCTCGCCCGGGTTCCAGACTTCCTTGTAGGCTTTTTGCTTCCACTCCTCGGTCGGCATAAGGCCGGGGCGCTCGTGCGAGAGGTCGATGCCCGTCTTGCGGCCGAGCCCGAAGTAGGTGCCCATCTCGGAGATCTTGTCGATCGAGATGCGCGACGCGAGCGACCAAAAGTAAACGTCGCAGCTTCCCGAGATCGCGCTCTTGAGGTCCACGTAACCGTGGCCTTCCTTCTTGTGACAGGAATAGACGCGTCGACCGAAACGGTAGAAGCCCGGGCAAAAGACCTTCGTCGAAGGATCGAGGATGCCGGCCTCGAGCCCCGCGAGGCCCGAGAAGACCTTGAAGGTCGATCCGGGCGGGAAGTGATCCTGCACGGCCTTGTTGCGGAGCGGGCCGTAGGGGTTGTTGTAGAAGCTGGACCAGAGCTCGGGGCCCTTCGATGCCATCTCGGTCGGGTCGAAGCTCGGCTGGCTGTGCATCGCGAGGACTTCGCCCGTGCGCGGGTCGAGCGCGACGACCGAGCCCATCTTCCCCTTCATGGCCTCTTGGATGGTCTGCTGGAGATCGGCGTCGAGCGTGAGCACGAGATTAAGGCCCGGCTCGGGCTCGATGTTCTTCTCGAAGCCGCTCAGGCCCGGTTCGTTCGAGGTCGACTCCGAGATGCGGTGACCGTGGGCGTCCACGACGACGAAGCGCACGCCGTCGCGGCCGCGCAGGTACTTTTCCCATTTGGATTCGAGGCCGAAGCGACCGATCCAGTCGCCGATCTCGTAGGAACCGCCAAGGTTCTTGTGCTTCTCGAGGTCCTTCTTGGTGACTTCGCTCAGGTAACCGAGCAGGTGGGCGCCCGAGGTGCCTTGCAGGTAGGTGCGACGAATGCGGGATTCGACGTTCACGCCGCCGAGCTGGGCGCGCGAGCGCTCGATCTTGACGACGGTTTCCCACGGGATGTTTTGGATGAGGGTGATCGGTTGGAACTTCGGCGCGCCCTTCGAGCGGTTGCGGTAGTCGTTCAGGATGGGTTCCACGGGCTCACCCGCGAGCGAGGCGAGCAGGCCGAGGGTTTGCGGCGGATCCTTGATGAACTGCGGGGTCACCGTCACGTCGAGTTGAAGGCGGTTGTCCACGAGCAGGCGCTGGTCGCGGTCGAAGATCTGGCCGCGGGGTCCGGGCAGTTTTTCCTTTCGCAGCGAGTTCTGCTGCGAGAATCGGTAGTAGAAGCCGCCGCGGTACAGCTGCAAGTACGCGAGCCGCAGCGCGAGCAGGCAGAAGAGCCCGACGAGAATGGCGTAGAGGACGGGGAACTTGGGTTGGTATTCCCGTATCGCTTCGCTTTGTCCGAGCATCCCGACTTCTCCTCAAGCCGCCTATTTGATCCGGTCCGGGTTCAATTCGCGCGCGTCTTCCGCTTCGTGCAGGAAGTACGCGTCCCACGCCATGAAGAGCGGGAAAAGGAACCACCCCGCGATGGCCGCGGGGACGACGCCCGCGAGGGTGTAGCCGATGGCGCCCGTGAGCGTCGGCTGCACGTCGAAGGTCGAGAGCAGGACGAAGGTCAGGGCCTTGCGAAAGACGAAGGCGCCCGCGACGAGACCCGTGAACTGGCGGCGCCCCTCGAGCGCGAAGGCTTGGGCCGCCGCCTTCGTGGCGAGCGCCGTCCAGACGTAAGCGGCGAGCACGACGCCCCCGGAGTGCGTGACGGCCGCGCTCGCCATGACGGCGAGCACGGTCGAGAGCACGAGCAGGACGGGCCAGCTGCGCGTGAGCGCCAGGTAGACCGAGAGAATCGAAATGACGTTGAGTCCGCCCGCGTGCGCGGGCAGCTGCAGGAGCGAAATCTCGAGCGCCTGGAGAGCCCAGATCGCGACGAGCAGCATCGGCCACTCGAAGATGCGCTTCTGGGTTTGGGTCATCATCGCGCGGCCGCCCCGAGCGCCTCTTCGGATCGACGCAGGACGACGACTTCTTCGAGACGACCCAGGTCGACCGAGGGACGGAGCAAGGCTTCCTGCAGGATCCCCGTGCGCGGGCGATCGACCTTGACGATGAGGCCGATGCGAAGGCCCTTCGGGAAAACGCCGTCGAGTCCGCTCGTGAGGATCTCGTCGCCGACGCGAACGTCCTCGGCGCGGTCGAGATACTTGAGGCGCGCGACGAGCGGCTTGCCCTTACCCTCCACGATCATGCGCGCGCGCGTGCGCACGCTCAGCCCGTCGACGTCGTGCGCCGGGTCCTGCACGCTCGTGAAGAGCGCGGAATGCGCGAAGACGCGCTCGATCGTGCCGACGACGCCGTCCGCCGTGATGACGGGCATGCGGGGCTTCAGGCCCTGGGCTTCGCCCGCGTTGATGAGAAAACCGAGGCTCTCCGAGGAAAGGTCCTGGCCGATGATACGCGCGGTGACGCCGTCGAACTTGGGAAACTCCGGCAGCGAGGTGAGCTGGCGGAGCCGTTCGTTCTCGATCCGGACTTCCTCGAAACCGAGGATCTCGTTCTTGAGGCCGGCGATTTCCTGCTTGAGCGCTTCGTTGTTCCGCTGGGTGTCGACGAGGTAAAGGTAGCGCGACCAGATGTGGCCGACGCCCTGGAACGCGTTCGTGACGAGCTCCGAGAGCGGATGCACGACGTAGGATTGCGCTCGGTCGTAGAGATTCAGTCGCGGCAAATCGATGCGCATGAGAAAAATGGGAATGAGCGGAGCCGCGAAGAGAGCCGCGATCACGACGCCCTTTTGGTTGCGCCTCCACCAACGTCCTAAAGCCATATTCGATCGATTGTAGCACGGCCCTTCGGGAGCAAAAGGCCTCGCTAAAAGACCGCCCGACCCGCGTTGACAGATAAAAAGGATCGCCGATGATGTGGGGATGCTTGAGATGATCCGTCAATACCGCTCCGTTTTCATGGTGATCTTCGGAATTTCGGCCGTCGGCATGGTCGTGAGCATGTTCGGCTCCGACCGGGCGGGCGGCGGGATGGGTGTGCTGGACGGTGGTGCGGCCGCGAGCGTCGAGGGCTCCGAGATCTCCTCCCGCGAACTGCGCGAGGCGCTCTCCCGCCAGCTCCAGGACGCCGAGCGTTTCGTGAACGAACAGATGAAGTCCGCGGGCGGCAACCCCGAGAACCGCAAGTTCCTCGAGCAGATGGTACGCGCCCAGGTCACCCCGGATCGCGTTTTGGGTCAGCTCATTCAACAGCGTTTCATGGAGACGACGGCCGAGAAAGCGGGCTTCGTCGTCGCGCCGGAGTCGGTGCGCCAACTCATCCAGAGCGAAACGGCTTTCCACAAAGACGGCCGCTTCGATCCCGTTCTCTACCGTCAGATGGTGGCGGAACCCGGCCTCTACGAAAAGGAACTCGGCCGTCGCGCCGTCATCTCGCAGTTCAGCCAGGTCTTCCACGATGGCCTCGGTTACCAGTCTCCCGAAGAGGCCCGCCTCGAGAAGGAGCTCCGGGCGAAGCGCGTCTACGAGACGGTTTCGGTGAGCCCGCGCAGCTTCCCCTCGCCGAAGTCGGTGTCGAAGGAAGAGGCCGAAGCCTTCGCCAAGGACGCGGCGAACCAGCCCAAGCTCCAAAGCTACTTCGATCGTCATCTCTCCCGTTTTCAGAAGGAAGAGGAAATCCGCGCCCGTCACATCCTCGTGAAGGATGACGCCGAAGGCGAAAAGAAGATCCGCGGCCTCTTGGCCGACATCCGGGGCGGCAAACTGAGTTTCGAAGATGCGGCCAAGCAGCACTCCGAAGACAAGTCGAACGCGGCCCAGGGCGGTGACCTGAACTACTTCGCGCGCGGCGTGATGGACCCGGCCTTCGAATCGGCGGCCTTCTCGCTCAAAGACGCCAAGCAGATCTCGGAGCCCGTGAAGTCGAGCTTCGGCTGGCACTTGATTCAGCTCGAGGACCGTCGGGCGGCGTCCAAGAAGACGCTGGCCGACGTGCAGGCCGAGATCGCCCCCGAAGTTCTGCTCGAAGAGCGCCGCACGGCCGAGGCGAAACGTTTTGTGGAAGGCCTCGTGTCGAGCGGCAAGGCTCCCACCGAGAAGGATCTCAAAGCCTACGGACTCGCTTGGCAAAAGCAGCCCGCTTGGAGTCCGCTTGACCCCGCTCCGGGTCCCTTGGCCGGCGCGGAATCGCGCTTGTCGGAAGTCTTGGCCCTCAGCAAGGAGAAGCCGCTTTTGGCTTCGCCCTTGAGTTCGGGCGATAGCCTCGTTCTCGTTCGTCTCGTCGAAGTTCAACCGGCGGAAGAAGTCGGCAGCAACGAGAAGACCGACGAAGCCTTCCAATTTTTCCTTCGTAACCGCTACGAAGCCCTGGAAAAGGCTCAGAAAATCCGTCGCTCCGAGAAGGTCATCGGCCAGCTTCGCCAGCAGCTGGCTTTGCAACAGGGCCAGGGCCGCTAGTCCTCCGCATCCGGGTGCCCGAGGTCTCGCGTCAGGGCTTTGACGCGGGGCCCCTAGTTGGGCTTTGCTAAGATGCACTTATGCGTCAGCCGCTTGCTTCGACCCGCTCCATCCTGACGGCCTTTGCCTTGGGCGCGGTTATGACCCTCACCTACGCGGTTTGGGCGACGGATAAAGGCGATAAGCATCCCGCGAAAGTCAAATCCGGCGAATCCCTCGGGAAGGGGGAAAGCTCCGGAACGAAGGTCAAAGGCAGCGCCTCGGCTCTCGATCCCGTCAACCGGAAGAACATCGAGCAAGTGCGCGAGGCGACCCGCCGTCCGGGGCTACCCGCCGAGACGACGCCCAGCTCGAGCGATCCCCTCGTGAAGAACGACGATCCCGTCTACGTGCCCGTCGACGATTTCGACGAGGCGAAGCCCCAATACGTGCTCGTGAACGTTCCCCGCGAACTCGAAGGCAAGCAGGCCCGGAACGGCGCGCTCATGAAAGACGGGGCGATCGTGAGCGAGGTCCCGCAAGAGTTGAAAGACTACGTCTCACCCGCCCCCCACAAGAAGTAGCGCGCGCCAACGTCTTAGGACTGAATCGCGCGCCAGATTTTCTGGAGTTGAACGAGCAGCGCCTCCATCTCGGCCAGCGGGAGCGAGCTCGGTCCGTCGCAGAGCGCCTCTTCCGGCTTCGGGTGCGTTTCCAAAAACACGCCGTCCACGCCCACCGCCATGGCGGCCCGCGCGAGGAGCGGAATCATGTCGCGACGGCCGTCCGAACTCGTGCCCTTCCCGCTCGGGATTTGCACGGAGTGCGTGGCGTCCATGACGACGGGGCATCCGAGCGCGCGCATGTCGGCCAGCCCCGTCATGTCGTTCACGAGTCGGTTGTAACCGAAGCTCGCGCCCCGTTCGCAAAGGAGAACTTTGCGGCCACCCGCGGCGCGGGCCTTCTCGACGACCGAAGCCATGTCCCACGGCGAGACGAATTGGCCCTTCTTGACGTGGAGCACCCGGTCCGTGCGCGCGGCCGCCTGCACGAGGTCGGTCTGGCGACAGAGGAAGGCCGGCGTCTGC
>DDRA01000072.1:50533-54606 GCA_002343545.1 Bacteriovoracaceae bacterium UBA2428
TCGGTCTGGCGACAGAGGAAGGCGGGAATCTGGATGACGTCGGCCACGGCCGCGACGCGCTCGACTTGCGTCGTCTCGTGCACGTCCGTGACGAGCGCGCAGCCGACCTTGGCCTTCACGCGCTCGAGGCCTTTGAGGGCTTCTTCCATACCGAGGCCGCGGAAGCTCTTGCCGCTCGTGCGGTTCGCCTTATCGAAGGAGCATTTGAGGATCCACGGGATGCCGAGGCGAGCGCAGACGCTCTTCAGGTGCTGCGCGGTCTCCGTGACCATACCTTCGTCTTCGAAGCTGTCGGGCCCCGCGAAGAGCACCCACTGGTCCCCGCGGCCCCAGACGATGGGCCCCTGCGGAGTTTCGAGGGTGACGGTTTCGGTGAGCGGCTTGAGCGTCGACATGCCCTCGTCTTAGCGTTCGGCCGTCGACTTCTCAAATCGCGCCCCGCGCTAAAACGCGAGGGACGCTCTGGGCTACTCGCGCGCGCGGAGGGCGCGGGGCAAGTTCATGCCGTCGGCTTCGACGACCGAAGCCGGTTCACGCGAAGCCTTATGGTAGCGACGGCAGAAGTGTCCTTGCGAGGGGATGAACTTCGTATCGCAGCGGTAGTTCAGCACGCGCGCGGCTTCGTTCACGGCCACCGGCAAGGCGCTGGAGCCCAGGTGGACGCCGTAGAGGAAGCCGGACTCGAGGTAGAAGCGACGGAACTGCTCGAGATCCAGTACGCCGTTCAGCGCTTCGATCTGCGCGCCCTCGGCCGTGCCCAGGGGCCGCGGCGTACCGGTGTCGTTGCGGGTCGAGCCCGCGACGTCGTAGCGGCGAAGGATTTCGACGCGCGCCGGGAGCGAGGCGACGGGCGGCGGGAAGCTCACGGTCGAGCTTGCGAAGGGGTAAACGTATTCGCGCTCGGGCACGCTGCATTTGTCGTCCGAGTAGATCGAGAAGATTTCGTGGCCGATCGACGGATCGATCACGATCTTAGCGACGTAGCTTTGGCCTTTGAGCCCGTAGGGCAAACACTCGCTCGTCCATTCTCCGGCGAGGGCGTTCAGCAGCGGCGTGATCGGATCGGCCGCCGTCGCGTCCGCGGCCGTCGCCGGGTAGCGGCCGCTGTTCGGCGAGCTCGCGCAGGCACCCAGGAAGGCCCCCCACGCGAGGAGGCTCAAGGTCATGACGGAAGGCTTGGAGAATCTCATGCCTCGCTTATCGGCGCCGAAGGCTTCGCGCTTGAGGGCTAAGGAAGGGAAATCGCGGAGTTTTACTTGGCGAAAGCCCGTGCCCAGGCCAGGTCTTCCGCCGTGTCCACGCCCCGGTACGACTCCCCTTCCCCCGCTTGGGTTTCGAGGACTTGGATGTCGAGACCGAGCCAAAGGGCCCGGAGCTGCTCCAGGCTTTCGGCCCGTTCGCTGGCAACGGGGGCTTGGGCGCAGAAACGCGCGAGGGCCTCGAGACGGTAACCGTAGACGCCCAAGTGCAGGCGCCCTTCGTAGGGACCTTGCTCGGGCACCGCGGTGGCCGTGTACGGGATCGCGAGGCGCGAAAAGTAAAGCGCGCGTCCTTCCCGATTCGCGAGCACCTTGACCGCCGAGACGTCGGCGTAGGGGCGACCCTCGGGCCAGGGCGTGGCCAGCGTCGCGATCGCGACCTCGGGCGGGGCCGCGCGGAGGTACTCGCCGACCTGACGCAGACCGTCCGCGCCCGCGAAGGGCATGTCGCCTTGCACGTTCAGGACGGCCGCGATCTCGTCGCGGAGTCCCGCTTCGCGTTTGAGCAGATGCTGGACGGCGGCGAAGACGCGATCGCTGCCGCTCGGGAGCGAGGGGTCCGTCATGACGACTTCGGTGCCGAGCGAGTGGCGGCGCAGCGCTTCGAAGGTCTCTTCGTCGTCGACGGCCGCGATCACGCGCGCCCTCGCATCGTCGCGGAAGGCGGCGTGGACGCGTGCGAGGCTGCGCGCCGCGAGCGGCAAGCCCGCCACGTCCGCGAGGATCTTGCGGGGCAGTCGGCTCGAAGCGAGGCGGAGCGGAACGACGGCCAGGACCAGATCGCGCGCCACGCGGCTCAGCTCCGGTAGAAGCCGCCGCGCTTCGCGATCTCGCGGAGCGCGGACGAGGGTTGCAGCCGGGCGCCGTGCAGCTCGCCCAGGCGTTCGAGTTCGGCCACGATCTTGTCGACGCCGAGCGAGTCCGCCCACTTGAGCAAACCGCCGCGGAACGGCGGGAAGCCCGTGCCGAAGATCATCGCGAGGTCGACCTTGGCGGGATCATTCACGACGCCCTCTTTGAGGGCTCGCGCGGCTTCGTTCACCATCGGGAAGAACATGCGGCGCACGAGCGCTTCGGCGTTGAACTCGGGCGAGCTGGGCTTGGCGCCCGCGAAGACGCCTTCGAGCGCTTTGAGGTCCACCCCTTGCTTGCGGCCGCCGGGGGCGTCGAAGACGTAGAACCCGAGGCCCGTCTTGCGGCCCAGCCGCGACTTGTCGGCCACGAGCTTGTCGAGGATCGGCGACGGCTTGGCGCGCTCGCCGAAGGCATCGTGAAAAATGTGGCAAACCTTGGCGGCAACGTCGAGACCGACTTCGTCGAGGAGCTCGAAGGGTCCCATGGGCATGCCGAAGTCTTTCGCCGCCCTTTCGAGCGCTTCGAACGGGTAGCCTTCCCAGAGGCAGAAAGCGGCTTCGTTCAGCCACGGCATGAGCAGTCGGTTCACGATGAAGCCGGGCCCGTCGCCGCAGACGACGGGCGTCTTGCCGATCGACTTGACGTAGGCCACGCCGCGCGCGACGGCCTCGGGCGAAGCGCCGGGGTGCGTGACGACCTCGACGAGCGGCATCTTGTGCACGGGATTGAAGAAGTGCAGGCCGATGAATCGCGAGGCATCCTTGAACGCGGGCAACATGTCTTTCAGGCGTAGGCTCGAGGTGTTCGTCGCGATGACGGTCGTGGGGGACACCTGCTCTTCAAGCTCGGCGAAGACCTTCTTCTTGACGTCGATATTCTCGACGACGGCCTCGATGACGAGGTCGGTCGCGCGCACGCCGCGGAAGTCGATTTGACCCCGCACGAGCCCCATCCGGCGTTCGAGTTCCGTCTTGGTGATGCGCTTCTTGCGCAGGTCCGCGTCGAAGAGCGAGCGCGCGTGCGCGAGTCCCTTGGCGATCGCGTCGAAGTTGAGGTCCTTGAGGGTCGTGCGCACGCCGGCCGCGGCCGAGACCGCGGCGATGCCGCCGCCCATGACGCCCGCGCCGAGCACGAGCAGCGAACGCGTCGCTTGGAGCTTGGCCACGGCCTCGGGCGTGAGCTCGCTGCCCGTGTCCCGCTTCGCGGCTTCGCCCATCAGGAAGAGACCGACGAGGCTCTTGGACTCGGGCGACGACCACAGATCCGCGAAGGCGTTCGCCTCGGCGTCCATGTAGGCTTCGCGGCCCAGGCCCGACTTCTGCTCGAGAAGATCGAGGATGCGCAGGGGCGAGGGATAGCGTCCGCCCGTGCTCGCGTGGACCTGGTCGCGCGCTTTGCGGAAGAACACGAAGCGACCGATCGGGTTGCCCGTGAGGGCTTTTTCGGTGAGCGGGACGACGCGCGGCTTGGCGCCCGGCACGCCCTTGCCTTCGGCGACGCGCGCGGCGATCTCGAGGGACTTTTCTTCGAAGATCGCGGCCGGCACGACGAGATCCACGAGTCCGAGCTTCGCGGCCTTGTCGGCGCGGATGGATTTGCCCGTGAGCATCATGTCGACGGCCGTCATGAGGCCTACCGTCTTGGGCAAACGGTAGGTTCCGCCCCACCCCGGCAGGAAGCCGAGTTTGACTTCGGGGAGCGAGATCGCGGTTTTGGGATTGTCGGAGCACAAACGATGACGGCAGGCCAGGATGAGCTCGGTTCCGCCGCCCGCGCAGGGACCGTCCACGGCCGCGACCGTCGGGATCTTGAGGTCCTCGAGCTTGGAGTAGACGGCTTGGCCTTGACGGCCCGCCTTTTCGGCGGCCGCGCGATCGGGCAGGCTACCGATGAGGTTCACGTCGGCGCCGACGATAAAGGAGTTTTTCTTGGCCGAACGCACGAGCACGGCCTTGATCC
>DDRA01000072.1:54749-54978 GCA_002343545.1 Bacteriovoracaceae bacterium UBA2428
TCCCCGCCTTCGCGGCGAGCAAGTCGAGGATCGAAGCGAGCTCGTTCATCGGAACTTCGGAGAGCTTGTTCACCCGCTCGTCCTTGAGATCGAAGGTGAGGACGCCGACGGCTCCTTTTTGTTCGAGACGGAAAGCCTGACCGCTGAAGAGATTGTCGCTGCTCATGTCCGGATCTTCTCCTTAAACCGCTTCGAGGATGACGCTGCCGCCCTGGCCGCCGCCGATGCA
>DDRA01000071.1:0-196 GCA_002343545.1 Bacteriovoracaceae bacterium UBA2428
CACCGGAGCGTCACGCTCACGGAAGACGGCGTCGGCAAGGTCGAGAAGTTCCTCGGCGTGAATAACCTCTACGACCCCGAGAACATCCAGCTCGTGCACCACGTCCACGCCTCGCTCAAGGCGCACGCCGTCTTCCGCAAGGATACGGACTACGTCTCGCGCGACGGCCAGATCATCATCGTCGACGAGTTCACGG
>DDRA01000071.1:418-9597 GCA_002343545.1 Bacteriovoracaceae bacterium UBA2428
TGCCGGGCCGCCGCTGGTCGGACGGCCTTCACCAGGCCGTCGAGGCCAAAGAAGGCGTCACGATCGAGGCCGAGAACCAGACCCTCGCCACGATCACGCTGCAGAACTACTTCCGTCTCTACTCGAAGCTCTCGGGCATGACGGGTACGGCCGACACGGAAGCCGCCGAGTTCAAGAAGATCTACAACCTCGAAGTGCTCGTCGTCCCGCCGAACCGTCCGATGGTCCGCCGCGACTCGAACGACCTCGTCTTCCGGAACGAGGCGGGCAAGTACCGCGCCGTCATCAAGGACATCGAAGAGAAGTACAAGGCCGGCCGCCCCGTGCTCGTGGGCACGGTCTCGGTCGCCAAGTCCGAGCGCGTCTCCAAGCTCCTCTCGCGCCTGAACATCCCGCACCAGGTCCTCAACGCGAAGAACCACGAGCGCGAAGCCGAGATCATCTCGGACGCCGGCAAGCTGAACGGCGTCACGATCGCCACGAACATGGCCGGCCGCGGAACGGACATCTTGCTGCAGTCGGGCGTCAAGGACGTCGGCGGCCTTCACGTCATCGGCACCGAACGCCACGAATCGCGCCGGATCGACAACCAGCTGCGCGGCCGCGCGGGCCGCCAGGGCGACCCCGGCTCCTCGCGCTTCTTCCTCTCCTTCGAAGACGATCTCATGCGGATCTTCGCGAGCGACCGCGTGATCGCGATCATGGACAAGCTCGGTTTCGAGGAAGACCAACCCATCTCGGACGGCCTCGTCACGAAGTCCATCCAGAATGCGCAGAAGAAAGTGGAAATGCACCACTTCGACCAGCGCGAGCACCTGCTCAAGTACGACGACGTCCTGAGCAAGCAGCGCGAAGTCATCTACTCCATGCGCCGCCGCGTGCTCGAAGGCCGCGATATGAAGCTCCTCGTGGGCGACCTCAGCAAGGAGCTCGTCGAGGACATCGTGCTCCAGTTCGCCGACGCCAAGACCGACGCGCGCCAATGGAACTGGAAGATGCTGGGCGAAGCGCTCAAGTCCACGCTCGCCGTGGATTTCGGCGAAGCCGAGCAGAAGGAATTCCTCGCGCGCGCCGACGCCAAGGGCCTCCGCCCCGAAGAAGTCGTGGCCTGGGCCACGGAACGCGCCCAATCGCTTTACGCCGAAAAGGAAAAGGGCGTCGGCGAGAAGACGATGCGCGACATCGAACGCTATTTCTTCATCCAGGCGATCGACCATCACTGGAAGGAGCACCTGCTCGCGCTCGATCACCTGAAGGAAGGCATCCATTTGCGCGGCTACGCGCAGAAGGATCCCCTCGTCGAGTACCGCAAGGAAGGCTTCGCGCTCTTCCGCATGCTCGACAAGGTCATCCGCCAGACCGCGCTCTCGCGTCTCTATACCGTCCGGCTGCTGAGCCCCGAGGAACAGGCCGAGCAGCGCCGCATCGCCGAAGCCCAAGCCGCCGCGGCCGAGCAGTGCATGCAGATGTCGGGCCCGAGTCTCGACGGCGAGGCCGCGGAAGGCGGGGGCGTGGAAGCTCCGCCGGCCGCGCGCCTGGCCCCCGAAGGGGAACCCGAAGCTCCGGCGGAACCCGCGCCGATGCCGACGGGCGTGGCCGCCGCCCTGAACTTCATGAAGCAGTACCAATCGCAAAAAATGCAGCAGATCCAGAAAGCCGAAACCTCGTCGGGCCAAGTCGAAGCCGGCGCGGGTGGCGGCGGCGGAAGCGCACGTCCCGTGACGAACGCCCAGCCCAAGGTCGGTCGCAATGACCCCTGCTTCTGCGGGTCGGGCAAGAAGTACAAGCACTGCCACGGCGCCGAGTAGGGCCGTAGGAAAAGCCCGCTTTGGCATCGCCCCAAAATGGCGGTGCCAAAGCGGGCTTTTTGTCGAGTCTTTGATCAGCCCCGAATCCTTAAGTCCTTGATGCCCCGACGAGCGGGGTTGGCACCGTGCTTGCTCAAGGCACGGCAACCCATTCTCAAACGTATCAAGGAGCCCCCATGAAAGTTCTCAGCCTCGTTCTCAGCGCCCTCGCCCTCGTCACGACCCTCGAATCCCAAGCCCGCTCGATGCTACCCGAGCGCCCCCTCCTCCAACTCAAGACGGACGACGTGAACAACGTCCGCACGAGCAACTTCCGTTACGGCGCGATGACGGTCACCGTCACGAACTACGGCACGCTCGAAGTCGACTCCATCGGCGGCGGCCGCAAGAGCAAGACCCTCGCCCCCGAGAACTTCTCCTTGATCAAGCACTACGTCCTTCGTCTCTCGAACGCGGAGACCAAGACCACCCGCCTACCGGTCGTCTGCATGGCGATGCCGAACGGCTACCGCGACGGACTCGCGATCGCCCGCAACTTCCGCGACGAGCGCAGCCTTCCCGGCGTCCTCCGCCCGGTCTGGGAAGAAAGCGGCTGCATGTACAGCCAGACCGTCAACTTCGTCGAAGAATCCGCCAACGAACAGGCCGAGCAGCTCGTCTTGATCGTCCGCGTCCTCGCCCTCGAAGCCTTGAACTAAGCCGACGCTCCCTTTGTCGTTGGCGCCAAGGGCGGTCGGAGCTTCGGCCCGATCGCCCTTGGCGCATCTCGTCGTCCCGAATCGCCCGACCCGCGACCTCGTCCTCCACGCCGCGTCCCGCCATGGGGAGGGAAGCGCCCGCGAGGAATCGTTTCTCGGCCTTCCCATCAACTTGGTTTGGCACTCGATTTGCTCTAAGCCATACGAGTGCTTTCACGAAGGCCACCGAGGCCTTCTATACAAGGAGTGGCCAATGAAACGTTTCGCATTTTCCGCCCTCGCCCTCGCCCTCGCCGCCTTCTCTCTTTTCGCCTCGCCGGCGCACGCGGCCCGGGCTCTCCTCGAGCTCAAGACGGACGACGTCGCGGCGCAAACTCGGGCGCCCCTCACGAACCCCTTCCCGTCGATGACGCTCACGCTGCGCGACGACGGCACGCTCGAGATCCAATCCCAAATCAAGGGCCGCAAGGTGATCCGCCTGGCCGCCGAGAACTACGACCTTCTCGCGGCGAACGTCGCGATGCTTTCGTCCGCGCGCCTTCAGAGTCAGCGCATCCAGACCGTCTGCATGGCCCTTCCCCGCGACTTCCGCGATACCCTTTCGGTCGCGCAAGGCTTCAGCTTCCTCGAAGACACGCCCGGAAGCCTGCGCCCGGTTTGGGCCCAGCCGGGTTGCTACTGGGGCGACAAGCTCGAGCCGCTCGAGCTCGGCCAACGCCAACGCGCGAGCGAACTCGTCTTCGGCTTGCGCTTGCTCGCGATCGAAGCCCTGCCCTAATCCTCCCCACGCGGTCGGCGCCGGTTTACAGACCGTGACGCTGACCGTATCCTGATCGGGTGAAAAGGCTTGCGCGTTTGTCGATCGCCGCTTGGTCGCGCTCCGCGCTCGCTTTGGCTTTGGCCTCGTCGTTTCTGGCGGGTTGCGAACTCTTCGCGAAAGAAGAGCACCTCATGGACGTCACGATCGAGCCCGCCGAACCCGTCCTCTTCGACTACGAGATCCAGCTGCAGATCGGTACGGATGCCAACGGGGTCCCGATCTACAAAATCATCTCGCCGGGCTGGATTCGGATCAACACGACGTTCACGAACAAAGATCCCAAAAAGCCGGTGACCATCATGGCGGTCAAGATCGTCGATACTTCGAACGACTCGGAATGCGTCATCAAGCCCGAAAACGCCGCCCTACCGATCGCCGAACTCACGGTCGCGCCGACCGATACTAGCGTGGACGGCACGCACAAGAAAAAAGTGACGGACATGTATTGCGGCAGCATCGCCCTGGAGCCCCGGGGGGATACTGCGAACGAAGCGACCGATCCGACCGCGAAGCCCAATATCGAGTACGGTAAGAGCTTCCGCCTCGAGGTTCTGGGTTACACCGGTACGCTGGCGGAACCCTCCGGACGCCTCATCAAGTCGGTCACGTTCTCGACGCAGTAGGCGCCGAGAGGCGGCCCTGCCAGGTGTCGCGGCGCTCGAGCTCGCGCTCGAACCAATCGAAGAAGCGGCCCTTCTGGCTGACCCACGCGGGCGCAACGAGCTTCGATGACTCCGTCTCGCCCGTGATGCGATGGATCTCGATCTCGGGGCGCAGACGTTCGATCAGACGCACGACGATGTCGCCGTAAGCCTCCGCGCTCAGCAGTTCGAAGGGCTCCTTGCCGTAGAGCCAGGCGAGCTTCGTGCCGCGGATGACGTGGAGCATCTGCAGCTTGATCCCGTGCGTACCGCTCGCGTCGGCCAAGCGGACCGTCTCGGCCATGTCGTCGTAGGTCTCGTTCGGGAATCCCAGGATGACGTGCGTGATGACGGGCACGCGCGCGGCGTTCAGTTTTTCCATCGCGACGACGTAGTCCTCGACCGTCTCCTGGCGGTTCACCCATTCGAGACGGTTCTGGAAGGCGCTCTGCAGGCCCAGCTCGACCGTGAAGTAAGGCAGCCGCTCGCGAAGCTCGTGGAGGTAGGCCACGTTCTCGTCGTTCACGCAGTCCGGGCGGGTCGCGACGCTCAGACCTACGATCGACTCGTCCAGCAGCGCCTGCTCGAAGCGCTCGCGCATGACCTCGACGGGCGCGTAGGTGTTCGTGAAGGCCTGGAAGTAGGCGATGGACTTGTCGGCGCCGTAGCGCCGCTTGGCGAAATCGCGGCCCTTGCGAATCTGCTCGGCGATGGCGAGCTTGGGGTCCTGGTGGGGCGAGAGCGAGCCTTCCTGCGAGCAGTACGCGCAGCCGCCGTAGCCCTTCGTGCCGTCGCGGTTCGGGCAATCGAAGCCGGCGTCGACGCCGACCTTGTAGACGACGCCGCCGAAGCGCTCGATCAAACGATCCTTGAAGGAGTTCCAGCGACGCACGCGGGGCGGCTTGCCGAGCAGCTTTTCGGAGGCCGTCGGCGGGATCGGAAAGAGGCGCGCGTCCATGGGGCCTTTTTGGGAGAGGGGTCCGCGTCGGTCAAGAACTATCCGGAGGGGCTCTCCCGCTTCCGCATGGACAGGCGCCATTTTCCGGGCGACGGGCCTCGATTGGGCCGGCGACTCGCCCTAGCTTCGCCCCCCATGAGCTCGAGCGCCTATACCTGGATCCGAACCCGCGACGGATCGCCCACGCTTTGGTCGAACGAGCTGGGCGAATCCTTCCGCTCGACGAAGGGGGCCTTCACGGAGTCCTGGGTGGCCTTCGTGGAGCCGGTGCTCAAAGCCGCGCGCGAAGGCGGCGGCGCCGTCGTCGGCGAGCTCGGACTCGGCCCCGGCACGAATTGGATCCTCGCGACGCTCGCCTTCCGGGCGGCCGGGATCCCGCTCCGTTACGCCGTCGTGGAACGGGACCCCGGAAGCTTTCGCGCGGGCCTCGAGCGGTGGCGCGAAGAAGGCCCCGCGCTCCTCGCTTTCCTGGCTTCGAAGGGGCTTGCGATCGAGGGGGAAGCCCCGATCCGGGCCGCCCTGGCCGAAGGAACGCGGGCCTTGGCCGGCGATCCGAGCGACGCGTTTGCGATCTTCCCGGACTTCGCCTCGGCGGCGGGCACCCGAGCCGATTTTTGGTTTCACGACCCCTTCGGTTTCGAAGTGAACCCGGACGGCTACTCCGTGCAAACGCTCCGGGAAGCGAGCGGCCTTTGGGCCCCCCGCGGCCGGGGCTTCTCCTACGCCTGCAACCGGCGCTTTCAGGACGCGCTCGCCGAAGCGATCCCGGGAATCCTCGTCCGCGTGGTGGCCACCGGTGACGCCGGGCTGAAACGTGAGAGAATGGAGTTCGAATGGCACCGCTGACCCGTTTCGCGACGACCGCCCTTTTGCTCGTGGCCTCGAACGTCTTCATGACCTTCGCCTGGTACGGCCACCTCAAGTACAAGCACTCCGCGCTGTGGCTCGCGATCCTCGTGAGCTGGGGCATCGCCTTCTTCGAATATTGCCTTCAGGTTCCGGCCAACCGTATCGGCCACGGCATGATGAGCGCCTCGCAGCTGAAGGTCCTGCAGGAAGTCATCACCTTCCTCGTCTTCGGTATTTTCTCCACTTACTGGCTCAACGAGAAACTGACTTGGCACGATAAGATGGCTTTCGTCTTCATCGTCGCGGCGGCCGGCATGGGACTCTGGAAATCCTGGGACGCGGGGAAACTCTCGCCGTGAAGATCTCGCTGCTCGTCTCGACCTACCGCAACCCCCGCTTCCTCGAGCTCGTGCTCGAGTCGATTTGCCGTCAGGATCATCCCGTCGACGAGGTCCTCGTCTGCGAGGACGGCGCGGCCCTCGAGAACCGCGCCGTCGTGAGCGAATACGCGCGACGCCTCCCGCTCCGGCACGTCACCCAGCTCGACCGGGGCAACCGTAAGCCGATCGTGCAGAACAAAGGCATTCTCGCCGCGACGGGCGACTACCTCATCCTCGTCGACGGGGACTGCGTTCTGCGCGGGGACTTCGTACGCGCGCACGTCGAGCTTGCCGGCCCGGACCGCTTCCTGACCGGGCGCCGGGTCGAGCTCTCCCCCGCGGCCACGCGCGCGCTGAGCGCGGAGCGCATCCGCGCCGGCTACCTCGACGGCTGGCCCTGGGCCCTCTACCGCGACGCCCTCTTCGGCGAGACCCAGAGCCTCGGGCGCTTCTTCCGTACCCCCGGTTTCCTGCGCGGCGTGCTCGGCCGCAACCGCGTCGACGACATCCGGGGCTGCAACTTCAGCGTCGCGCGCGAGGCGCTCGTCGCGATCAACGGCTTCTCGAACGACTTCTCGGGCGCCTACGGCGAGGATTCCGACGTCGAGTACCGATTGAAGTTCCACGGTCTTCGCATGGCGAGCTGCAAGGGCGCCGCGATCCAATTCCACCTTTGGCATCCCACCCAGACGAAGGACGCCGAGAACCAAACCCGTCTGCAAGCCGTCCTCGAAGCCGGCGTCGCGCGCGCCGCGAACGGGCTCGCCGAAGCCGCGGGCATTCCCTAAATGACACCGGTCCAAGAAGTCCACGGACTGCTCTTCTCGGCGTCGAACCTCTTCGACCTCGCGCTCCGCCTCGTGCTGGCCGCGTTCTTGGTCAAGCAGCTCGGCTACCTCTTCGTGCCGCGTCTGCGCCTGCTCGGTCCCGAGCGTTTTCTCATCGGGCTTCTCTGCGCGTTCTACCTCTTTCTCGCCGGCTCGATCGTCGCGCGCGGCGAGGCCTCGTCGCTGCCGGCCTGGCTCTTTGCGCTCGCGACGCTCGCCGCGACCTTCCGCCGCATCGTGAGCGGTCGCCACGCCAAGGGCCTCGCGCTCGGGTGGCGCGGCGGGGTCTTCTTTACGATCTATTTCTTCCTGCTCCTGCGCGCGGATTGGCCGCGCTTCGTCCCGATGTCCTCGGACAGCCATCTCTACACGTGGATCTCGCAGCAGATCTGGCGCTTCGGCGTCGTCCCGTCGGCCCAGCCGCCGATCGGTCCCGACCCCTTCCACTACCCCGCCGGCCTCGGCATCCTGAGCTACGTCCTGGGTTATTTCAGCCTCGGCCTGCGGCCGCTCGAGACGCTCCCGCTGCTCGCGAGCTTGAGCGTCCTGTGGCTCGGGCTTTACCTTTGGCGCAGCTCGCCGAATCGCCGCGAAGCCTTGCTCATGGTGCTCGGCCTCGTCGGCCTGGCCTGGGGGATCCTCTACCCGCATCGCGAGCACGCGACTTTCGGTCGCACCGTCGCGCTCCCCTTCCTCCTCTACGCCGCGCTCCGGCCCTTCCGCAGCCAGGAATCGCGCGCCTGGCCTTGGCTCTTGGCGGCGCTCGGTCCCTTTCTGCTTTCGCTCAACCCCGCGCTCGCGCCGCTGATCCTCTTCGTTCTGCTGCTCTCAAGCGACCACCTTGCCGTGCGGACGAGCCGATCGGTGTGGTCCATCCTCAACCCCGTCCCGCTGCTCGTCGCGGGCGCGCTGACCCTCGCGCTGCTCGTCTTCGGCGATCCCTACTTCCTCTCGTTCTTCTCGGGCGAAACGCCGCGGGCCGCGACGATGGACGGCGGACGTCCGCTCGTCGTTCGTTGGGACCTTTGGGGCGGCACCCGTAGCTTCTTCGCCTCGCTGCTGCAGCGCCCGCTCGAGACGCTCAACTTCAATCTGGGGCGCGGCATCTCGACTTTTCCGTTGCTCGCGCTCTTCCTCGCGATCCCGCTCGCGATCTGGGGGCTCCTCGGCACCTTCAAGCGTCGCCGTTGGCTCGTCGCCCGCATCGCCTTGGCGACGACGCTCTTCGTGCTCTTCCTTTCGGCTTTCCGTTTCGAAGGGGACATCGGCGCGTTTTACCTCGTGCCCGCCTACAACCGTGCCTTCGTCGCCTATTTCCTTTGGGCGCTCGCGCTCTTCGGCGGCGCCCGCGCCCTGGAGTCCGCCTGGACCGCCGACGCGGAACGACGCGCGGGCTGGCGCGGTGTCCTCATCTTCGCGCTCGCGCTCGTTTGGCTGGTCGGCCCCCTGCATGGCCTCGCGGGCCTAGCCGCGAGACCGTACCGCGCCTTCCCCAAGCTCGACGAGGCGACGGCCCGCACGCTGCTCGAAGTCGCCGCGATCTGGCGACGCGACCCCGCGGCGAAAATCCTCCTCGAGAACTACGACCCCGCCCACGTCGGCGAGAACTTCCTCTACATCGCCCCGCCGATCGGCACGGCGGCGTTTCTGCCGCGCGCGAACCCGGCCTTCTTCTTTTTCCAAGGCCACGAGGATTTTTCGTACCGCAACTACCGCGAACGCGTCTGCGACCGGCTCGACCGGACCTGGCTCGAGGAACGCGGGATCCGCTACCTGCTCGCGGCCCCCGCGCCGAGTCCGCGTTGCGCGAGCATGCCCGCGACGAAGGGGCTTCGGCTCTTCAAGTTAGAAGACGTCGCCAAGCCCTGAAGAGCCGGAGCGCGCCGGCGCCCCCCGCGTCGCGCGCGCGCCAGGCCGTCGCGAGCAGCACGCCGACGAAGGCGAAGGCGACTCCCCATCCGCGTCGTTCGTGCTTCAACGCCAGGGAGATCGTCTCCTCGAAACGACGCCGTTCGCGCTCCGCCGAAGCCTTCGCGCGGCCCCCCGCGACGTAGCTCGCGCTTTCCCACGGCCGTATCTCGCGCCCCGCCGAGTCCGCCTGCAAAGTGAGGTCGATCTCCATGGATTCCGCGAGCCGCAGCGGGAAGAAGGCGGGCTGCGAGAAGCTCGCGAAGATCGCCGCGGGCCCCAGGCTGGCG
>DDRA01000071.1:9718-18667 GCA_002343545.1 Bacteriovoracaceae bacterium UBA2428
CTCATCACCCGGGGGCTCCACGAGATCAGCCGCTTGGGGGTCGCGCTCGGCCCCGGCCGCAGCGAACGCCGGTCGAGCCCACGCCAAGCTCCGCGCACGTCGCGCGCGCGCGGCAACTGCCAGATCGCGTCGGCGCCGCGGGACAAGCGAGCCGCCGCCTCGACGAAGAACGAGACGGAAACTTCGTCGCCCGACTCAAGGCTCAAAAACCATTCGTCCGCCGGGGCCGCGCGGGCCGCCGCAATCCAAAGCTCGGCACGCGTGGCGGAAGCCCCCAGGCGCTCGGCCGCGAAGACCCACGGAGAAATCTGCTTCTCTTTCTCGAGGATACGCACGACCTCGAGATCGCGCGGGGGCGGGCTTCCTTCGTCGACGACCCTTAGCCGACAGCTCAACGGGAGCGGCGAGCGGGCCTGGGCATAAAAAAGCCAGGCCCCGTGCAGGGCCGTCAAGCTCCGCTGCAAGCCCGAGAGATCGTCGCGATGCCACAGAAAGATTGAAAGCGGCATGATTCCCCCGGGGACTATCTTATTCGAATTCCCGACCTTTTCGCCTCTTTGTTAAGACATTTGACTCAATGCGTTAATGTGGGGTAAAATTCTGAAATGCCAATGCTTTTTCGTCGAGGACTCGCTTCGCTGGGAGTCACTCTCTCGCTTCTCGCGAGCCTTCCGGCCGGAGCCGAAAAAGCGGCGGCTCCCATTGGCGTCGCGCTCGTCGACGCGTCCATCGACACGAATCACCCGTCTCTTCAGCCTTACCTCGACGAGGCCTACTTCGAGCCTTTTCTCGTCATGCGCAACGGTCGCCAGAGCTCGCTCGCGGCGCTGAACCGCTTGCTCAAGCTTGAGTACCGGAAGGCCCTTGCCTCGGCCGACCCCGCGCTCCGAACGGTCATGGAAGACATGAACCTCGCCGCGCAGATCGAGGCCGACCCAGGCTGCCTCCCGCGCCTCTCCGCCCAGGAAAAAACGGAATACCTCGCGGCCCGCGGCCGGCTCCGCGACCGGGAGCTCATCGCGAAGGCCCGCACGCACCCCGCCTTTAACGCCTACCGCGCCTCTCTGCACGGCACCCACGTCGCGAGCCTGCTCGTGAAAGGCTTGCGCCCCGAGACGCGCCTCCTCCACGTTCCCTACCTCGTCGAAAATATCAATCCGCAGCTCGAGGACCACGGATTTCTGGGTTTCCTTTCGAACTTGAACCAAGTCTTCACGAACGTCGACAAGGCGCTCAAGCGCGGCAACGTGCGCGTCGTGAACGTCTCGGCCGGCCTGGCGGTGCAGCCCCTTACCCCGGCGTCAGACCTGATTCCGGACCCGACGCCCTTGCTCTTCGCCCTTTTGCCGCTGGGACCCCTCGTGACCGCGTTCAACTTCAAAGGTCTCTTCGTCGAGAACGAAGCCGCGCTCCGCCGCATCATTCTCAGCAGCATCGAGGACCTCACGAGCAAGAACCCGAACACGGTCTTCGTCTTCTCGGCCGGGAACGTGCGCAGCGACGTCAGCACGACGAAGAACGACTTCGTCCACCTCGCGCGTCCGAACGTCCTGAGCGTCGCCGCCCTCGCCCGAGACGGCTCCATCGCTTCGTTCTCGAACTACTCGCCCGAGCACATCGACGTGGCCGCGCCGGGCACCTGCATCCGGGGCGCCCGCGCCGGCGGCGGCGAAATGCGGGTCAGCGGCACGAGCCAAGCGACGCCGATCGTCGCCAACGCCCTCGCCAAGATTTTCGAGGAGAATCCGGATTGGTCCGCCGAGACCGCGATGCGCCACTTCCTCGAGAACGTCGCGAAGAAGGACCCGATGCACGACTACACCGTGCGCGACGGCCGGGTCTTCACGCCCTGAGGCGCCGGCCTCCCGACCTTAGCGGAGCTTCACGCAGCTTCGCAGGGCGCCCCGCGCTTCGAACATGCTCGAAGGGTATTCCTGGTCGCGGACTTCGAGGATGAAATCGCCGCCTTCGAGGCCCTGCAGGCGACCGCTCACGCGGAGCTTGTACTCCAAGCGCGCGCCCGAGCCTTCGCCTTCGAAGTGAAAACGGTCGTCGTCGCGGAACTCGAGCTGGGACCAGAGCCCGGTCAAGAAAACCGAATCTTTGAGAAGAACGTCCGTCGTCCCTTCTTCGAAGGAATCCAAGCGAATCAAGTCGCCGGCTTCGACGTCGAAGATCTCGGGCAAGGTGCCGGGAGCCTCGATCACGCATTCGACGGCGGATTGCACTTCGAAAACGGAAGTGAGTTGGAAGTCCGACAAGTCGCTAAGACCCGTCGCGAATAAGAGGGGAACCTTCCAAATCATCGGCCCCCAGAGGTATCACGAAGGGGCAGGACTTCCAAGCGCATTGCACCGCGGCGTGCGCCGCCCCTTGGGCCGGGCTCCCCCTGACGCAGTCCTGACAGGCGCCCGCGCCCGCTCAATGTTCCGCGGCCCGACTCGATGTTAAGGTTTCTATGGGGTATTGGAGAGGGGGAACGGATGAACGCACGATTCGTGATTGCGGGACTTTTCCTGGGCAGCGTGGTTTCCGCCCACGCTATTGAAGTCCAGGGCCATCGCGGGGCCCGAGCTCGCCGACCGGAGAACACGCTTTCGGCTTTCCGCTACGCGTACCAAATCGGCGTCGACGTCATCGAACTCGACCTCGCGGTCACCAAGGACGATCGCATCGTCGTGACCCACGACCTCACGATCAACCCCAAGATCTGCCTGGGCCCGACGGGAGCCCGCCTGCGGATGCCGACGCCCGCCATCCGCTCGCTCACGCTCGAGGAGATCCGGCGTTTCGATTGCGGCAGCCTGCGCAACCCGGACTTCCCGAACCAGGTCGCCGCGCCCGGCGAAAAAATGCCGACTTTCGAGGAATTCCTGGATTTCTTCGCCCAGGCCGTGCGCGAGAACCGCGTGCCGAACCTGCGCATGAACGTCGAGACGAAGACCTCGCCCAAGGTCCCGGGCCTCTCGACGGATCCCGAATCCTTCGTGCGTCTCGTGCTGAGCGCCGTGCGCCGGCACGGCCTCGAAGACCGTCTCATCCTGCAAAGCTTCGACAAGCGCACGCTGCAAGCGGCCCGCAAGCTCTACCCGGGCGTCGTGATCTCGGCGCTCGACGACCGCCCGTGGCGCAACCCGCTCAGCTACCTCTCGGACATCCACCCCGAGTTCTACTCGCCCGGCATCTACTGGCTGGGCCTGCTGACCTCGAAGCCGGCCGTGCAGCTCATGAACGCGCTCGGCATCGGCGTCGTCCCCTACACCGCCAACACGCCCAAGGACTGGGATCGTCTCATCCGCAACGGCGTGCGAGGTATCATCACGGATGATCCCTACGGATTGATCGAGCATCTTAAGCAGAGAGGACTTCGATGACCTTCACCCGGATCAAAGCGCTCGGTTTCGTCGTGGCCGCGACCGCCCTTCTCTCCGCCTGTAAAAAGGACGAGCAGACGGTCTGGATCTACGCGAGCTACTACAAGGAAGTCATCGCGATGCACGCTCCCGTGCTCAAGGCGGCCTTCCCCGACGTCAAGATCCAGTGGTACCAAGCGGGTTCGGAGAACGTCTCGGCCAAGATCCAGGCCGAGCTCACGGGCGGCCAGCCCCAAGCCGACATCATGATGACGTCGGACATGTTCTTCTTCCAGGAGCTCGCCGAGAAGGGCGAGCTCGCCCCGCTCCAGGATCCGGCTTTCCTCAAGCTCCCGGCCGAAAACCTCGACCCCGAACGCCGCTTCGCGCTCTCGCGCTGGCCCGTCATGGTGCTCATCCATAACGAAAGCGTGCCCGAGGCCGAGCGTCCGAAGTCCTTCAAGGACCTCGTCGACCCTCGCTTCAAGGGCAAGATCACGATGCCCTCACCCCTCGAATCGGGCAGCGCCATGAGCGCCGCGCTCTACCTCAAGAAGATGTACGGCGAGGAGTACTTCAAGGGCCTCCGCGCGAACGACATGCTCGCGGCCGGCGGCAACGGCGCGACGCTCTCGCGCGTGCAATCCGGCGAAAAGACCGTCGGCATGGTCCTCATCGAGAACGTGCTGCAGGCCATGGAAAAGGGGCAGAAGAACGTGCGCTTCGTCATCCCGTCCGAGGGCGCGCTCGCCATCGGATCGCCGATCGCCGTGCTCAAACGCGGCCGCAACGCCGAAGTCGCGCAGAAGATCGCGGCCTGGTTCATGTCGTCCGACGCGCAGGATTTGCTCATCAAAGGCTGGATCTACTCCGCGATCCCCGGATCGCCGACGCCCGCGGGCGCGCCCGAATGGAGCGCCCTCAAGCTCGCTCCCTGGGACCTTGGCACCTTCCGCGAGTGGTCGAAGGAGCGCCAAGCGACCAAGGACATGTTCCAGAACATCGTCCTTCGCTGATCGAAGGTCGGGATCGTCGCGGTGGCCATCAGCGAATTCTGGCAGGACGCGATCTGGAACACGGCCGTCGTCGCGCTCGGCGTGACCGCGCTGGCCGGCCTCCTGGCCGTCCCGTACGCGTGGCTGCTTGAGCGCACGAACCTGCCGGGCCGCCGCGCGCTCGCCGCGATGTTGACCTTCCCCTACGTCCTGCCTTCCTACCTGCTCGCGATCGCCTGGATCGTGCTCGCGAACCCGGCCGTCGGCTGGCTCAACCTGCTCGCCAAGCAGCTTTTCGGCTTCGAAGGGGCGTGGATCGACATCTACGGACTCGCGGGCATCGTCTTCATCGAAGGCACGGCGCTCTTCCCGATCGTCTTCGTGAGTTTCCGCGCCGGACTTCAGCGCCTGGACCCGAGCCTCGAGGACGCCGCGCGTATGTCGGGCGCGGGGCCGCTCACCGTCTTCTGGCGCGTGACGGCGCCCCTGCTCAAGAACACCTACCTCGCGGCGCTCATCGCGGTGCTGCTCGCCTCGATCGCGAGCTTCGGCGTGCCGGCCATGATCGGCGCGCCCGGCCGCCGCTACGTGCTCACGACCGCGCTCTACTCCCTCGTCAAGCAAGGTAGCGAAGACGCGCTCTTCCTGGCCTTCGAGATCTCGGCCGCGCTCGCGATTTTCGCGGTGCTCTTCGTCGTGCTTTCGCAGGTCCTTACGCGCCGGAAGGCCGCGCTCGTCGGCGGCGTCACGAGCCGGGCCTCGCTCACGGAGCTCGGCGCGTACCGCTGGCCGGCGGCTTGCTTCTGCTGGGGACTCGCCGCGCTTCTCATCGCGTTGCCGCTCGGCGCCCTCGTGCTGTCGAGCTTCCAAGTCACGCCCGGCGCCCTCTCGCTCGAGACCTTCGGCCTCACGAAGTGGGTCTACGTGCTCACGGAACTCCCGGGTTTCGGCTCGGCCGTTTGGGTGAGCCTCGAGACCGCCGCGCTCGCCGCGCTTCTCGTGGTCGGCCTCTCGCTCGCGATCGCGATCGTCGCCTGGACGGGGCACTACGGGCGTCGCCGGCGGTGGCGCTCGCTCGCGCGCGTCGCCGACGGGCTCGCCTCGCTCGCCTACTCGACGCCGGGCACGGTGCTCGCGCTCGTGCTCATCCTCTTCTGGACCGCGGTGCCCACGCTCTCGCTCGCGAACACGAGCTTCGCGCTCGTCGTCGCCTTCGTCGTGAAGTACATGCTGCTCGGCCTGAAGACGGTCGAGCCCGCCGCCTTCCTCGTGCACCCGAGCCTCATCGAAGCCGCCAAGCTTTCGGGCGCCGGCCCCTTCGCCACACTCTGGCGCATCTGGATCCCGCTCTTGCGTCCCGCCCTCCTCGGCGCGGGCCTGCTCGTGTTCATGCCCTGCCTCTCGGAGCTCACGATGTCGATCCTGCTCCACGGCCCCGGCACCGAGAACCTGGGCGTGCTGCTCTTCCAACTCCAAGAATACGCCGACCGCGCGTCGGCGGCCGTCATCGGCACGATCCTGCTGCTGACACTCTTCGCATTCAACTTCGTGGCCGGGAGAATCACGCGTGAGCCTTAAGATCGAAAAACTCTCCAAGTGGTTCGCCGAGTCGACGGGTCCCCAGGGACCCAAGCGCGTCCTGAACGCCCTCGACCTCGAGTTCAAGGCGGGTCAATTCTACGGCCTGCTCGGTCCCTCGGGCTGCGGCAAGACGACGCTCCTGCGCATCGTCGCGGGCCTCGACCGCGCGAACGAGGGCAAGCTCTCGCTCGACGGCCAAGCCTTCTTCGACGCGGCGTCGAGCGCCTTCACGCCGCCCGAGCAACGTAACATCGGCATGGTGTTCCAGAACTACGCCGTTTGGCCCCACATGACGGTTTTCGAGAACGTCGCCTTCCCGCTGCGCATCCGCAAGCGTCCCGAGGACGAGATCCGTCGCGACGTGAACGCGATGCTCGAGACGGTACAGCTCGGCGGTTTGGCCGAGCGCCGCCCGCACCAACTCTCCGGCGGCCAACAGCAACGCGTCGCGCTCGCGCGCGCGCTCGTGCAGCGGCCCAAGCTGCTGCTCCTCGACGAGCCGCTTTCGAATTTGGACGCGCATTTGCGGGACATCATGCGCAAGGAGCTCCGCGAGCTTCAGCGTAAGTTCGAGCTCACGGCGATCATCGTGACGCACGACTGGGACGACGCCAGCCGTCTCTGCGACCGCGTCGTCGTGCTCCGCGACGGGCACATCGAACAGGACGACTCGCCCGCGGCCGTCTTTGAGCGGCCGGCGAGCGAGTTCGTTCGCCGCATCACGCGGCAGATCTAACGGCTACCGACCCCAACGGATCTCGAGCTTGCCCTTGCGAGCGTCGTAATGAATCGAGTACGGACCGAGGGTAGCACCCTGGACAAAACGATCCATACGGTGCGACTGCAGGGAAGCTAGCGAAGCTTTGGAACAAGGATTCTTCGCGATAGCTTCACGGTTCATCCCCGCGAAGGGAAACTTGCGGATCGTGTTGGCCGCGAGAATTTGCGCCGCTTCACCGGTCGCTAAGAGCGACGAGTGCCGGAAGCTGTTGAGGCTCGCGAGCGTCTGGTAGACCGACTTGTAACCAAGAAAGTTGCCGTTTGAACACGCCAGCACGAGCGCCACGAGCGACGAGCTCTGCGGCGTCTTTCCGACGATCGTCAGGAAGGAATGGGACTGGCCCGAAAACCCCACGTAGCGAACGCGCGCCGGGGTCAGGTCGACCTTCCCCGAGGACCAATTGCCCTCGGTACGGATCTTGGCTTCAAACTCCGAATTCCAAACGATGTAGCCCACCTCGGGTTCTTCGTCGTAGGCCCTGGCGGACGAGGAAATGACCACGGCCGAGAGTCCCAAGCACAAGGTCAAAAAAGAACGCGCGATGTCCATTTTCACAGGTTTCCCCCTCCTTCTCCAGGAGCAAAGGGCGTACCCGGCGCAAACGAAGGAATTCAATAAGGAAGGCGCGAAGTTTACGCTCAAGGAACAAAGGACTGTCGAAAGCTTAGACGGAAGAGAAGCCGGGGCCCTCAAACGAAAGAGCCCCGGCCTCGAGTGGCGAGACCGGAATCAACGCTCAGGTCAGATTGCCGAAATAATTCTTCAAACCGTCGTTCGTGGCCTTCATCGCGTTCTTGCCCTTGGACCAGTTGGCCGGGCAGACCTCGCCGTGCTCGTCGTGGTACTGGATCGCGTCGAGCGTGCGCAGGGCTTCGTCGACGTTACGTCCGAGCGGCAGGTTGTTGAGCGTGACGTGCTGAACGATGCCGTTCTTGTCGATGAGGAAGAGGCCACGGAAGGCCACGCCGCCGTCTTCGAAAAGCGTGCCGTAGCTGCGCGCGATCGTCTTGTGGATGTCGGCCAGGATCGGGTACTTCACGCCCTCGATGCCGCCCTGGGCGCGCGGGGTGCGCATCCAAGCCGAGTGCGAGAACTTGGAGTCGATCGAGCAAGCCACGAGCTCGCAGTTGCGCGACTTGAAGTCGTCGTACTTGTCGCTGAACGCGTGCAATTCCGTGGGGCACACGAAGGTGAAGTCGAGCGGGTAGAAGAAAAGGCAAAGGTATTTGCCCTTGAAGTCGTTCAGGCTGAGTTTCTTGAACTCACCGCCGATCGCGGCTTCCGCTTCGAAGTAGGGGGCTTTTTTTCCGACCAAGCTTTCCATGTATCCTCCTGATGAGGCGTGGATAGCACAGAAGCGGCGCCTTGGCTGTCCCGGCTTGATCGAGGTCAGACGGGGAGCTTCAGGAAGTGCCGGACCGGGCGCGGGAGCAGGGTCGTCAGCGGCAGCACGACGCGGCGGGGCCCTTCCGAAAGGCAGAGCCTTTCGCCGGCCTCGGAGCGCTTGACGGCACGGTCGAGGCGCTTGTTCTCTTCGGCGCTCCACGTTTCGCTCAGGCGCATCCAGCGGCGGGGCGAGACCTCGCCGCCCGGCGTGGGCTGCGTCAGCAAGCGCGCGAGACGGTCGGCCTGGGCGAGCGACTCGCTCAGCTGAAGGTTCACGCCCGGGCAGATCTCGCCGAGCGCCGAGCCGAGGGCGAAAGTTCCCGGATAAAAGAAATCCGTGACGCCCACGAGGTGGCGCCGCCAAAGGACTTCGGCGCCGGGGTTCACCATGAAGAGCGCGCGCCAAGCCGCCGGCCCGCCGCCGCGCGGATTCCGCAGCGACGCGAGCGCGCGTTCGAGCGGGTACTTGGAAGCGGCGTAAAGCGACAGCACGAAGCCCGAGTCGGCGTGGGGTTCCAGGTAAGCCGCGCAACCTTCGAGGCGCTGAACCTGGCAGGCGTCGACCTGCGCCAGACGTCCGAAGGGCAGGCGGATCTCGCAGGCCTCGATGCGCAGGCCTTCCTTCTCGTGGCCCGTGGACCAGAGCGGAAGTTCCATCGGCCCCACCTCGACGATGCGCAGGGGCTCGTCGGGGCGCGGATCCTCGATGACCGGAGGCCGCAGGGCCGCGGGCAGCGGCCGTACCTTCACGCCCAGCGAGCGGACGGAAGCGTCGAGAAGCTCGTTCAGGCGATCTTCCTGGACCCACTTGTCGGCGCGCCATTCGAAACCTTGGAGCGCGAAGCTGTAACGG
>DDRA01000071.1:18794-40291 GCA_002343545.1 Bacteriovoracaceae bacterium UBA2428
GCTTGGAGCGCGAAGCTGTAACGGGGCCCGTCGGGCAAACCCCAGGACTCGAACTCCGGGGCAAAAGTCAGCAAACTCGGGTCTTGGTTTCCCAGCGCCGCGATCTCGCGCAGGCGAACGAGGTCGGCCGCGCGCAAGCGGGCGGGCCGGAGCCTCCGCGCTTGCGGGGCGCGAAGCAGCTCGACTTCCCACCCGGCCAACCTCAACTGAGCGGCCGCGACGAATCCGGCGGGACCCGCGGCCAAGACGCACGCTTTCACGGGTCCCATTCTGTCACGATTCCGTCGAATGACAAAGCGTTCGTCTTCGCGAAGTTGCCGGATTATAAGCGTCCGCATGAAAATTCTGATTTTGGGCGGAAGCGGTTTCATCGGCACGAATTTGAAGAAGGCCCTCGAGGCGAAAGGCCATTCGGTCGTCGTCGCGAGCCTTCGCCAACGCCACTCGGGCTGGGAGTCCGAGCTCATGCGCTGCGATGCCGTCGTGAATCTCGCGGGCGAACCTATCTTCGGCAAGCGCTGGAACATCGACGTCAAGGCGGCCATCTACGATTCGCGCGTCGAGGGCACCCGCCGCGTCGTCACCGCCATGGGCGCCGCCCTCAAGAACGGGGGGGGCTCCTGCCGGACCCTCGTGAACGCCTCCGCCGTGGGCTACTACGGCGCGACGGGCCCCGAAGCCCTCGACGAAAATTCGCCCGCGGGCCCCGACTTCTTGGCCTTCGTTTGCCGGGACTGGGAGGCCGAAGCGATGCGCGCGGAGACCGAGTTCGGAATCCGCACGGCCGTCGTGCGCACGGGCATCGTGCTCGATCGTCACGGAGGCGCCCTGCAGAAGCTCTGGCTTCCCTTCTCGCTCGGCCTCGGCGGCCCCCTCGGCATCCTTCGCCGCGGCCGCCAAGGCTTCTCGTGGATCCACCTCGAAGACATCGTCGGGATCTACGTCCACGCGATCGAGAATTCCCAGGTCCGCGGCCCGCTCAACGGCACCGCCCCCGAAGTCGTCTCGAACGGCGAGTTCTCGAAGGCCTTCGGCCGCGCCCTCCACCGCCCCGCGCTCTTCCCGCTGCCGGGCCCCGTGCTCTACGCCATGGTCGGCGAGGCTTCGCACTTCCTGCTGACCGGCCAGTACGTTTATCCCAAGCGCACCCTCGAGAGCGGTTACGCCTTCCGCCATCCGAAACTCGCGCCCGCGCTCGAAAACATCGTGCGGAGCTGAGGGATGTCGCGCCTCTGGCTATCGTGCTTCCTCTTGGCGAGTGCCCCGGCCTTCGCCGCCGATCCCTTCTACTGGGGCGTCGGCCATAGCGCCTTCCAAGTCGAAGGTTCCCCTGTCGAGTCGGACTGGACGCGTTGGACGCGCATCCCGGGCAAGATCGCGGACGGTTCCAACGCCGACCGCGCGACGGATTTCTGGAAGCGCTACGAAGAGGACTTCGACCTGGCCAAGACGCTCGGCGCGAACGCCTTCCGGCTTTCCATCGCGTGGGAGCGCTTGGAGCCGAAGAAGGGCGCCTGGGACGAAGACGCCCTTACACACTACGAGAAGATCGTGCTCGCCGCGCGGGCGCGCGGCCTCGAGCCCGTCGTCACGCTCCATCACTTCGTGCTGCCGGCGTGGCTCGTCGACGAAGGCGGTCTCGAATCGAAGGACTTTCCGGGTCTCTTCGCGGCCTACGCCGACCGCGTCGTGCGTCGTCTCTCGAACTCCCCGGCTTCCGTGAAGTGGTGGGTCACGATCAACGAGCCCATGGTGCTCACGCACGCCGGTTACCTCACGGGCGAGTGGCCCCCGGGGCGCACGAACGACGCCCGCGGCGCCATGCGCGCGGCCGCGAATATGGCGCGCGCGCATCTCGAGACGGTCCGCCGCGCCCGCACCCTCGGCAACGCCGCGCTCAAGTTCAGCGTCGCCGCGCACTACCGCGTTTTCCAGCCGAAGACGGATCGAATCTGGCACCGCGCGGCCGCGAAGCTCTCGAACTGGGCCTTCAACTGGCAGTTTCTCGAGGCCGTGCACACGGGCAAGCTCCGCTTCTGGATGCCCGGCTCGGAGTTCATCCGCGAGACGATCCCGCTGCCGGACGGGCGCAGCTCGCTCGATTACGTCGGGCTGAACTACTACGGTCGCATGATCACCGAGCTCGGCTTCGACGCGCCCTTCGTCAAGGTTTCGGAAGGCCCGGGTCCCAAGAACGACCTGGGTTGGGAAATGTATCCCGAAGGCCTCTCGATCGCGCTCAAGGAACTGCACGACGGCTTGGGCCTGCCGATCTTCGTCACGGAAAACGGCGTCGCCGACGCGCTCGACGACAAGCGGCCGAACTTCGTCGCGAACCACGTGGCCGCGCTCAAGTACGCGCAGTCCGAGGGCGTGAACGTCGTGGGTTACCTGCACTGGTCGTTGACCGACAACTTCGAGTGGGCCAAAGGCCTCGTCTCGCGTTTCGGTCTCGTCGAGGTCGACTACGCGACGCTCGAGAAAAAGCCCCGCGCAAGCTTCGAGACCTACCGAAAAATCATCGAAGAATCGCGAGAGTAAAAAAGGCGTCAGGTTCCTTTTGGTTCAGCAGCCGCGTCAAATGACGCAGGCGCTGAACCAAAAGGAACCTGACGCCTTCACCACTCGCCCCATTTCGTGCGTTTGACGGCCTCGAGTTCGGGATAGTCGAAGCTCGTCAGGCCGGCGAGGGGATCGAGGATCGAAAGCCCCGTGTAGCGTTCGGCCTGGCGGCCGATGCCCTGGGTGAATCCCGCGAAGACGACCGGGTTCTCGGCTCGGCGCGCGCGTACGGCGAAGACATCGGTCTCCAGACGCGCGCGGGATTCCTCGCCCAAGCGGGCGCCGTTCGGGTCGAGCCAATAGAAGTTGAAGATCCCCTGCGAGACCGTGAACGGGTGCAAGTAAAGTCGCCGACGCACCGTCCGCGAAGGCCACTCGCGTCCCTTCGGGCCCGCGACGAAGCGCTCCGGCGCGAGCTCCTTCGGCAAGCGCGCGAGATTCACCGTATCGGCTTGGTGCCCCGCGCGCCAGTCGTCGTAGCCGTAGACGAGACGCGCGTTCTCGACGGGGGCCCTCGCCCGCACGCGCGGGACGACGCGTTCGCGACGGCTCTGGCGCAGCTCGAGCGTCGAGACGAGCGTGCGCGCGGCCGCGCTCCCCTTCGACTCGAGCGCCTCGGCCAAGCCTCCCAGGTCCAGGAGATCCGCTTTTTCCATCGCGAGCGAAGCTCGACGGCGTCCGAGCTTGCGCTCGAGCGCGTCGGCTCCGCCGCCCTTGATCTCGGCCCAGAGTTTTTCGAGCGGCGAAGCCAAGGCCTCGAGGCGACCCGGATCGACGACGCTGATCGTCGCGGCCGATCGTTCCCGGGCGTGCCGCTGCCGGCCCTGGCGTTCGAAGGAGTACGAGGCCAGAAACTTGTCGGCGAGCTCCGTCGCGACGGCCTTCGCGTCCGAAGGTCCCTCGGCGAGCACCTCGAGCGCCTCGAAGGGCGAGGCCTCGGTGAACTCGGCTTCCTCGGAGGCGACCAGCCAGTCCGCCGTCCCGCGGAACTCGAAGAGCGTCTCGAAGTTCGCCATGAAGCAGGCGTCGAGCCAAAGGATGTCGAAGGGTTTTTTGGCCGTCGTCCGGCGCGGCGCGGCCGCCTCGAAGGCCGCGCGCCACGCCGAGACGGACACCCGGTCCATCCCCGCGTAGGCCTCGCCGTGACCGTAGACGACGAGCACCCGGCGCGCCGCGGCCCGCGCGAAGGCCTTGCGGAAGAAATCCTTGAGGAAGGCCCCCGACGTGAGCGGATCCTCCTCCGCGGCGGCGGAGAGGCGGCGGGTCGCGAGCTCACCCGCGACCTTAAGTCCGGCGTAGGGCGCCTTCGAGAAGAGCGGATCCCAGGCGGCCAAACGCGTCGACTTGGGATCGGCGTGGTAGCTCACGCGACGGTCCGGGAGCTCGCGGAGCACCGAGATCCGGTAGCGATCGTTCGGGTCGGAGAACGCGAGCTCGAGCAGGTTGCGATCGATCGCGGCCTGCTCCTCGGCGGCCATGCCGCGCCCCAGGAAGACGACGCCGACGTCCCAGTCGTCCGCCCGCGCCGCCACCGATCCGGCGAGCGCGAGCGCCGCCAGGCCTCGGAAGATCCTCCGGAAAGAGCGCGACGCCGGTCCCATCGGACTCCTTAGAGCGGGCGATCCGGGTTGTCTTCCTCGCCGTTGATACCGATGAGGTTGTCGCTGTCCATGAGCTGGATCATCTGCGGGTAACTCATCGAGCGGCCCGAGCTTCCCCACGCGTCGATCGCGCTCAGGAGCGTGTTCGTCGAGGGATCGATCGCCGTGAAGTAGGTCGCGAGCCCGTTCGTGATGATATCGAGATTCTTCGTGCCGCGCGGATCCGCCGGCGATTCCTTACGCTTGAAGAACATCGAGTTGTAGTACGAATAGGTCGAGCATCCGTTCATGAAGTGGATCTGGTAGCGATCCTTCGGCATCTCGATCTTGAACTTGTTGAGGCGCTCGATCTTGTCGAGGTCGAGGTTGGCGCCGAGGCCCGAGTGGCCCGCGTAAACGAAGACGCTCGCCGTCTCGAGCGCGTCCTTCAGGAAGGCCTGGAAGACCCGGCCCGAATCGAGCTCGGAGTTGCCGAAGACGACCCGCACCGTGATCTTCGCGTTCTTCGCCTGCTTCGTGAACTCCTCGACCCACGGGAGCCCGCGTTCCATCACCGTCGGCTGGCCGTAGCGCTCGACCTCGACGCGATCCCAGACGCGGGACTTGTACCCGGCCTGGCGGAGGCGCGCGGCGATCGCGCGCCAGTTCGTCGCGTTGTAGTCGCGCGACCGAACGGGATCGTAGACGCCGCCCCACGGGTTATCGAGGCCCATGAGCACGTCGACGCGGATCTCGCCGTTATGCACGAGATCGCGGTACTGCGGGTACTTGGCGCGGGAATTGGGGAGGCGCTTGAGCTTGGCTTCGATGCGCGCGTAGTGCTCGCCTTCCTTCAGGCCGCAACCGGGGTTGCGGGGATTCCAGAAGTACCAGTGGTAGGTGTCCAGGTCGTAGTGCGGATCCGTGCAGGGGTTCGGGCGCAGCTGGCCGTTCTTGTTCCCCTGCGCGAAGATGCGCGTCGGATCGAAGGGCAAGAGAATCGGGATCTGCGTCGTGCCCGCGGCTTCTTGCGCGACGATGATGCCCCGGTAATCGTAGTCGATGCGCCAACCGCCGGCGGCGGGCCGCACGCTCACGTTCGAGATCTGGTGACCGCGCTTGGGGATGGCCGTGAACGAGAAGGACTGGGTCATCGTGCCGAAGAGGTGGGCGACCTGCTTCTCGACGAGAGCTTCGGCCTGTTCCGGCGTCGGTCGCATACCGCCCGCGAGCACGTAAAAGGAATAGCTCATCTCGGCCTCGGAGGAGTCCTTGGCAAAGTAGAGCTTCCGCTCGCCGTTGTGAGCCGGACGCTGCGGCGACGCGACTTCCCGCGTCTCGTATACCGTCCCCGACGTCGCGCAAGCCGACAAGAGGATCCCCATGAAACCCGAACCCAGAAGTCGTTTCGTCATGCCTTGATCATCGCCCGATTTTCTCCGCCCGGGGAAATTTCGAGCGGCGACGATTTGACGAGACGGGTGCCAAGCCCCACGTTAGAGCCTTTCTCACCCCATGGACGTCTCGATTTTCTTGGCCCTCGCCTCGAACCTTCTCTTTACCGCCTCGAGCCTCGGCTACCGCCACGTCTCCCGCCGAAGCTCGGCGCTTTGGATGAACAGCCTGAAGACCGTGGTCGCCGCCGTGGGCTTCTCCGCGGTTACGCTCGCCGTCGGAGGCTTCGGCGCGTCGCTCGCGGCGAAGTCCACGCTCCTCGTGCTCGTGCTGAGCGGCGCGATCGGCCTCGCCATCGGCGATACCTTCCTGCTCAAGTCCATGGCCGCCATCGGATCGGCGCGCACGCTCATCCTCTTTTCTTTCCATCCCATTTGGACGGGTTTCTTCGCTTACCTCTTTTTGGGCCAATCCCTGCGGGGGTCCCAGATGCTCGCCGTGCTCTGTCTCATGGGCTGCCTTTACGCCCTCGCGTCCGAACGCGACGACGCCGGCCGACGTGCGTGGTCGCCGGGCGCGCTCGCCCTCGGGCTCATCGCGGTCACGCTCGATGCCACCGGCGTCCTGCTGACCCGCTACGCCTTCGACACGACGCCGGGCCTCGGCATCTTCGAGACCAACGCCGTGCGCTGTCTCGGCGCCGTGCTCGGCCTGGGGCTTTTGTCGCCGTGGATGCGCGCCGACGTCCGCGGAGGATGGCGCGCCCTCGAGCGCCGCGAGCGCTGGCTCGCCGTCGGCGTTTCCTTCACGGGAACTTTCCTGAGCCTGTCGCTCTGGCTCACGGCCCTGCGCACGGGCCCGCTCGCGGTGCTGAGCGCGATCGCGGGCGCCGGGCCGCTCTTCGCGACCCTGCTCGAGTCCCTCATCGACCGCAAAGCGCCGACCCGCGCCCTCTGGCTCGCGCTCGGATTCTTCGCGGCCGGCTTCGCCTTGCTGCAGCTTTAGCGCTCGTTCCGCGAGAGGAAACGGCCCGCCTATTCGTTGTCCGAGGCGCCCGCGACCTTTTCGCGCAGGCTCGCCTCGAAGGCTTCCCGCTTGAACGAGGGATCCGCTTCGATCCGCTTCTTCATCTGCCACTCGTAGTTGGCGCGGAGCTTCTCCTGCAGATCGCCGAGCTTGCGCTTGATCTGGTCGGCGCGTTTGACGAAGGCGCTTCGCTTGGCCGATTTTTCGAGGCTCTCCACCGACTCGAGACGTCCCTCGATAACGTGCAGGGTTTGGTGGATTGTTCTCATGAGGCGGTAGAAATCCGCTTCGTTCAAACGCGGGTCGGCGTCCCCCGCCCCGTTGGCGGCGTCCCCTTGGACCATGCCGAGGTACCGCAGGAAGCCGAGATCCGACGCTTTGGCGCCGGCCTTAAGCGCGATCGCCTCGATATCGATCCGCACTTTGTCGAGGTCGCCCTTGTTGACCGCGTACTGACGCAACAGCTCGTCCTCGACTTGACCGAGGAAGGCGTCGTGGGCCGGGTCTTCTTTCGCGAATCCCAGCGCCAACGCGAAGGGCGAGTAGGCGGAACGGATCGAGGCCGAAACCTCGGCATTCCGCTTGAGCTCTTCCACGATGCGAGCCGGATCTTTCTTCGATTCGAGCAAGCCCCGCAGGCTCGCCGAAGAATTCGCCGATCCGCCGAGGGTGGCGTAGGCGAGCGTCAATCCGAGCGACGAGCGCGCGCCGACCTGGGCCGAAGCGATACCCTTCTCGGTCAACTTGAAGGTCCGGGTGCTCGTGCCCGCGTAGCGGATGCCCTTATCCATGAGCGCCAGCGTATTCACGGAAGACTGGCCCAAAGGACGAAGGACGTTCTCTTTGATGCGGCCTACGACCGCGTTCAGCAGCGGCAGCGGGCTCGTCGTCGCCATCGCCGAGGTCCGCACGAGACCGCCCGACGATTCGTCGACGCGACGAAAAACGGCGGCGGTGGCGTTCAGCGACTTCGCGATCGCCGTCGTTTCGTCGAACGAATTTCCGATCTTCGCGGAAAGACCCGCGGTCCCGCGCAGCGCCAAACGCTCCGGAAGGATCGCGATCTGAACGGCACTTTCGATGTTCCCCGCCGAAGTCGCGCGAAGGAAGGCCGGAAAGCCCTGTTGCGTGAAGAGCACGACTTTCTGGACGGGCGTGGCCTTGAGGGGCGTGATGTTGCTGTGGTGTTCGAACGCCTCGTGCACCGAGCCCACGGCGTTCGTTTGAATGGCGATGGCACCACGCTTCACCGCGACGCCTTCCGGAAGCACGATGCCTCCCATCCTCTCGAAGAAGGCGTCGGGGATGAACTTCGGCACGAGCATCCCGTAGCCATTCTGCTCTTCCATGCTCATCGTCGACAAGTTCGCCACGGTGGGGAGCGCGAAGGTGGCGCCGAAGACCGGCACGAGCCAGGGATGACGCTCGAGCGATTGGCCGAAGGCCGCCGTGACCTCCCCCTTGGTCGCGTCCCGAACGTCCGCGGGCAAAAGCATGCCGGAGAAACCCGCCGCCCAGACCCAGTAGTGCCAGGTCGTCGCGTCCACGTAGCCTTTCGCGAGCGCGACGGGATCGATCGCTTCGATCGCTTTCTCGGCCAAGAACTTGGCTTCGTTCGCGTTGAACGCCGCGTTCGACGGCAGTTCCCGCAGCGTTTCTTCGTTCACGAAGACGTCGTAAAGCAGCCGGTTCGTCTCGACGAAGAGCTCCTGGCTTTGGAGGACGGCCTGGAAGGCAACCCAAGAGTACGGGCTATCGGCTACGACCGTCCCGCCCTCGCGACTTTCGAGGGCGCGATCGAAGAGCGCCGTATCGCTGGCCGGGCTTCGGCTCTCGCGGGAATCGCTCGCGCAGGAGGCCACCGCGGCGGCGGCCGTCAACGCGGCCAGGGTCGAACGATGGGAACGTCTCGCGAAAAACTTCATCCAGTTTCCTCCGTCTAGGATTCTCACACGCTCGAGGCCGATTTTCCTCGAGCAAATTTGACGGAGCCCGGTTAGATCTCGTTAGCTCGCGTCCTTCGCCTTGCGGTAGGTCGCGACCCGTTCCTCGATTTCCTTCAAGAGCGACTCGCGAAACCCGAAAGACAGCAAAGTCGCGGCCGACAGGTTCGCGTTCGTCTCGGCCGAGGCGCGCTCCTCGCGCAGTTCGTCTTTCTCGCGATCGATGCGGGCCGCGATCGAGTTGAGGTCGTTCAACGAAACCTCCGCAACGTCCAGGTTCAAGGTCACGAGGGCGAGCGACAGGTCTTCGCGAATTCGGTCGAGGGCGATCTTGCGGGCTTGCTCGTCGCGCGCTTCGACGACGACGGGGTCCATGCTTTCCCAGTCCTTATCGAAGTGCTTGACCTCTTCGACGAGCCGCCAGGTCTTGTCGAAGACGAAGTTCGTCGCGAAGAGCTTGGCCTCGAGCGAGTTGATGAGCGCGTTCCGCCAGACGTGGTAGGCCTTACGGTCCGGTCGCTCGACCATGACGAGCGCGGGCTCGCCGAAGCGATCCGGGTAGAAGCGGCGAAAAAAGTCCACGGCCAGCACCATCTGGCCCGGCGAGGCGTCCACGAGGAACGAGAAGTTCACCTCGCCGTTGGTGGCGGCGCCGATCGCCCGGTCGATCATCGTCGCGCAGTCGTTCACGAACGTCGTGTTGTCGTAGTAGTTGCCGACCTTCATCTCGAGCGAGCGCTTGAGTCGGAGATACTCGTCCGGCTTGAGGTAGATCGAAGCGACCTGCACCGAGCGCGGCTGCTCGCCCCAACCCGTCGCCTTGTAGGCGCCGCTCAGGAAGCTGCCCAAAGCACGGGCCGAAGAATTCCGTTCCCCGGCCTCCTTGGCCTCGCCGGGCGGTGCGCTTTTGGGCGAGAGGTACTCCGAGACCGAGCTCTTCGAGAAGTGCTCGACCCCGTAGCTATAGACCTCGCTCCCCATCCGCAAGGCGAGGTGGGGAAAGGGGACGGTCTCCGAGAGAATCTGAATCTCGCCTTCGCGAAGGGGGATCGCGCGGTAGTCCTCGAGCGAACGGGCGTTGGCCTCGAGTTCGGCCGCGTGCACGAGCGCGCTGGTCGTCGTGCCGAGCACGAGCAAGTCCGTCGCCGTTCGCACGTAGCGATGCGCCCGGTACGACTTATGGTACTCGCGCATGGACGCCCGGAACTCCTCGAGCTCGGCCGCCAGCCCGTACTTCTGGATGATCTCCCAGTCCTTGACGCTCGCCTTCGGATTGAGCGCGGGATCGAAGATCCACTCGGGGTTGCGGAAAACTTGCTCGAAGAGCACGCCCACGTTTCCGTAAACGAGGCGATTCGCGCGCCCGAAGCGCAGCGGCGTCGCCGTGCGCAGGACGGGCATGACGTACTTATAGAGCAGATCGTGCGGGGTCTCGCGCCACCCGAGACTGACCCGGAACGGCATGAGCAGCGCCTTGGCGACCGACGAGCTCGACGAGTCCGACGCCGGGTAAGCCCGACGCATGAGCTCGACGGGGCCGAAAAGCGTGCGCCAGGCAACGCCGACCGTCCGGTCCGCGCCCGCCTTTGCGCCCGCCTTGAACTCGGACCACGTCAGGGTCTTGGGGCCGACGACGGCGACGACGGCGAGCGCGCAGGCCGACTCCGCGGCCCGCGCGCTCGCCGTCAGGAGCAGTAGCGCGCTGGCTAAACAGGATCGTCGATCGAATCCGGACAAAGTACCTCCGATCTGTCGATCTCTCGAAGCCGCGAGTTCACCCCGCAGCATCCCTTCGAAAGCCTCTCGGCGTACCGAATGGCCCGTTTCAAGAAAATCACCCCGACATTCTCCGTGAATCATTATCCGAGCGATCGGACGCAAAAGATGCGGCAGAATTCTGACCTAACGGTTCTTCCAAGGTGGAAGCGATCCGTCAAAAAGCGTCCAGAGGAGGCGAAGCGCTAGTTTCGCGCGGACCTCAGAGGACTCCGCGCTTCTTTTGGTCGCGTTCGATCGCCTCGAAGAGGGCCTTGAAGTTGCCTTCGCCGAAGCCATTGTGGCCGCGGCGCTGGATGATCTCGAAGAAGAGCGGGCCGATCTGGTTCTCGGTGAAGATCTGGAGCAGGTAGCCCTTCTCGTCGCCGTCCACGAGCACGTCGAGGTTGCGGACCTGGTTGAGGTCTTCCTTGATCTTGCCGCCGAAGCGCGCGCGCACTTCGTCGTAGTAGTTCGGCGTCATCTCGAGGAACTTGAAGCCGCGCTTCTTCATCTCGGCCACGGTGCCGCAGATGTCGTTCGTCGTGAGCGCGATGTGCTGCACGCCCGCGCCGCGGTGCTGGTCGATGAATTCCTGCACCTGGCTCTTGGCTTCGGTCGCCTGGTTCACGGGAACCTTCACGGCGCCGTCGGGCGACTGCAGGACTTTGGAATTGAGGCCCGTCTGCTCGGCGCGGATGTCAAAGTAGCGCGCCTCGACCCAGCCGTAGATGCGGCGGTAGAAGTCCGCCCAGAACTCCATCTTACCCATCTCGACGTTGTTCGTGAGGTGGTCGATCGAGAGCAGGCCGAGCCCCGTCACGGAAGCCGGCGGCGCCGACGGGCGGAAGCCCGGCGCGAAGGGCGCGGCCACGTCGAAGGCGCCGACGCTCGCGCCGCCCACCGTCGCGTGACGTTCCACGAAGACGGCGCGCACGTCGCCGAAGGAACGGATCGCCGCGCTCACCGTGCGGATTTTCGTCGAACCCAAGTCCTCGCTCTCTTCCGTCGCGACTTGCGCGACTTGGGCGCCGCGCGAAAGCGCCGTCTCGAGGGTGCCGCGCGCGCTGGGCACCGTGTACGCTAGCGCACAGACGCCTTCGCCGTGGGCCGTCACGTACTCGTCGGCAAAGCTGCCGGGCTTGCCTTCGGTCAAGAGCACGCGGATCTGCCCTTGCGTCAGCAAGCGGCTGCGCCCCTGCGCGTTCTCGCGCGCCTGGGTGCGCGCGAAGCCGAGCTTGGCCCAGAGGGCTTCCATCTCGTCGATGTCGCGCGTGGCGATCTCGATGTGGTCGAAGCGGTTCACGAGGCAATCGACTTGGGGGGCGGAAGCATTCGTCATGCCCTTGGTCTAGTCGATGGCCGCGCCGCGGCTCAAGCCAGAACTCCCCCCAAACTCCGACGGCGGCGTTCTCGGTCGACTCGTTTACGACGTAAACTTCGCTCCCTGCGGCCTGGCCGCCGGAGCTTGGAAGGAGTTCTAGTAAACGAGGGTCATGAGCAGGTTGAGCTGGTACTTGTAATATTGGTAGTTGAGCTTGTCCGTCGAGAACGAGAGGGTCCCGACTCCCTGCAGACGCGTCTCAAACCAGGCGGTCCAGGGTTTCACGAGCGAGCCCGAGTAGCGGAACACGAAGTCTTTGCGCTGGAGAGCGCTGCGATAATAAGGGGTGTACTGAAAGCTCCCCTCTTGCGCCAGGCTCAGCCCCGCGCGTTGCGAGATCGGCAGGTCCCAGCGCCCTAGCACGGAAAGGCTGTAGTACGACGTCTCCGTGCCCGCCGCCGGGTGGAACTCGAAGTCCACGCCCGGGCCGAAAACGTGGGGCTTCTCCTTGCGCACGACGTAGCGCCAGCTGAGCAGGTACGAGTTCGCGCTCGGGTCGTTCGCCTCGCTCGCGGGGGTCTGCTTGGCGATCGTGCGCACGTACTTGATCGCGGTTTCCATCTCGCCCGGGCTCGCGGCGGGATCCCCCAAGACGCGGAACCAGCGCAGCTCGAAGCCGGGCACCGCGAGGTAAGGCGTCGAGCGCCCCACCCAGCCGCGGTAGACCGAAGCGTAGTTCGCGCCGATCGCGAGGCTTTCCTTGGGCGAGAGCGAATAGGCGAAGGTCGTCGCGGCGTCGTAGATCTGGGAATCGCTCAGGTCCGCGACGCTGCCGTTCGCGTAGTGGACCGCGACGGCGGTCGCGCGCAGACGATGGTCGATGCGATCTCCCCAGGGCGGCTTGATCTCGAAGAAGCCGATGGCCGAGAGGAGCGTGGAGGCCTCGTCCGAGACGTTGTACGCCTCGGGCGAGAGCTCCTGCGGCAGCGCCACGACGTTCGAATCGAAGCCGAAGCCGCCGACGAGGCCCACGGAGAAGATCTTGTTCTGGTAGTTCGCGTCGCTGCGGGCCCGGCGCACGGCCTCGAGCCGCTGCGTCGCGAGCGCGACGATGCCCTTGTCGGCGGCGAAGTCGATCGTATCGAGGTAAGCCGTCTCGGCTTCGTCCCAACGTTCTTCGTTCTCGGCGACCACGCCCAGGTAAAAACGGCTCTGATCGGCGTAGCGGGGATTCTGCCGATCGAGCAGGCTCTGGAAGATCCCGCCGGCTTCCTTGCTCTTCTTGGCCTCGACGAGACAGAGCGCGCGGTAATACGAAACGTCGTCGCGATTCGCCTCGTCGCGGTCGGCTTCGCGCAGGTCGACATCGATGGATTCGCAGCCCTTCTGGTGGAAAAGCGCGATGCCGCGACCGAGGTGCGCCTGCGCGCGTTGCGCCGGCGCGAGCGCGGCTTTGCGCGCGAGCAAGCGGCCGAAGGCTTCGAGTCCGATGTCGTAGCGGCGTTTGCCAAGCGCTTCCCAGCCGATCTCGAAGAGTCGCTTGAAAGCCTGCCCCTCGCGCAGGGAGCGACGGCGTTCCGCGTCGACGGGCGTCAAGGCGCCCGTCGAAAGCGCTTGGATCAAGACGCCCTTCGCGTCTTGGCGCACGCGAAGATCCAGCTTGCGCCACGTCGGCTGGTCGAAGACGAGCGAGCGGGATTGGTAGAAACCCACGCCACCCGGGAAGGGAACCTTGCGCTCTTCGGGACGGGCCTCGAGCACGCTGATTTCCGGCTGAAAGGCGGGGTTCGTCCCGTCCATCAAGGTGCGCACGGTTTCGGAGGCGATGAATTCGTCGTCCCGGGAGTCCAGGATGAGTTCTTTGCCCGTTTCGAGGTTCCGGATGCGGACTTTGGCGCGGGCTTCACGGACCGAGGGAGGAATCTGGATGCGAAAGGGCTCGTCCCCCCGAATTCGCGGGGACTCGGTCTGGGCAAAGGCCGCGCTACCGAGCAGGCCGCTCCCAACAACCAAGTGCCTGAATTTATTTAAAAATATTCCCACGCACCCTTCTTGCCCGGCCTTTGGGGCCGAGCTTCTCCATTCTGCCAAGCTCCCCTTGATCCGCAAGTGAGACCGATAACTTGACTCAAGTCGGCATATTCTCTACGAAAGCTCCATGGCTAAGAAGTCTGATCGCGTCGTCGTCATCCTCGAGTGCACGGAAGCTACTAAAGAAGGCAAGACGGCCAGCCGCTACCACACGAAGAAGAACAAGAAGACCACCACGGAAAAGCTCGAGCTCCGCAAGTACAACCCGTACCTGCGCCGCACGACCCTCCACAAAGAAGTGAAGAGCTGATTCGCTCTCCTTTTTAAACCGCGTCTTGGACGCCCGGAGCCGAAAGGCCCCGGGCGTTTTTTTTCGCCCGCGCTCCGCCGCGCCCACGCTCCGGTTATAAACGAGGGGTGGGCTTCGACTGGAAAGAACGGCGGCGCGAACTCGACGAACTCCGAACGGCCTCGGACTCCGGTCAACTCGCTACCTACGATCTCCTCGTCATCGGAGGCGGCATCACGGGCACCGCGATCGCGCGCGACGCCGCCCTTCGCGGCTGCCGAGTCTTGCTCGTTGAAAAGGGCGACTTCGCCGACGGCACGAGTTCGCGTTCGTCCAAACTCGTCCACGGCGGCGTTCGTTACCTCGAGCACGGCGAGTTCGGACTCGTGGCCGAAAGCACGCGCGAGCGCGCCCGGCTCTGGAAGCAGGCGCCCGAGCTCGTGCGGCCGCTCCCCTTTCTCTTTCCCGCCTTCGAGGACTCGCGCGTTCCCCTCTGGAAACTCGACGCCGGGCTTTGGCTCTACGACATCCTCGCGGCCTTCCGCACGCCGAGCCTACATCGCAAGTACTCCGCGAAAGAGACGCGAAACCAAGAACCCCTCCTCGAGAAATCCGGCCTGACGGGATCCATCCTCTACTGGGACGGCGCCACGAGCGATGCGCTCCTCACGCTCGCGACGATGCTCGATGCCCGCGCGCTCGGCGCGCGTTGCTTGCCGCGCGTCGCCTTCCGCGGCGTCGAATGGTCGGGCGCGGGCGAGCACCACGTCGTCGAACTCCAAGACCAAGTCGGCGGCGGTGACGCTCCGACCTTCCGCGTTCGCGCGCGCGCGGTCGTCGCGGCCACGGGACCCTGGATCGACGGACTCGGACTGCTCCACCGCAAATCCCGACTCCTCGCGACGACCCGCGGATCGCACATCGTCGTCCCGGGCGACAAGCTGCCGCTTCGTCACGCCGTCGTGCTCATTCACCCGCGGGACCAACGCGTTCTCTTCGCGATTCCCTGGGGCGAATGCAGCGTGCTCGGCACGACCGACATCTTCGACCAGGGATCGCCGGACCGCGTCGCCATCTCGTCGGATGAGGTCGACTACCTCATCGCGGCGGGCAACGACTTCTTCCCCCGTGCGAAACTCGAACGCGGCGACGTTCGTTCCGCTTGGTCGGGTTTGCGTCCGCTACTCGCGCCGCCCGACGATGCTTCGGCCTCGGAAATTTCGCGCGACCACCATATCGAATGGAAGGAACCCGGCCTCCTCGTCATCGCCGGCGGCAAGCTCACCACGCATCGTGAGATGGCCGAGCAGGCCCTCGACCGTATCGCGATCGAGACGAAGGCCTGGCGCAAGCCGCTCGCGCGCGTCTTTGAAAGCGGGCTCACGCGCAAGCGCGAACTCCCGCGACTGGGCACCCTCGCCCCGCACGCCTGCGCGGGACCGCTCGAAGCGAAAAACTCCGTGGGTCGCCCTCGCTTCGGCCGATCCGAAGCCACGATGCTGGACGACGCCACCCTTCGCAAAATTTGCCGCGAGCAGATCGTTCTCACGCTCGAGGACTTCTTCGTGCGTCGCACGGATATTTTCTACAAAGAACCCGGCAACGGGCTCGAGCTCCTCGAAAAACTTAAGCCCCTTCTCCGCGAAGAACTCGGCTGGGACGACGACGAGTGGTCGCGCCAAGTCGAGACCTATCGGGCCTACGTCCATCAACAAGTCGGCCGTGCCTTGAATCGCGCCTGAGCCTTGTCCCAATATTGTTTCCAATTTTTCTCGGGGACTTTTCCGGACGACGAACGCCACGACCGAAAAACCCACTTCGAAGCGTTGTAAAAAGTTTTGGGACAAACCCGGCCGTTCAAGCTCTGAGGTAAAGCGCCATCTCGATCTTCGAAAGTCCCGCGGGCAAGAAACGCCCGAAGCGGAGCTTGGATCCCAGCAGCGATTCGGCCCGACGCCAATCCTCGAGCTTGAGTTCGGGGATGCCAAGCCCGACGTAGGCCGTCGGGGTTTCGACGTCGCCTTCGTAGTAATCCGCGAGCTGGCCCGAGGACTCGTCCCAGAGCTCGGAGAGCGGCGCGACCTCGAAGGCCAAGAGGTACTGCACCGGAAGCTCGAGGAGCAAACGGCGCACCCACCACACGATGGGGATCTCGGCTTCCGGATCAAAACGCTCGGGTTTCAGGGCGCGGTACGCCTCGTCGCCGGCCGCGATCCGCTCTTCGACGTCGGCCATCTCGTCGGTCGAGAGCCAGGTCGAAAGTCGCAACGCGGGAAAATTCACGAGCGCCTTGCTTCCCCGCGAATCCATGACGAGACCGAGCGCGTCGTGACCGAGCTTGTCCACCTCGTAGCCGAGGTCGCGCAGCAATCCGTCCATCGCGGGCCACACGACGCGGCCGAGCGAGAAGGGTTCGTCACCTTTTAACTTTGCCATTCCAAAGCCTCCAAGCATCGCACGATCGCGTCGAGACTGCGTTCGGCGTCTTCCTTCGAACCGAGCACGGGCGCGAATTCCATGACGTCGGCCCCGACGAGCGGCAGCGCCTTCGTGCAGCGCGCGAGCACCTTGCGCAGCCACTCCACGCGCAGGCCGCGCGGCTCGGGCGTGCCCGTCGCGGAGACGTCGGCCGGGTCGAGGCCGTCGACGTCGAAACTCACGTAGAGACGCCGCGCCCCGCGGCGCTTCCAATCCTCGACCAATCCGTCGGCAAAGCGAACGGGATCCTGCCGCAAGAGCTCGTCGGCCCAGAGCTGGCGCAAGCCGAAGCGGGATTCCCACTCCGTTTTCGTGCGGCCGCTCGTGCGCACGCCGATCTGCACCCAGCGGGCCGGGTCCTTCAGCCGACGGACGGCGTGGGCCGTCCAAGTCGCGAAGCAGTGCTCGATGCCGAAGCGGCTTTCCATGAGGTCCGTGTGCGCGTCGATGTGCAGCACGGCGAGGTCCTTGAGCTTGCCCGCGCGCGCGAGCGCGGCGAAGACGGCGCCGCTCACGGAATGGTCGCCCCCCACGACGAGCGGACGGAACTTGGGCGCGAGCTTCCACGCGCGCAGGAGCGTTTCTTCGGTCAGGTTGAGCGCCGACACGGGCCATCCCGCGCGGTACTCCGTGCCCCAGAGCGCGCGGCCCGAAGCGCGCAACTGGCGAGCGTTCAGGATGGAATCGTGGCTGAGCTGCGGGATGCAGGCGATGTCGCCCAAATCGCGCGAGGCCTCCAGACGGCCGAGCTCGAAGAGACGCGCACGCAACGCGGCCGGGCCGTGGGCCGCCCCCCGGCAAACGCCGCCGCCCGAATCCGACGGCACGCCCAGAAAGAAAAAGGGCGGCGGCAAAGCCTTCGCGGCGCGCAGCCGAGCCTTCACGTCGAGCGGCCATTCCGAGGCGTCCAAGCCCGGCGAGTAACGAGCGAGAAACTCGCGTTGCGCGGCTCCGCCCGTCGTAACGGTGAGCAGCCCCAGTCCCGGCGCCCGCAGCAAGGCCTCGGCGGCGGGAAGCTTGGGAGCGGCTCGACGGACGGTGCGAGTAGCGCGCGGCATGTCCTCGTTTATACCCGTTTTTCCGGGCTCCCGTTGGCGTACGGCACGGAGGCATGCCAAGTGGCGCACGGAGAGTGGCGCGGCGCGCGGCGCGCGACGCCCGGTAGACGTGTTTTGGGGTCGCAAGCCAGAGCCACGGACGCTATACCCCAAGCCCATATGAGCGAACGTAACGTCATCATCGTCGGATCCGGTCCCGCCGGCCTCACGGCCGCCATCTACGCCGCACGCGCGAGCCTCAAGCCGCTCGTCATCGAAGGCTACCAAGCGGGCGGCCAGCTCATGCTCACCTCGGAAGTCGAGAACTTCCCGGGCTTCAAGCACGGCATCATGGGTCCCGACCTCATGGCGGAAATGCGCGCGCAGGCCGAACGCTTCGGCGCCGAGTTCATCTCGGCCGACGTCACGAAGGTCGACCTCGCCGGCCCCACTAAGAAGGTCTGGGTCGACTCGACCGAGTACCAAGGCAAGACGGTGATCCTCTCGACGGGCGCCTCGGCGAACCTCCTGGGCCTGCCGAACGAACGTCGCCTCATGGGCAAAGGCGCGAGCACCTGCGCGACCTGCGACGGCTTTTTCTTCCGCGGCAAAGTCGTGGCCGTCATCGGCGGCGGCGACAGCGCGATGGAAGAAGCGAACTACCTCACGCGCCACGCGACGAAGGTTTACCTCATCCACCGGCGCAGCGAGTTCCGCGCCTCCAAGATCATGGTCGACCGCGCGAAGGCGAACCCCAAGGTCGAGTTCATCCTGAACACCGTGACCGAGGACATCCTGGGCGAGAACGAAGTCACGGGCGTGCGCCTGCACAACACGGTCGAGAACACGAAGCGCGATCTCGCGCTCGACGGCGTCTTCGTGGCGATCGGCCATACGCCGAACACGAAACTCTTCGCCGGCCAGATCACGACCGACGACAAGGGCTACATCAAAACCTCGAGCGAAAAGTCGCACGTGACGGCCACGAACATCCCGGGCGTCTTCGCCTGCGGCGACGTCCAAGACAGCCGCTACCGCCAAGCCATTACGGCCGCAGGTTCGGGTTGCGCCGCCGCCCTCGATGCCGAGCACTACTTGAACGAGCACGCTTGAGCTCGTCACGAAGCCCCCGCCCTCCCAGTCGGGAGAGGGGGCTTCGCTAAACCTTTCCATGTTTTGGATCAGCAAATTCAAGCGCTTGCGCGATATTTGACGCAGCGAGCAAAAAACTCGTTACGCTTTTATCGAGATGAACATCACAGACGTGCAGATTTTCCCGGTGAACGAAGACAAGCTGAAAGCTTACGCGACCATCACCATCGACGGTTGCTTCGTCGTGCGCGATCTAAAGATCATCCAAGGACAGGCCGGGGTCTTCGTGGCCATGCCCGCGAAGAAGCGCAAAGACGGCAGTTTCCGCGATATCGCCCACCCCCTCAATCTCGAGACCCGCAGCGAACTCGAAGCCAAGGTTCTCGCGGCCTACCAAGCGGCGCTCGCGGGGCCCGTGAACGGCGTGGCCGAGAGCTTTCCCCAGCGCCGACTCACGGGCACCGAAGATTAGCGCCTAGCCTCTCGCGCCCCCTTGCCAAGCGCGCGTCATATGTTATTCATTCCACTTCGCGGCGTTGGCCCGTCGCCAAGTTGGTAAGGCATCAGATTTTGATTCTGACATTCCCAGGTTCGAGTCCTGGCGGGCCAACCATTTTTCGAACCTAAGGAGCCTCGAAGCGGAGGCCTACCGAAGCCGCACTCGAGCTTGGATCCCGGAACGAGAATAGGTACGAAGCCCAGATTCCCCCGAGCCATCCCCGTTTCATGTCATGTTCCAAATGCGGCCCCACGACCGCGCTCGTCGTGCAATTCGTACACGTCCAGGTTTGGGCCCCGCCACGAATCCCGGCCGAAAAGTTTTCCGTCAAACGATAAGCCGTCGATGCGAGATATTCGAACTGCGAGAAGCGCGTGACATCGTCACGCTTGAGGTAGCTGTAACCCAGGACGATTCCCAGCTCGAAGCGCTGAATAACGAGACGCGGATTGTAGTAAAGAACGCCGCTCGCGCTCCAACTACCTGATTGCCAGACCACGTGGCCTCCCGCTTGAAAACTGAGCCATCGCGCCTCCCATTCGGAAGCGACGGCAACGGGCGACATCGCCGTTTCGGGCGTAGCTTGCGGCTCCGGCTTTTGCGGCTCGAGCGCTTGCGGCGGCGCCTGCGGAGACGGTTCCTCGGGGCTCGCGACCGCATTCTCTACAAGCGAAGGGGACGACTCCGAGGGCAGCATGCGTCCCACTCGACCGGCGCGCCCCTGAGCCAGAACGAAGGAATAAGACCGGATCAGCGCACCGTCGGCTTCGAGCACGTCCAAGCGCCAAGTCCCCAAACGGTCGCGCGTCGAGACCGAGGTCACCCCCCGCCACCCGAGAGAGGTGGGCGTGAGCGTTCGGCGACTGACCTCTTGGCCCTCGAAAGACCAGACGTGCTGCACGGGCCGCAGCGAACTTTCAAAACGAAACTGGGTCCAAGCGGAAATCTGGCTGCCCTCCGCGAGAACGGCGGTCTGCGCGGCCAGGCACTTGAGGGGCGTGCGGTCACGGATCTCCGAACAGACGAAGGTCGTCGGCTCCTTGCGCGCCCCTTGCGCCGGGGCCGTCGCCGCGACGCCAACCCAAAGGACAAAACTCAGTCGACCGAAGTCAGTCATCTTTCCCATGCTAGCCTCAAGTTCCCGCGAATCCGCCGAAGTTGACCGTATCCAGGGTCTGAGAAGTTGCTCCGTCATTGTAGTTGATGCGCAACAATTCATCCGACATGAACTGCTCTCCTCCGCTAGGCGTCCAGCGCACATCGACCGAGCAATTCGCGCTCGGCGTGATCGTCGCTCCGCTGCAAGTGTCGTTTTCGAGAGCCAGCTCCGAGCTGAAGGTGCCCAGCAAATTTAAGGACAATCCCGAGACCGAGCCCCCGCCTTGGTTCACGAAGGTCAGCGTGATGACGGCCGAGCCATCGACGGGGCCAAAACCTCCGTCACCGGTGAATGCGTAGGAGTTGCCGATGGAGGCCACGAGCTCACCAAGGTTCAAAGTGCCTTGGCCCGAGACTCCGCGCGACGCGCTCGTTTGAACGGCCCCGTTATTGTACGAAACCTCAAGGGTGTCCGTCGAAACGACGCCGCTCGTCGGAGTGAAGCGCAGAATGAGGGTGCACGAGGCGCTCGCGGCGAGCGTTCCGCCGCTCGCGCAAGTTCCGCCCGTGACATAACTGAAAGGCGCCGCGAGCCCGAGGGCGCCGGTCGAGAGGGTTCCGAGCGTCGCCACGCCCGTTCCCGTGTTGCTAAGGGTCACGGTAAGGTCGTCGGTTTGGCCCACGTTCGTGGCGTCGAAGCCCAAGGTCCCCGAGGGCGTGATCGTGAGCACGGCGACCGTGCCCGTACCACTCAGCGACGCGGCGGCCGTGGCCGTTCCCGGCTTCGTGTACGGAATCGTCAGCGTATCGCTGGCCGCCCCCGCCGCCGTCGGCGTGAACGAAACCCGAAGCGTGCAGCTCGATCCGGCGGCTAAGGATCCGCCACTCACGCAGCTTCCGCCACTCGCGTAGCTGAACGGCGCCGCGAGCCCTAAGGTCGCGTCACTGAAAGTGCCAAGACCGGCCGACCGATTGCCGCTGTTGCTCACCGTCACGGTGATGATCGACGAAGTGCCGACCCCCGCGGTCGTGCTGAGCGTTCCCGAAGTGACGAGATTGGCCTCGCGCACGAGCCGCACGTAGCCGCCGAGCGTGACGCCCACGCCGACGTCATCGACCTGAACGCCGTTGTCGTAGGCGAGCGAAAGCGAGCCGGCAAAGTTACCCGCCGTCCCCGTCGCGAGCGAAACGGTCAGCGAGCAGGTCGCATTCACGGCCAAGGTCTGGCCCGTCGTGCAAGTCGCCGAGGAGAGAGAGAAAGGCGAATCGAGACCGAGGCCGGCATCCGAGATCGTGCCGAGAGTCGCCGCGGCCGTTCCCACGTTCTTCACCGTCAATTCCACGGTGTCCGGGGCCGCGCCCTGATCGGCATCGAGGTCGAAGCGAGA
>DDRA01000071.1:40421-43795 GCA_002343545.1 Bacteriovoracaceae bacterium UBA2428
CATCGAGGTCGAAGCGAGCCCCGCCCGTGAACTCGAGCCTCGCGTTCGGCGTGATCATCTTATTGACGAGGCTCACCGAACCCACACGACCGGTTTCGGTGCCCGACGCATTTTTATGGATCCACCAGATTCGCGTGGCACCGGCGGGCACGCTCGTCCCGGAGGGAATCGTGTAGACCCACTTACGAATCTTCCGTTCGACGTTACTATAGCTGTTTCCAAAACCACGCAGGCGAAGCGTCTTGATGAGTTCCTCGAAGGGCACGGCGCCGATCAGCGTCCCCTTGGCCGACGCGCGGCTCTCGCCGCCAAAATAGGCCACGAAGCTTCCGTCGCAATCTGGCAATCCGTCCATCTGCGGGTACCAGCGGTCCGGCGACCACCCCTGGGCCGCCACGAATTTGCAGCGACCCGCACTGGTCGCTTCGCTATCGCGATCGTCCCAGTTGGGCAGCAGCATCTGCCCACCGATCTTGTCGGAGTCATCGGTATCCGTGAACTCGAAAGGAACTCTCGGCAGCATCTCCGTGAGCGCGTCCCGCATTTGAGTTGCGTTCGAGAAATAGGACAGTCCCGAATCGGAGCTCAGAACCGGCGTCAGGCGGAAAAGTTCCGCGCGATAGTTCGCCTCGAATCCACTCTTCCCGATATTGGTCGATTCAATCACATCGCGGATGCCGCCCGCGTTGGTCTTGTAGTTGAAGTACAGAATAGATTGCGCGGCTTCGGCGAGCTCTCGGCCGGTCAGCTGACTCACCGACAGATCCGAGGAGAGCGACGAAACGACGGACGCCGTAATGGCGCTCACCGCATCGGAGTCGCACAGGAGTTTCTGCGTGGCATCCCAGTAGCCGAGCACCGTGCAGATCGTCGACGTCAGATCGACCGCGACCTCGCGGATGTCGGACGCCGCCATGGGCCGCAGGGGATCCGCCGACAGACCCGCCGCCGACTCTCGAGTTCCATCGACGTCAATGACTTTACTAAGGAGCCGGTTTCCGGATTCATCGACGAGACTCAGTTCCACTTGAAAGCTCTCGTTGGCTTGCTCGAAGTCGCCCGGAACTTCGAAGAGACCCGAGAAACTCCCGCTTCCGGCCGTCAGCACGACATCGGCATAAGAGTCGAAATCGGCGTCGCCGTTTCGTTTGAGATCAATCGGCAGGCGCTGAGTCTCGTTAGCCTCCCCGGCGACGAGCAAGTACGCAAGAAGCCGATAGGCCGTGTCATGGCCATCGACGACGTCCACGACATCCTCGAGGTCCTCGACGAGCGAGAAATTCGCGGAGAAGGCATACTGGGAAGCCTCCGAAGCGGGACTCAGGTCACTCGCCCCTTTCAAGCCAGGACCACAGGAGCTCAGGACCGCGGCGGCAAGCAAGTAATCTAATCTCATGGGATTCTCTATCGGATTGAAGAAGTCCCTGACTCAAGCCCTTAAACGAAACTTAACTGTTTTCGGAAGTGCCCGGGGCCTCGGAAATGATCCCCTGGTGCGAATCTTGCCGGGCCAACCATTTCAGACCGACCGTCTGAATGATTCGCTTCGAAGTCATCTTCTCAAACGAACTCGGCGCCGAGAACTCCGAGAAGCTCCCGACGCCGAATTGCCGTTTAAAAAGAAGGGCCTCGTTAGTTGTTCTCGGCGGCCTGGCTTTGGATGGCCAGCGCCTGTTCCGCCAGTACGATGTTCTGGCGGGCCGTTTCCATCTGCTTCTTGTCGAGGTACAACTCATACGCGCCGTCCGCGATGGCGACGATACCGGTGAAGATCACGACACCGGCGACCATCGCGATGATCTTACCGGTCTTGACATGGGCTTCCGTACCGCCACCGCTCAGGGCGAACGCCGCGCCCACCGCGGCGCCGCCCGCGCCGGCCACGACGCCGGCGCCGAGACCGATCTTCCAACGCTCGCCATTGGCATCCGCTTTTGCGGCCGCCAGAGCTTCCTTGGCCGCCGCGAGCTTGCCCCGCTCCTTCTCGATGTTAGCGGCCACGATCTCGAGGGCCTGAGCTTCCGAGCTGGCCGTGGCGACCTTCCGCGTCGGCTTCGCGACCGCGCTCAGACCGACGGAAGCCACCATGAGACCCACGAGAAAACGACTTAGAAACGGCATTCTGAAATCCTCCGACAACGATTTTAGCGCATTTCGAGTGATCCTCGTCGGTGCCGAGGCATCCGCTTGCGCCAACTCCATGACTTTGCCCTTCCTCCCCGCCGTCCACATACTCGAGGAGATGACGTGGAACAGCGCGACCCGCTTGGCGAGGGGGGTTCTTATCTGTGGCTTGGCGGCTTGCGCCTCGCACGAAGGATCACCCGCACTAACCCGCGGGCCCGCGGCCGCCGCGCTCGATCCCGCCGCCCCGTCGGGCGCCGTCTCCGAGTGTGCCGCCACGCTTCATAGCCTCTTACCCATTCCGGATGCCGAAGCCGCTCTGCTTCGCCAGAGTCCCTTCGCGATGGCCGATCTGCTCGACGCCGACCAATGGTATGAACTTGTGCACTCCGAAAGCCCCGTCGTCCAGGCGCGTCTGAAAACGCTGCTCAAGGGTTCCGGCAAGGATCAATACTCGCCACGAGAGATCCGCCGCAAAGCCGTCGCTTTCTACAAGCTCGCCAACGATGTCCCCGAAACCCTCGTCGATCGGGCGCGGCAAAGCCAGGATCAGTACTTTCTCCAGAAGATCGAAATGGCGCTGGCCGCCAAAAACGCCGTCGACGCTTTCGAAGAACTGGGCCTGCTCCGCAGCTCGGCGCTACGACGCGAATTCGAAATGCGCTTCGCCGGGTCCGCCCCCACGATCAAACAACTGCTGTCGGCCGTGCTATCGGTCCCCGCCCTCATGCATGGACACTTGCCGGGATATTTTCCGAAACTCGACATCGCCATCGCTCCGGAGCAACTCGCCCATTTTGCCCGCGTTCTACACGAAGAGGGGACCGAGGCTTTCCTGTCCGCGTTCCGCGCGCGGTACGGCCGACGCATGGAAGTCGAGTTCTACGGACGTTGGGTCGTCGGAACCTACAACGCGATAGCGATGAGCCTCATCACGGCCTCCGTCTACGAAGTGCTGCGCCACCAACTCGAGCTCCAGAGGGCCGAGCAAGCCAAGTCGAAAATGCTTATGGAGTACCTCTTAGAACTGAGCGAAGAGCCTCAGGAGGCGAAAGACCCCAAACTGGCGTTCATCGACTCCATCGTCGAAACGTACATCGATCTCGAGAAGAAGAAGGGCACGCCCGCCGAGCAAATCGCCATCGCGGCCGAAGCCCTCCGGCAAAAACACCACCGCCGCCTATTTCCCCCCGCCAACGACCCCTAAGGCGATTTTGGGAGGGTTCCGACGACCAATTCCGGGCCTGGGC
>DDRA01000071.1:43966-49381 GCA_002343545.1 Bacteriovoracaceae bacterium UBA2428
ACTCCGCCCGTATCGCGGGCGGCGCGGGTACGGGATCAAAACTTCTGATTATTCGAGAGTCAGCGTATCCGGCCCATCGGCGTCGCGAAGCGTGACCTCGCTCGCCGTCGAGCAAAGGTCATCCGAGGATGCGGGGCTGCTGGCGGCGATGAAGGCCCCGCCCTCCTCGCCGTGGGCGGAACATACCAGCGTCGCGGTGGCCTCGCTGCCTTCGGCCGAACGCGTAAGCGTCAGACCGACCTTGCCGGCCCAGCTTTTCGTCGTGATGACGTCGCCTTCGACCGTCGCCGAGTTCGCGTAGATCGATTTGTTATCGACGGGCAACTGGTTGGATCCGGCCAAGACCGTCGTCATGATCGACAGGGGGGCCTTCGTGGTATCGCTACCGTCATAATAGATCTCCGCGCGAATCTTGAAGTTTCCGAGACCGTTGGAGCCCGTGGGTTCGAGCAGGTAGGTTTCCACCTTGGTCGCCGCCGACGCCGAATGCGGCGAAGGAACCATCCGCACCATCGGAACATAGAAGCCCGAGGTCGCGTCGTTGAGGGTGGAAGAAGCTCCGGCGCTCAGGGCCTTGACCGCGCCGTCCATATTGAAGGCGAGATCAAGCTTGTAGCTGCCACCCGCCTCGACCGTGAAGGGCGTCAGGAAGCGGAAATTGGTGTTGGCGTTGGTAATGTAGACGAGGGCCTCTTCCGCCCCGCTGCCGCAGGCCAAGCTCGTCACTCGCGTATAGTAAGGTTGGCTGGTGGATTCGGCCGCGCCCGTGGGCTTGGTGCACAGCGCGCCCGATTTCGCCTTCATCTTCACCCAAGGATGGGTTTCGACGATGCCATAATTGTATTCACCGGGCTCGAACTCGATTTCCTTCGAAAGCGCCGCGCGATCCGTGGCGGAAAGGATATCGTAGAACTTGCCTTCGCCCGCCGCCTCCATCACCGTTCGTTCGGACGCCGAGGGACCTTCGGTCCCATGGTAGGTATCCGAGGTATTCGAATAGATCGTCACGCAGCCTTCCGCGTTCGAGTAACCAGATCCGCTCACCGTCAAAGACTTACAGATCTTGATCTCGCGAAAATACATTTTGAAACTCTGAAGGCCCTCGCCCGCCACCGAGGTCGCGATTCCGAGATCGGTGTAGGTGCCCGAAAAAGCCGTCAGTCCGGTCGAGAAGAGTGAATTCTGAGCGCTGACCGCCGTCGAAAGGAAGGACAGATTCACGGTCGCCCCTCCGCCGCCGGACCCGCTCCCTCCGCATCCAGCCAAAGCCACGAGAAGCCCCGAAGCGAGACCAAGTGAACCATACTTAAGCATTTTTCATCTCCCTCTTTTAAAATGGACCGCTCATCACGATATCGGCATCCGGAAAGTACCGGAAGCCCTCATTAAATTTTTACTTTGTATTGGCGCATCATAAAGGTGAGCCAGTCTGTAGATTTTTACTTGCGCATGTCGCCTTTTGCCCCGTAAGACTGGTTGGAGTTTTCGTGGACCTCATCTCATAAGGAGACTCGATGGGACTTCTGAGCGGCCACCGAGCCTGCACCCTCCAAGAGCACGACGAGTACATCGCCCGCCTAGGCGAATACGCGGCCGCCCTTCGGCGATACGTCCCGACGCTCCGTCTCCGCGACGAAAATCAGCCTTCGCCCTTTTGGGCGGCCTCCCCCTCCCGTCGCCGCAAGGTTCTCGATTCTCTCCGTCGGTCGCGCGACGTCGAAAACTCCATCGCCCAATCCGGTGAAGACCCCCACGATGCGCGGGTCTTCGTTCGACACGTCCTCCGGATCTTCGAAGCCGAAGTTCCGGACGGCTTCACGGGGGGAATCGACCCGACCGACGTCGTCGAGTGCTACGACCGAAACTACTGCCAGTTTCTCCGAAACCTGCGCTTCTTCGAAGTCACTTCCTTCACCCTAGAGCAGCTCTATTTCGGCAACTTCATGGAGCTCACCAAGCGCCCCCGCTTCGTCGTCCTGCTCATCCTTAAAGAGTCCGCGCGACGTCTCATCATGGGCGCCAACCAAATCATGGAGTGGAAAGTCCCGACCCACCGAATCCAGGAGGTCAATACGCCCGGACTCTACGAAATACAGATCTCCATGAAGCGCATCGCGAAAGTCATCGACCGGGAGCGCGAAATCGGGTTCATGACCCACAACCACAGCGAACGGATCGCTTCGTCGGACGACCCTCATGCTAGGTAAAGTTCTGCGCATTTACCGCGAAGCGAGCGGCCTCACCCAAAAAGAACTCGCCCTCGAGCTCGGTTACGAAAGCCCGCAGTTCATTTCGGACTGGGAACGCGAAAAATCCCAACCCCCGATGAACAAGGTCATTCAGCTCGCGCGCCTTCTCAAAGTGGACGACTCCGAACTCGTGCGCTGGATGATCGAGGACGCCAAGCAACAGGTCGAAGCCACCCTCACCCGTAACTACGATCGGGAGCGCAGTCGAAAGAAAGCCTGAACCGCGCCCTTAGGTGCAATTCCGTTTATCTGGGCTATCTTCAACGACAGCATGACTTCCCGCCTCTCATCGCCCTCCCCGACGGCCCACTGCGGCGTTTGCGGAGGCAACGTCCACGCCCGGGAGCTCTTTCCCGGCGCTAGCCTTCGGCCGGCCCTGCTCCCCTTCGTGCGCGATCGAGCGCCCGAGTGGAAGCCCGAGGACGGCCTCTGCCTGTCGTGCCTGAATCGAGTCCGCGCGGACTTCGTCGAACAAAGCCTCTTCGCCGAAAAGAAGGAACTTACGGAAGCCGAGAAAGAAGTGCTCGAAGCGCTGCGCAAGCACGAGCCCGTCTCGACGCCACCGGAAAGCATCGAAGAAAACTCGGACTTTGGCGCCCGGCTTTCGGATCGGATCGCGAGCGTGGGCGGAAGCTGGACCTTCATCATCGGATTCAGCCTCGTCCTCGTCGCGTGGATTCTCGCCAACACCTTCGTCATGGCGAAGGACGCGGCGTTCGACCCCTACCCGTACATTCTCCTGAACCTCGTGCTTTCCTGCCTGGCCGCCCTCCAGGCCCCCATCATCATGATGAGCCAGAACCGGCAGGCCCAAAAGGACCGGCTCCAAGCCGAAGCGGACTACAAAACGAACCTCAAAGCGGAACTCGAGATTCGCCATCTCCACATTAAGATCGACCAACTCGTCTCGCACCAATGGCACAAGCTCCTCGAGATCCAGCAGGTCCAGAGGGATCTCATGGAGGATTCGGTACGCCTCTCGAAAGGGAAGAAGACGTGAGCGTGTCAGCGATTTTCTTTATCGTCGGACGGTAACGCCGCCCTCGCCGAAGGAAGGCGAGAATGGATGACGTCGGCGGGAAGAATGGTCGCCGCGACCGGAGGGGGCGGCTTCGCCCCCGGCAACCGGTGCCGCGTCCGCTTCCCGTCTTCCGTCAAGACGATCACCTCGGCGCCACGTTCGACGGCTTTCCGGAAGAGTTCCTCTCTCCGCTCGTCGGCGAAGTAGACAGGGCCGGCGGCCAAGTCCTGGTCGGCCCGGATCGTCCCCACGAAGGATTCTCGCTCCGCGGTCAGCCCTTCATACTTCTTCTTCGCGCGCTCGATCTGCTCCGACAGGGGACGAGGGCCACGGCTGGCGCAAGCGGCAACGAAGAAGGGAAAGACCAGCCAAACTCGCTTCATGGTTGCTCCCGACAAAGGCGTTCCCGCTTCAGGTGGGCGACGACCGCCACTCGCCGTGATTTCACGCGACTCTCGAGTGGATCCCCGGCGCCCCGCCAACCGAGTTCCATCATCGCGTCCGGAATCCCCGCCTCGCGCAACCGCTCGGCCACGCTTTCGGAACGCCGACGGGAAATCGCGGCATTCAAGTCCGCCGGCCCCTCGAAAGAGGCGTGCCCCACGATCTCGATTCTCTCGACGAGGGCCAGATTCTCCGCGAGACGCGACAAAGCCGCGGTCAAATCCGGGTGATCCTTCATTACGCCCGAATCGTTCTTGAAGAAGCGAATCGTCAGGACGTTCGTATCGCCGAAAATCTTTGGCTCTTCGCAAACCCGCGACTCCGTCTCCCGATCGACCATCACCCCGTTGAAGGACACGCGGCGGGTCTTCGTGGTCTCGACCGGATTGATGATCTTGAGCCCCGCCGTCACGCGGTAGTCCTTGTCGAGACTGCGCGCGAGGAGACTGCCGATGCCGATCCCCGAGAAAAGGTGGACCTCCGTCGTGAGCGCCATGCCCGCCCCGACGTAGAGCTCGTTCAGCGACTGCGTGTTACTCAACTGATCGAGGCGCCAAACGCGATTGAACTCGATGTTTCCGCCGAAGCGATCGCCCAACGGAACGTAGCCGCCCAATCCCGTTAGGAGCGTATGCCGATAATCGACCTGCGTCCGGCCGTTCACGTCCGCCTCCTTGGCCGCGGGCGAAAATCGGTAGCCGAGGTTCGACACGACCTGGAAGCGGCGGAAACCCCATTCGAAAGCCGCCTTCATCCCGTAGCCCTGCCCCCGATCGGAGATGGGCGAGATCTCGATGCCGTTCATGTTGGCGCCTTGAACGAGGCCGGAGATGACGTACTTGCCCTGCGAGAGGCCGAAATTCGTGAACGGAATGAGGGCGAACCCGAAACGCTCCGCCTGCACGACCCGAAACTTGAGCTGAAGCTCGGGGTCACTGATTCCCGCGTGGGACTCGTCGTTGTTGTCGGCGAATCGCACGTAGTTCGCGCCGACCCCGGCCGCGAACCACGAGTTGAAATTGTACCCCGCACCGAAATTCACGGAGTAGAAGCTCTTTACGATGTCTTCCTGGGCGCCCGTGCCGAGATTCCGGATCTTCAGGGGGCTTTCCATGTAGGAAGCCCCGAGCATCAGGATGTAATCGTAGTCCCGATTCACGAGACTTTGCTTAAGGCCCGCGTCTTCGAGCTTTTCGTAAGTGAGCGAGTGGGAACGCTGAAGCTGAAAATAGTTGATGGCCGCCGCGGGCCGAGAGGCCACGGCCGCGAGCAAGCAGAGCGGGACGATACGAGACATCTTCATTCGTTCCGGACTTCGATGGCACCCAGAATGAATCCGTGAGGATCGGGGGTCGCGCCGGCCACGTAGCTAAGCTGCAAAGTCGAGACGGAACGATCTTGCAGAAGGAAAAAGGTGTAGCCGTCGCCGGCCGAATTGGGGCGGGTGCTGATCACGGTTCCCGTCGAGCCGACGCTCGTCGCGGATCCGTCCAGATAGCTGTAGTGCCCGGTTCCGAAGGAATCCTGATAACCGATCACCTGGAGCGACCGGTTGGAGGTGATCGTGACGTTTTCCGGGTGGACCCCTAAACCCGCCATGGCGATCCAAAAATAATAGCGGCTATCCGCATCGTCCAAAGACGCCGGTGAGGCGCCGAAGTCCAGGGTCAAAACGCGATCGATGGTCCCCACGATGTCGAG
>DDRA01000093.1:0-11544 GCA_002343545.1 Bacteriovoracaceae bacterium UBA2428
GAAGGCGGCCGAGGTGCGCGAGCGGCTGCCGCACGCGGGCCTCGAGATCGGTGGCTGGCGTCGCGTGGGCGAAGGACTCGACACGGTCATCGTGGCGCAGATCAAGAGCTTCGAGAAACATCCGAACGCCGACAAACTGAACGTCTGCCAAGTCATCGTGGACGAAGCCAAGCCGCCGCTCCAGATCGTCTGCGGCGCGCCGAACGTGAAGGCGGGCGTCAAGGTCGCGCTCGCCCAAGTCGGCTCGCACTTGCCCGGTGACCTGAAGATCAAGGCCTCCGCGATCCGCGGCGTGGACTCTTTCGGCATGCTCTGCTCGGAGCGCGAACTCGCGCTGTCGGAGGAATCCAACGGTATTCTGCATCTGCCGGATTCCGCGCCCCTTGGCTCGCCCGTTTTCCGCGCGCTCGGTCTCCTGGACGAAATCTGGGAAGTCGAGCTGACTCCGGATCGCGCGGATTGTCTTTCGCACGCGGGCGTCGCGCGCGAAGTCGGCCGTTTGCTCGGCGTGCGTCCCAAGCTCCCGGACTTCGAGCGCATCGACCCGAAGGATTCCTCCGAAGTCGCGCTCATCCGCTGCGAAGTCCAGGCGACCAAGGCTTGCCCGCTCTACGGCGCGCAGCTCTTCGAGGGCCTCGAGAACCGCCCGAGTCCGGGTTGGCTCAAGCGCCAACTCGAGATGCTCGGCCACCGCTCGCACGACAGCGTCGTCGACGTGACGAACTACGTGCTCATGGAACTCGGTCACCCCCTGCACGCCTTCGACGCCGACAAGGTCGCCGGCTCCAAGCTCATCGTGCGCTTCGCCAAGAACGGCGAGAAGCTCAAGACCTTGGACGGCGAGGAGCGCACGCTCCACGCCGAAGATCTGGTCATCGCGGACTCCGAGAAGGTGCTGGCGCTCGCGGGCGTCATGGGTGGACTCGAGAGCGGCGTGACGGCCGCGACGACGCGGATCATCCTCGAGTCGGCGGTTTTCGATCCCATCGTCATCCGTAAGATGGCGGCTCGCCACCGCATTCACTCCGAGGCCTCGCACCGTTTCGAGCGCGGCGTGGACGCTTCGAACGTCGTGCGGGCCGCTTCGCGGGCGGCGCATTTCTTTAAGCTCCTCACGGGCGCGCGTCGTCGCGGCGCCTTCGTCGAGATCGTCTCGGACAAGGAAAAGATCGAGCGCATGCTGCAAGGCCACTCGGTCAATCTGGACGTGCGGAACTTTCGCAGCTTGACCGGCATCGAAGTCTCGGCCGAGGAACTGGCCAAGGCTTACCAATCCGTTTCGATCGAAGCCCAGGTCAAGTCGCCGAACGTCGTGCGCGTCGACGTGCCCCCGCATCGTCTCGACCTTGATCGTGAGATCGATCTCGTCGAGGAAGGCGCGCGTCTCATCGGCTACGATCGCATCCCCGAACGTTTTCCCGTGCAAGCAACCGCCACGGTTTCGCAGACCGAAGAGCTTTACCGACGCATGCGTACCGTGCGTCGGCTCGTGCTCGAGACGGGGCTCACCGAAGTCATGCCTTACAACTTCGTCTCGCCCGCGCAGCTCGCCTTCGTGCCGAAGGCCCGCGCCGTGACGCTCAAGAATCCGCTTTCGGGCGACTGGAGCTCGATGCGGCCGACGCTGACGTTCGGACTCCTCGAAGTCGTCAAGCGCCACGCGGCGCTCGGTCAGCTGCAAGGCGGCTTCTTCGATAACGGCGCGGTCTTCGAGGCGCTCACGCCCGAGACGGCCGTGCCGGCCGCCGCCAAGGATTCGGGTCGGCCTTACCACTCGACGATGTGTCGCGAGGACTTTCACGTGGCTTGGGCCCTCATGGGCCCCGTGCAGGCCGCCCACTGGTCGACGGACAAGGCCTCGAAGGACCGCAAGGCCCAGGTCGACTTCTTCGACGCGAAAGGCGTCTTCGAGTCTCTCCTGCCCGGGCTGGCCGCCTTGGAGGGACGTTGGGGTGGCGCGCAAGTGCGCGTGCTCTCCGAGATCCTCGCGTCGCCGGAGCTCACGGCGGAGCTCGAGCGCGTGGCGCCTTGGATTCCGGTCAAACTTTTGCATCCCAATCGATCGGCGATCGTCGCCTGGCCGGGCAAGGGCCTCGGCTTCGTGAAGGGTTACATCGGTGAACTTCACCCCTCGCATAAATCCCAGCTCTTGAACCTCGCGACGGGTTTGCAGCTCGGCGTCGCGCTCGGCGAGCTCCGCGTGCTCGCGGACCTCGAGTCCGAGCGGGAAGGCTGGACGAAGCCGAACCTCGTGGACCCTCGCGGCAAGATCAAGCTCAGCCGTCCGCTCCCGATCGTCGAACGCGATCTCGCGATCGTCTTCGCGGGTCCGCAGGCGATGGCCGAGGTCGATCGCGCCTTTCGCAAGGCGTCGGGCCCCGAGCTCTTGGACGTGGAATGCCTCGACGTCTTTCCGCTTCCGGACGGTCGGAAGTCGGTCGCGTTCCGCTTTTCGCTGCAGGGCGAGGATCGCACGCTCGTCGACGCCGAGATCCAGGCCTTCCTCAAGAAGATGATCGAAGCCGCCCAGAAACTCGGCGGCGAGTTGCGGGCTTAGAAGAGCTGTGGTGGAATCCGGGTCATGGCTTTCTTAAGGATTAAAGAAGCGGCGGAAAAGATCGGGGTGCAGCCCCACGTCCTGCGCTTCTGGGAATCTCAGTTCCCGACGCTCAAACCGTCGAAGACGAGCCGCGGACAACGGCTCTACTCCGACGAGGACGTCGAGAACTTCCTCAAGATCAAGCACCTCCTCTACAACGAGGGCTACTCTATCGTCGGGGCGAAAAAGTTCCTCAAGGGCGAGCGTAGCGGCAAGACCGCGGCCAACCCCGCGACCGAAGCCGTCCTCGAGACGCTCGAGCGTGAGGTCCTGAAGGAAGTCTTCGAAGAGGTCCGCAAACTCCGCGAAGCGGTGCGCGAGATCGCGTGAATCCGTTGCGAAGCCTCGTGGCTTCGATGTTGCGAGTAGGGGCCCTCGGCTTCGGCGGGCCGCTCGTCACGATTTCCCTCATGCGCGAAGAGCTCGTCGCGGGCAAGTCGCTCGTGACGCCCCGCCGTTTTCAGGAGGGGCTTTCCCTCGTGAAGATGCTGCCGGGTCCCGTCTCCTCGCTCATGGCCATCTTCCTGGGGCAGGAGCTCGCGGGTTGGCGGGGCGGCTCGCTCGCGCTCGCGGCTTTCGTGCTGCCGAGCTTCCTCATGATCTTGGGGCTCGCGGCCTTCGAGGGATGGATCGAGGCGCACGGCGGCGCGCAGATGCTCCACGCCGTCACGGCGACTTTGCAGGTCGCCGTCGTCGTCGTCATCGCCGCCACCTGCGTGCGGCTTTTCGAAGACGCGCGCGAGAGCGGTCGCGAAGATGGTCTTCCCGCTTGGCGTCCCTTCGCCTTCGCGCTCGCGGCGGCGCTCATGGCCTTCGGTCACGTTTCGGAGCCGTTGATCCTCCTCGTCGTGGGCCTCGCGGGACTCGCGCTCGATACGCCGCGCTTTCGTCCTCCGCGTGCCTTGCGGGTGCATCCGATCTCGCTCTTCTGGGTTTTCTTCGTTTCGGGGCTCACGGTGTTCGGCACGGGTTACATGGTCCTTCCGGCGCTCGAACGCACCCTCGTGCAGGAACGCGCGTGGCTCGATGCGGCTTCGTTTCTGAAGTCCGTCGTCTACGGAAATTTGACCCCGGGACCCATCGTCATCGCGTCGACCTACATGGGGTATCGCATCGACGGCATCGTGGGCGCGACGGCGGCGACCGTCGGCATCTTCGCGGGCCCCGCGTTGCTCATGCTCGGGACGGGACGTTATCTTCGGCGTCTCCTGGGGCTCGCGTGGACACGTTCTTTTTTGCAAGGCATCGTACCGGCGGTCGCGGCCACGATCTTCGTTTCGCTCTACTCGATGGTGCTGAAGATCGAGTGGGGCTACGTGGAGATCGCCCTCGCGGCGTTCTGCGTGTGGGCTTGTTGGCGACGCGTGGCGGTTTGGCGGGGGTTTCTCGTCGGCGGCTTGATCGGCGCGATCCAACGGATCGCGGGCTAAGCTCGGAGGATGGTGCAAATGAAACGCTGGATTCCGTTCGGGATCGTGACGGTCCTGGGGACTTTGCTTTGGGGTTGGCTCGCCGCGCGGAGCGGGCTGCCGGAGGGCGTTTTTCCGGGCCCCGCGGCGGTCGCGACTGCCGCCGCTCAGGAACTCGCGAGCGGCGAGATCCCGCGGCATGCGCTTCAATCTCTCTTTCGTTACGGGGTCTCGTTCGCGGCGACGACGCTGCTCGGGACGAGCCTGGGCCTCGTGTTTTGGGTCTACTCCGTCTGCCGGGCGGCGCTGCAACCCTACGTGCATTTTTTCCGCTTCGTGTCCCCCCTGGCGTGGATCCCGATCGTGATCTTGGCCTTTGGGGTGGGTCACCTGCCCGTGATCGTCCTGCTTTTCCTGGCGACTTTCTTTCCGACGCTCGCCGGGAGTCTCGCGGCCTTGGAGCGCGTCCCGCGTCGCTATCTCGAAACGGGCCTTGATCTGGGGCTGAAGGGTTGGCGTCTCGCCGCGCGGGTGCAGTGGCCGGCGGCGCTGCCCGAGATCCTCGCGCATCTGCGGATCGCGGCCGGGGTGGGCTGGGTCGTGCTCGTCGCCGCCGAGATGCTCGCGGGCGACGGGGGACTGGGCTTCGCCATCCTCGACGCGCGCAACGGCATGCGCGTGGACCTCGTGTTGGTTTATCTCGTGGTGATCGGGCTCGTGGGGCTTGGCATCGATCGCGTCTTCGTGGAATTCCGTCGTCTCGCGCGTTTGGGCTGGTCCTTTCGCGAGGCGCTCTCCGAGGAGGGAGCATGATTCGCGTCGAGGATTTGAACTACGCGATTCCCGCCGCGGAGGGCGCGAAGCCCGTTCTGCGGGGGCTCGGCTTCGAGGTTCCGCGCGGTCGTTTGGCGGCGTTGCTTGGTCCCTCGGGTTGCGGGAAGTCGACTTTGCTGCGCATCCTCGCGGGACGCCAGCGCGCCGATTCCGGCCGCGTCGACGTCGAAGGTCCCGCCTTCACCATCCACCAGGAAAGCAGTCTCTTCCCGTGGCTGGACGTGCACGAAAATTTGCACTTCGGATCGCTCTCGGGTCTCGATCCCGCGCTCGTCGCGCGCTTGCTTCGCGTGGCCGGCCTCGAAGGTTTCGAGTCGCATTTTCCGCACGAGCTCTCGGGCGGCATGCGACGCAAAGCCGAGCTCTTGCGCGCGATCCTCTCCCAGAGCCCGACGCTGCTGCTGGACGAGCCCCTCGCTTCGCTCGACGCGCTTTCGCGCCATCGTCTGCGGCGGGAGTTCAAGATGCTCTTGCGCGAGTTCCCCCGCACGGTCGTGCTCGTGACCCACGATATCGAGGACGCCTTGGATTGGGCCGACGTCATCTTCATCGCCAGCCACCGCCCGATGCGTATCCTCCAAGTCATCGAGCGCAACGCGAATGGCGGACTCGGTCTCGACCACGAGGGACTGCTGCGAGTTCTCGAAAGTTCGGAAAACTCGAATCTCCAGGAGAAACGATGAACGAAACCCCGAAAAAACGCCGCCAAACGTCTTTCGGCCGGGCCTTCGCAATCGCGGCCGCGGGATTTCTCGCGCTCGCGGGCGCGAGCTACCTGGGCCTCAAGGCCTGGTCGCCGAAGCCCGCCGCGAGCGAGACGCTTCACGTCGGGTACTTGCCCGTGACGTGCCACCTCACGTGTCCGGTCACGGACTTCGCGAGCAAGACGAGCCGCGCGAACAAGTTCGTGTCGATGCGTTTCCAGGATTTTCCGACGGCGGCGGAGGCCTTCAAGACCGAGCGTATCGGCGCGAGCTTCTTTATCGCGCCGCTCGCGATGAAGCTCATCGAGCAGGGCGTCGCGGCGAAGATCGTCTATCTGGGCCACCGGGACGGATCGACGATCATGGTTCGGAAGGAATCCGATATCCATGATCTCGAAGGCTTGAAGGGCAAGAAGGTCGCTTTTCCGAGCCGTTACAGCAATCAGTACCTCGTGCTCGTGAAGCTTCTGAAGGACCGCGGGCTCACGACGAAAGACTTCGAGATGGTCGAGCTGCCGCCGCCCGAAATGCCCTCGGCGCTCGCCGCCAAGGCCATCGACGCCTACTTCATCGGCGAGCCCCACGCGGCGCGCGCCGAGCTGAACGGGACGGGCCGGATCCTCTACCACGCCAAGGACATCTGGCCGGGCTTCATCTCGTGCGTGCTCGTCGTCTCGCAGAAGCTCATCGATACGAAACCCGAGCTCGTCGCGGATCTCGTTCGCGGCATCGCGGAGAGCGGCGAATGGATCGAGGGCAATCGCCTGGAGGCGGCCAAGATCGGCGCCGAGTACTTCAAGCAGTCCGAAGAAGTCGTGCGCTACGTGCTGACGCATCCGCCCGATCGGGTGAGCTACGCCACGCTCGTGCCCAAGAAGGAAGAGATCGAACAAATCCGCGATCGGGCTTTCGACGCCGGCCTCCTGCAGACGCGCGTGAACATCGATAACCTGCTCGACCTTCGCTTCATTCCCGCCAAGTTCCTGCGCTGAGCGCGATCAGGCCCTCGGATAATATTCGTGGGGCACGCGCACGCCGCGGCGGACGATTTTCTCCGTCATGATCGAGTTCTCCATGAGCAAGGCGGATACGAGGTAGGCGACCGATCCGCTACCGAGGAGCGGAAAGAGGCCGAGCGGTTGGCGGGTCGCTTCGAACGCGAAGACGACCGAGGCCAGTAAAGCGCGCGAGGCGCCCGCGAAGAGACCGGCCATGCCCACGAGGGCCGCGACCGTAGGGTCGATACCCACTTGGGGAAAGAGACTTTGCCCCGCGAGTCCCGCCAGGTACCCGCAGAGTCCGCCGAGCGTGAGGAGTGGGGCGAGGGTGCCGCCCGAAGTGCCGCTGCCGAGCGCCAACGACCACGCCAGGGCCTTGGCGGCGAGCACGACGATCGCGGCGCTCGCTACGAAGCGACCCGTCAGCATGTTTTCGATGTTTTCGTAACCGACGCCGAGAGCGCGAGGTTCCCAGAGGCCCACGAGCCCCACCGCAAGTCCGCCTAGCGCGGGCCACCACATCCAATGCATCGGTAGCCGTTCGAAAGCGTCTTCGATGCCGTAGACAAGCTTCGTCAGGACGACGGAGAGAAGGCCGATCGGGACCCCCAGCAACAGGTAGAACGACATCGCGCCGCCGCTCGGCGCGGTGATCGGCGACATCGGGAACATGGGGTCGGAGCCCGCGAAGGCGAAGCGGAGCGAGGCCGCGATGACCGAGGCCAGCGCCACGGGGATAAAGGATTTGGCGCGGAACTCGAAGAGCAGGAGTTCGATCGCGAGCAACACGGCTGCCACCGGCGTTCCGAAGATTGCCGTCATGCCGGCCGCGGCGCCCGAAGCCAAAAGGATTTTCCGTTCGGTCGCGCTGACCGGCAGCAGCTGGCCGAGCCACGAGCCGAGCGCGGCGCCCGTGGCGATGATCGGTCCTTCGGCGCCGAAGGGGCCGCCGCTGCCGATCGCCACCGCGGAGGAGATGGGTTTCAGCCAAGTTATCCGCCGCGGGATACGGCTCTCGCCGACCAGGATTTTCTCCATGGCTTCGGGGATGCCGTGACCTCGAATCGCGGAGGATCCGTAGCGTGCCATGAGGCCCACGATGAGCCCGCCCACGACGGGAACGAAGAGCGCGACGCTCCGGAGCCGATGCTGGGCGGCTTCGACCGACGCGAAAGAGAAGCGTTGAAAGTAAAAAAGATTCGTGGCGAGGTCGATGCTGGCAAGCAAAGCCCTCGCCACGAAGTAAATTCCAACCGCAAGGATCGCGGAAAGCACGCAGAGAGAAACGAGACGGCGTCTTCTTTCGAGTTCATGGATTTCCATTCGGCCCAAAATACCGGGATCGGAGCTCGGCGTAACGCGTGGATGCGCGCGCACGCGAGAGCGTGGCGTCGAAACGCCGCGTCAATTCTCGCTTAGCCCGTCGTGAGCATGCCGCTCGCGATGCCGGTCGTGCTCGTGCGCAGCAAAGCCGAGTCGTCGTCTTCGAGCGCGAGGACCTGAAGCAGGTTGAGCGGGTGAATAAGGGGCGCGCGCAAACGGATGCTCGCGCCGAGCCAGGGGCGGAACCAGAGCGGGTCGCGTTGGCCGGTGATCTCGCGAACCGCGACTTGGGCCTCGCGGTACTCGCGCACGAAAGCGCCGAAAGCCTTCGTTTGCTCGTCCGCCGACAGACCACTACGGTCCAGGTAGAGGCGCCACGTCGCGAGCTCGACCTTCGCGAGGGTGAAGCCGAGGGCCTTGAGGTAGGACGCGAAGACAGGCTCACGCCGCGCGGCTCGCCGGAGGGCCCGGCGCTCGGACGCCGAGCTTTCGCGCCAAGCGCGGCCGACGCCCCACCACGTCGGGAAGAGCACGCGCGTCTGCGTCCAGCACAGCACCCAAGGGATCGCGCGTAGGCCCGGTACGGAGAGCTGTGCCTGGCGCTTCGTCGGACGTGAGCCGATGCGCAGCCGATCGAGACGGGAGTAGGGAGTCGAGGTCTCGACGAGACGCAAGAAGTCGGGTCGAGCGATCGTCTCGCGGTAAGTCGCGGCGATGCGTTCCGCGAAGGCGTCGAGCGCGGCGTCCCTAGGCGCGCGGGCTTGGCGCTCGCCGCCGCGCCGGGCGCTTTCGAGGATGCGGCCGATTTGGCCGCGCGCGATCGCGGGACTCGCGAGCGAGCGCTCGATCATCTCGCCTTGCACCGTGACCTTGTAGAGGGCGAGCGCGGAACGCGTCCACCACGCGGTTTGATCTGCGATGCTGCCGCCACCCCGGTCCACGCTGCCGCCGGATCCGTGGAAGAAGACGGGTTTGAGCTTTTCGCGACGGCAAAGGGCGTCGAGCTTGTGCATCGTCTCGGCGATGGCAAGGCGGCTCGCGAGCACGCCGTTCTCCTTGGCCGAATCGGAATAGCCGAGCATGAATTCGAAGGCGCGGTTGGGGCGCGCGCGCACGATACGGCCGAGCACGGGGTCGCGCAGGGCGTCCGCGGCGATGCGCTCGGAGTGCGAAAGCGCTTCACGGTTCTCGAAGAGGGGGATGACGGGAAGACGATCCCCGCGGAAGGCGGCGCGGACCTTGAGCGAGGCCACGAGCAGGTGCTCCGCGCTTTCGGTCATGCTCACGATGAAGCCGCGCGCGTACCAACGGGGATCGCCGCCGCGCGAGAGGCGGGCGATCGCGCGCAGCATGCGGTCGATTGCGAGCTTGCCGTCGGCGGGGCGATGGGACATGAGCACGTCCGAGGACTCGCGCAGCTCGAGCGGAACGACGAGCCCCGGGAAAGCGTGCAGGAGCTGCCGGACGCGTTCGATGGCGGGGTGGGGCGCGCCGACGAATTCGCGGTAGCGGGCGTCGACCCGGTCCACGGCGCGCCGGAACGCGACGACCCTCGCGGCGTCGCCGTCGCGCAAACGACGGAGCGCGCTCAGGCGACGCTTCGCTTCGGCGAGCTCGCGCTCGAGTTTGTCGGTGCGGGGAAGGAGGGCGAGCGTCTCGCGCGCCTGCGCGAGGCGGGCGGCGGCGAAGCGCGCGATGTGGGCGCGCGAAAGGGCCAGGCTTTCGCGCGTCGCCCGCTCGTCCACGCCGGGGTGGCCGTCCTTGTCGCCCCCGACCCAACTCCGGACGTAGACGGGAACTTCGCGGCGGCTCGTCTCGAGGAGCGCCTCGAGAATTTCGTCCTGCAGCAACGTCGAGTAGACGTGCTCCGCTTCGTGCCGGACCTTGGGCTTGCGATCGCGCACGATGTCGCCTTCCCAGGCCAGGTCCAGGGCATGCCGAAGGCGGGTCGCGCTCTCGGGCGGGAGCTCGGCGCGCGCGCCGAAGGCGGGCGAATCGAGCGCTTCGACGAGCGTGCGTTGGATTTCGCGGAAGATCGCGATGTTCTGCGGGGCGCGCGACTCCGTGGGGTGCGCCGTGAGGACGTACACGATGGCCTCCGGAAACCCCTTCGGGACGCTCGGCGCGGCGGAGTCTCGGGTTCCCCGCGACGCGAGGGCGCGCGTTCGGTAGGCGTTCTCGCAGGCGTTCATGAGCTCGAGCATGAGCGTGTAGGCGCGCGCGATCTGCGCGCGTTCCGCGGGGCGTTTGGCGCGAAGGCTTCGATAAGTGCGGCGGAGCGCCTCGAGCTTGTCGGCGTCGCGCCGTCCGCGCAGGCCGACCATGTCTCGCCGCATTCCTTCGATAAAGTCGAAGAGTCGCCGTCCGCATTTTTCCCGGACGACCTCGCCCAGAAGGGCCACGGACTGGCTTACGAGGGAACGGAGTTCGGGGGCGAGCGTATCGGCGGCCTTCGTCGTCATAAGCCGGTGAGTATGCGGCGTTTCGCCCCTCGGGGCCAGTGGCGATTCGGTCACAACGCTCGGCCCGGGCAAAAAAAAGGGTTCCCCCCTCGCGAGGGGAACCCGTCGGATCGGACGCGGGCGGCCGGCTACTCGGTCTTCTTGGCGTCGCCGCGTGCGAAGATCGACGAGACGTACTCGAGCACGTTCGTGGCCGAAGCGTCGTCGTAGCCGAAGTTCTTGATGAGGCGGGCCTTCACGATGTCGATCTTCTCCTGCGTCGCCTTGTCCATGGCGTTCGCCACGCGCGTCGTAAGCTTGATCGAATCCTTCTGGTCCTCGAAGAGCTTCAGCTCGAGCGCCTTGTGCAGGCGTTCATTCGTACGGTAGTCGAAGACCTTGCCTTCGATCGCGAGGGCGCCGATGAAGTTCATGATCTCCGAGCGGAAGTAGTCCTTGCGGCTTTCCGGAATGTCGATCTTGTCTTCGATCGAACGCATGAGGCGTTCGTCGGGTTCCTCGTACTGGCCCGTATATTGGTTACGGACCTTTTCCTTCTGCGTGTAGGCCTTGATGTTGTCGATGTAGTTCGCGCAGAGGCGCACGATGGCGTCTTCGTCGGCCGAGATCGCGCGTTGGACCTCGTACTTGACGATGTCTTCGTATTCCTGTTTCACGACGGCCAGCAGCTCGCGGTAGTGCTTGCGCTTTTCCTCGTTCGAGATGAGCGAGTGGCTGCGCAGTCCGCTTTCGAGCTCGTTGAGCACCATGAAGGGGTTGAGCGAGCCTTCGCGTTCGCCTTCCAGGACGAGCGCGTTCGAGATCTTGTCCTGGATGTAGCGAGCCGAGATGCCGTCCATCCCCTCGCGCACGGTCTCCTTGCGGAGCTCCTTCACGTTGTCCTCGGTGTAGCCGGGCAGTGTCTTCCCGTCGTAGAGCTTGAGCTTCTGAAGCAGCGTGAGGTTCGCCTTCTTCGGGACTTCGAGGCGCGTGAGCACCGACCACATGGCGGCCATCTCGAGGGTGTGCGGGGCCACGTGCACGCCGCGCACGCGCTCGCGCGAGAAGGTCTTCTTGTAGATGCGCGTCTCGTGCTTCCACTTCGTGATGTAGGGGATGTCGACCTTGATCGTCCGGTCCCGGAGCGCTTCCATGAACTCGTTGTTCTGGAGCTTCTTGTACTCGGGCTCGTTCGTGTGGCCGATGATGACTTCGTCGATGTCGGTCTGCGCGAAC
>DDRA01000093.1:11646-22858 GCA_002343545.1 Bacteriovoracaceae bacterium UBA2428
CTGCGCGAACTTCTTGGGCTTGATTTTGTGTTCTTGGGTCGCGCCGAGCAGGTCGTAGAGGAACGCGACGTCGAGCTTCAGGACTTCGACGAACTCGATGATGCCGCGGTTCGCGATGTTGAACTCGCCGTCGAAGTTGAAGGCGCGCGGATCCGAGTCCGATCCGAAGATCGCGATCTTACGGTAGTTGATGTCGCCCGTGAGCTCGGTCGAGTCCTGGTTCTTCTCATCCTTTGGCTGGAAGGTGCCGATGCCGACCCGGTCCTTCTCGCTGAACACGAGACGGCGGACCTTCACGTGACGCATGACCTTCATCCAGTCGCCGTCGTAGTGGCGCATGAGCTCTTGGTACATGAAGCGTGAAGCGGGGTTGAGGTCGCCCCAGATACTCACGCGGTGGCCGTCCTTGCGGCCACGCGAGAGCTCGTCCGTGAACTTGGCGCGCAGGTCCTCGGGGATGAGCTTGAGCGGATCCTCGTTCATGGGGTCCGGCATCTCGTCCAGGCCGAGTTCGCGCAGATGTCGGAAGACGGGGATGTCTTTGCCCTCGGGGTTGATCCACGAGAAGGTGTAGAGACGGCCGGCGTCGGTCTTCGTGTAGTGCTCGAGGCCCTTCTTGAGCATCCGCGCGATCGTGGACTTCGAGGAACCCACGGGACCGTGCAGAAGGATCATGCGCTTCTCGGCGCCGTAGCCTTTCGAAGCGCTCTTGAAGATGTTCACGAGTTTCATGAGCGGGATCTCAAGGCCGAAGACGGCGTCGGCGCCGTTCTCGATCGGGTCGTCGAAGAAGTTGTAGTGGACGATCTTCTTTTTGAAGTCCAATGTCTCGTCGGAGCCGTAGGAGAGGATCATGTCGTAGACGCGCTGGAAGGCGTTGCGGCAGATTTCCGGCGTCTCCTGCACGAGCTTCATGTAATCTTCAAAACTGCCCGTCCAGTTGACCTTTCGGTACTGGTCTTGGCTGTGGTTTGACTGGATGAAGTTCTGGAGATCAAACGGATTCGCCATGGATTCATTATGACATGTGAAAATCGGGTTCAGGCTCCTTAAATTCTCCAACACCGTCAGAGACCCATGCTTTTAAACAAAATAACGGGGTGCGCTAAAGTTTGGGTGCTTTGCGTCGAAGAGAGTTGTGTGCGGCGCGCTAAACGCGGCGCAGGTAACGCAAAGCAAAAAGGAGCGAGAGATGTCGCAAGAAAAGAAAGTCCAAGCACCGAAGAACCAACAGCAAGCTCCCCAAGCCGTTGAACGCAGCCACTGCAAAGCGGACGGTTGCAAGAAAGGCGTCGAGAAGTTCGGTTTCTGCATGGAGCACTACGACTGGTACATGAGCGGTCTCCTGCGCGGCGACGGCCAAAAGCCGATCGACTTCGAACAGAAGTATCAGCAGTACATGGCTCGCCGGACGCGCAAAGCGGCCTAAGTTCGGCGTCCCGGAATGAGAGTCGGCAGCGTCGCCACGTGAGGTGGCTTTGCTGGCCCTCGCTCTCGGACGCACACCCCAAAAAGCCCTCACAACTTTGTCATCGATCGCCGGCCTTTAACGACGGGCTCCCATTTGCCCGCGTCTCCTGAAGGCCGGTGGTTTTTGAAGGACGAGCGGGAACTGCCGGTCCCGCTCGTCCAAATTTTTGTTTTTTAAGCTTTTATCTTCGCCCCGGGCGCGCTTTCATAGGGGCGTGAAGCCGAGATCCGACGACTACCGCTATACCGTGCACGTGACCGGAGAGGGGCTGACCCCGCTCGTGCTCGTTAAGGCCTTCATGGGGCCCGTCGAGATCCAGGTGCTGAATATCTCGCAGGGGGGCGTGGCCCTCATCGCGCCCGAAGGCTTCTCGACGGAAATCGGACATTTGCACGATATCTCTCTGTCGCTCCACGAGCGGGATTTTCCGGCGCGCGTCGAGATCAAGGCCATCCGCGGGCGTCGCCTGCATTGTATGTTCGTGAACCCCTCGCGCCATTTTCAGTCCTACCTGCGTGGTTTTCTGCAGCCCAAATACTTGGGCGCGCAACTGCGTCGTTCCGAATCCCTGACGGATCGCCCCGACGCCCTGGCCCTCGTGCCCGAGGCCGAGCACCACTACGCCTACACGGGCGAAAACCAGCTCGGCTTTTTCGTCTGGACGAAGGGCCACCGGCAACTCCTCAAGATCGTCGGACTCAGCCGCGATCTCGTTTTCGAGTGGACGGCGAGCGACGGCATCCAAACCGGACGGCTCAAGCTCGAAGTCGGCGCGGACGACGTCGTGTGGGACCGCAACCCCGAGATGACGGTGCTGCACTATTTCACCGACATCCTGCTCGCGTGGCTGCCCAAGGGCGACGGCGCGGCCTTTGCCGAGCGGCTCATGAACGACCCGATCGGTGGCGAGGGCGAAGAGCCCCTTTCTTTCCCCGAGCTTTGAGCGGAGAAGCTTCTTCGGCTACATTCCTTTCAACGCACGCACCCGTAGCTCAACTGGATAGAGCACGTGATTTCTAATCATGAGGTCGCAGGTTCGAGCCCTGCCGGGTGCGCCAAGTTTTCGCGAAGCGGAAACTTCCTCTAATTTCCAATATCTCATCTCATTCGCGCAAACTTAGAGAATAGATTTTTGGAAACTGGAAATTAGATAAAATCGGGCCCGAAACTTGCGATGGCGGCACCATGCCGTTCACGGGGTTGAACAGATCCTCTTCGAATGTGTGCCGCTCATTGAAATTCTTCGGAGACGTCGCCTGATCGAAGAAAATCGGGCGAGCAAGTATCGCTCTGAACTTGAAGCAATCGGCAAAATGTTAACGAATTTGATCAAAGCTCAGTCCCGCAATTGTTGAACCATTGATAATGATCAAAGTTGGCGACTAGGAAGCCTGCGGTTCTAAAGTTCGTCAGTGGTATGCCACTTTAAAAATTCGCTTAGTTTGCCAAGAAACTGTCTTACCAATTTCGAATTTCGCCATACTGGGTAAACTCAGCCCATGCTGCGGTTTTATGGGTCTACTTGGACCCAAACTTTTCTGCCAGATTCCAGTCCACGGGCTCTTGTCATTCACGCTGACGGAAGCGGTGAGTACCGTTCCGTAGAAACCGAACGCGCGAATGAAATGGGTGAATGGTGGACTTCGAATGGGTTCGCTTACCGGGTCTTCGATAAATATGGTTGTGGCGAAAGCGAAGGCAAATGGCGGCATGTCACGATGGACTTGTTGGCCGATCAAATCGTTGCCTTGGTTGAAGACTCCGCGAAAGAATCGAATCTCAAGATCATTCTCGTTGGACACAGCGAGGGATCAAAATTGGGATTCGAGGTCGCGGCAAGGGTCGAGGTGGCCGCGTTGGTCGCTCGTGTTCCGAGTCATCAAGAGATTCGGGATCGGATGAAGTACCAGTTATTGGATATGAGTAAGAATGTTGGTCTTTGGGAGAAATGGTCTCGCGGGATCACGATGGCTATGGCATCAAAGGAAAAACCCGATGGCTTTCTTGCCGATTATCCACTCAGCTACTGGGTTTCTTGCCTAGGTCGTACGCAACCCGGCGACCTGGTGCGGAAGATTAAGGCGCCCATCTTCGTGTTGAATGGAGGAGCGGATCCATTCACCCCCGAGCTTGCTTACAAACCATTACACCATGCGATTGCGCAACGGAAAATACACGGACGGTCGCAAGCGAAGGTCTATGCCGAGGTGGGTCACTCGCTCCTGAAACCTGGATGCAGTTGGAAAGAGTCGGAACCAGCCGCGGACATTTTAGCCTGGCTTCAATAAAGCTAGTAGCTAGGCAGCGCAGGCAGTTCTAAAGTCCGATAGCTGAGTGCGCCAGTCCAATCCGATATCCGATGTCGAGTTGTCGGGTACCGGATATCGAGCCTCGCTCGCGTTTAATGGCACTCGGCTTGGTCATTCCACTTGCCCCATTCGGGGCGATGGAGGCCCGAAGCGCTTTGCGCCCAGCCGGCTGAGCGGTGAAGTAGCTCCTTCGGAAGGCCGGCCTGAAAACCCATCATGCCGAAGAGACGGTTGGCCTGGTCGAGCCGCTGCCGGGGCGTCTCGCCGTTTTCGAGCGACGCGTTGACCTTGTAAACGACGCTCGTTTGTCCGTGGCTTGTCTCTTTGCGATAGACCCGTGAATCGGGAAGCACCGGAGTCTCGATCTGCAGGGAATTCGCCGAGCTCCATCGCAACCGAATCGACGGTCGGCCCGAGAAAATCGTGAGCGTATGGGGCTTCCCGTTCACTTCGACGGCAACGTGCGTGGCGAAGTCCACCGTGGCCCCGCAGTTCTTAACGAACCGCCGCGCGCTTCTCATTCCGTCTGGGCTCATGAGCGTTTCTGGGGCTTCGACGACGCAGCTCGCGAAGCGAACGGGGGCGGCGCCGGGCGCCTTCACGAAAAGCTCGTCGCCGATTTCCTGCAGTTCAAAACGCTTGCCGTCCCCCGATGGAATCGAAACCGTGCAAGTCGTCGTCGATGCGCACCCCAACAACAGGAACGAGAGGAAGGCCGCCACGGACTTCATATTGTGATCCTAACGGAATCCTGAGAAAAAGAGATCTCGCCGGCCGTACATTTGCATGATCGGGCAGAATTTTTGCCGCGACGGGCTTTCTATTTCGCTTTCGCCGCCACGAATTTTTGTAGATCCTGGCGTCCCCGTTCGATGAGCTTTTGGAGCACCTTCAAATCGTTTTGGTCATGCTTCCTCCGCGCGCTCGCATCGGCGTGGCCGACTAGCGCCAATAACCCTTCATGAGTTCCGTGATCCAGCTCGGCTGGCAGGTCGATCCGCGGGGCGCGAACTCGGCGACCCACGGTTTCACGTCCAAGACCGGCGTGGCGTCCACCGCGTCGAGCCCTTCAAGGTACAAGCTTCGCCCTTCGACTTTGAGAAGGCGGCAAATCGTGGCGCCGATCTGGTTGGGTCGATTCTTGCCGCGTTGGGCGAAGATCCCGACCTTGGGCCAGTACGGGTTGTTGCGCGGGTGGCGGGCCGACGTCTCGATTTTGTCGGGCCGGACCTGATCCATATAGAAGAGAACTTCGACGTGCGAAAAATCCGAGAGTCCCGCGAAGGCGTCTTCCGAAAACCGCGCGGCGTCCAGCTCGACGCGGCTTTGTTCGCGGTCCCAGTCGTCGTCGGAGACTTCTTTGCGCGTCGATCTCACGAGTCCTATCGGAGTCATTTGAACCGGCTTCATCTCGCCCTCTTTCCTTGTGCGGCCTTCGCAAGCTTCTCGCTTCGTACTAAGTTTAGCGAAAGGCCCGAGCCGGGAAAGGAAAAACTTCGTGTCGCCCGAGGAGACTGCGTGCGTCTTCGCCGCGATCGACTTCGTCCTCGCGACGGGAGTTTTGGGTGCGGCCTATTGTTCGATGGCTTCGCGCGAGGGGCCCCCGGACGCCGAGGGCTTCGCGAGCCGGGCGAGGGCGTCTTCGAGTTGCGGGTCGCGCCCCTCGCAGAATCGCCGGCAGCCGGGGCTTTCGACGTCGGGGGCGACGCCCACGCCTTCGATCGGATCGAGGACGTCTTCGGGGTCGAATTTCTCGACGGCGAGGTAAAGCGCGAAGTCGCCACCGCGGATGTCGTAGATCCGACCGCCGATAAAGTAGCCCGCCGTGGTTTCGCCGAGCAAGGTGGCGCGCTTGTCCCGCTTGAGCCGATAGGCGACCCACTCTTTGCCGCTGCGGGTTCCGTCGTTGACGAGCGCGACGACCGGAGTTTTGCGGAGCCGCTCGTCTTCGTAAAGCGGCGCGACGAAATCCGGGGAAGCGCCACCGAAGCCGTCGCGAAGGTCCACGACGATCGCGTCCACGCGTCCGGCCAGCGACTTGAGTTGCGACACGAAGGTGGCCTGGATCTCGGGGTGGGTGCCCGCCCACAGGTGGACGTAGCCGATCTTGCGCCCGCCACGTTCGTAAAGGCGCATCGCCTTGCGCGTGGCCCGCAGCAAAGCCCGTTGCGCGCTCTCCCGGCGCGCGCGTACCGCGAGACTTCGCGGCGTTTCTCCGGCGCGACTCCGGACGAGAAGCCGCTGAGCTCCGCCGACGCGGAAGCCGAGCGGATCGAAGGGCGCGTCGTCGAGCTTGAGCAGCTGGTCGCCCACGCGCAGGCCGGCCTTTTCGGCGATCGAGCCCTCGTAGACGTTGCGGGCAAAGCAGCCGTCGTCCGCCGAGCACGTCGCCCAAAGGCCGATCTGCGGAAAGGGATGGGCGTCGATCTTCCGGGCAAAGATGTTCTTGAGCGCCCAGTACGACAGGTCGGCCGGCGTGTAGAAGCCCGTGTGGGAGGTCTCGAGTTCGGCCAAGAGCGCGTTGAGCCGTAAGGCGACCGCCGCGTTCGTCGATTCGCAAGTCAGTCCTTGGCGGTGGAGCGCGACGCGCTCTTTCCAGGGCAAGCCGCGGTAGGCGCGGTCGTAGAAGTTCGCCGTGACGACCGACGTCGTTTCGTCGTAAAGCGCGAGCGGAGCGCAGGCCCAGGTGGGGGCGGTAGCGATCAGGGCGATGACGGCGAGGGGGCGTATCGACATGCGTTCTTTTTAGTGGGGCCGGGGTTGGAGGTCCAGGGGGCGCGAGCGGCGATGATGTCCGAAAACGGCTAGTGAGGACGGGGTCGACGCGCTAAACCGGGGCGCGGTGAAGAAGAAAGACGACGTCTATTTCGAGGCGATGCGCGCCCGGGATGCGCCTGCCCGCGGAGCGCGTCTTTCACGTCTGCTATCTACGGAGCTGGAGCGGAGTTCCCTGGATGAAGGATCTCCTCGCTTCCGTGCGCGGAGGCGCCGCGGGCTGAGTCTGGCCGCTCCGATTCAGGCGACCCCGAGTTGCGTCTTGGCCGCCGCGAGATGCTCGGCGTGACCGCTCTCGATCGCGAAGACCCCGTAGCGGATGGGAGCCGCGGCCAAGCGCGCCTCGATCTGATCTGGCATCCGCGGCCAACCGCGCCCGCCGGCCCGTTCGTATTCGCGCAGGAGCCGCTCCAGGCTCTCGCGTCCGAAGATCTGAAGGTGCGACGCGAAGTCGACGGCCGGATCCCCGAGTTTCGCCTCGGTCCAATCGATGATCCCCGTGACGCCGCCTTGCTTGTCGACGAGCAGATGGCCGGCGTAAAGATCACCGTGCACGAGCGTCGCGAAACCTGGCCAGCTGGATTCGTCGTCGATCCAAGCCTGCAGGCGCTTCGCGAGTTCTGGACCCACGCCGATCGTTTCCCGCACGCGGTAGAAGTCTTTCTCGAAGGCGCCGCGAAATTCGTCGGGTTCGAGTCCGGTGAGCCCCGCGGTGCGCACCGCCGGCGGCGCGAGGGCGTGCAGGGCGACGAGCACGCGCGCGAGGCTCGTCACGTAGGCCGGCGAGTTTTGGTCCATGTGCCAAGTCACGGCATAAGTCGCGGGATCGAAGCTCAGCGCGGTGGGGTCGCTCAAGTGGGGATAGGCGATGAGCTCGGGCGTGAAAACGCGCCATTCGGGCACGGCCGCCGGAAGTTTTCCCTCGAGGAAGGCAAGGACCTTGGCTTCGTACTCGGCGCGCGGCAAGACGTCGGCACGGCGGGGAATGCGCAGGACCCAGGCGGCGCCCCGCTCGCTTTTCGCGATGACGACGCGAAAGTCGAGCCCCATGTCGTTGATCTCGAGGGGGCCGTCGAGCGCAAGACCGTGTTTCGCGGCGAGGGCGCGGATTTCGGGCTCGGACGCGGGGAACTTCGCCATCGGGGTTCTCCTTAAAGGACGGCGCGAGCGGAGGGCTCGCGCCCGTATCGATGGCCCGTATCTTACTTCTTCGCGGCGCTCTTGGGCAGCTTCGCGGCGATGGCGTTTTCTTGACCGCCGCAAGTCGGGTGGCCGTAGCCGCCCGCGCTCTTGCCCGCGTTGATGTCGTACACGATCTGATCGTTCTTGTCGGCGCTCACGCCCGCGGGCACGTGGTCGAGGCCGAGCTTATGGCGCAGACGCCAAGCGATGTTGTGGTCGGCGCACGAGGTGTCGCCGCTCACGCCGAGGGCGCCGACGATCTCGCCCTTCGCGTTGTAAAGCGCGAGGCCGCCGCCGAACACGTTCACGCCGCCGATGCGCTTGCCCGTCATCGGATCCTTCTCGGAGCCGAACTTCTTAAAGTCGCCGTCGTAGGCGTCGTCCACGTTCACGGGATTGCTTTCCTGCAGGCCGAAGAGCGAGCCGCCCGGTTGCACCGCCGAATAGAGGTTCGCCGTGGAGAGTGCGAGACCTTTGAGGCTGAAGGCGTTCGCCGTGTTGGCTTTCTGCGCGGAGATGACGCGGCTGCCGGGCCATTGGGCGTCGACCGCGTCGCCCGTGAAGGCGACCAGGCAAACTTCGCCGCTCCGGGCGACGAGGGTGCCCCACATGTCGAGGTTCAAGCCGCCGTTGGCTTCCTTGCGTGCCTCGACGAGGGCTTGCTGGAAAGCCTTGTGGGTCGGCAGGCCCTCGCAGGGCTTGGCGAAAGCGGGAAGGGTGAAGGCGAAAGAAAGAAGGCTCAGGGTCTTCGTGCGTGCCATATTGGACTCCTCTTAAGTTGAGGCGTCCGAGGTCAGCACTCTTCCCGCATCGAGTCTAGGGAGCTCCGCAAGTACCCCAGGTTTCGAGCTTGAAGCAGAACATCGCCGAAGAGCCACAGTCGGCGGTCAGGCCGCAGGAGCCGCCGAGCGTGATGCCGCCGCGCGGGTTGGAAATCGTGCCGAGGACTTGCTGCCCCAGCGTGCAGTTCCTTTGGGCTTGGTCGTAGCTCGTGCTGCAGAAGCAGACGTTCTTCGTGTCGACGGGTTTCACGAGCGGCATGACTTCGGCGTGGGCCGAGAAAGAAACGGCCGAAAGTCCGAGGGCGGTGAACAAAAGGGAACGGATCGAATTCGGAAAGTTCATGCGAAGATCTCCTTGTGCGCCGCCGGCGAAAGGCCGGGCGGGACTGACCAAGATCTTAACGGACGCCGCGAAGATGGCAATGATCGCTAGCGCGCGAGCGTTCCGATCATGCGCGGGCCCGCGACGGAGAATTCCTTCTCGGTCGTGAGGCGCGGACTCGCCTTGCGGATCTCGGCGTTGGCCAACGTCACGCGGACCTTGAACTTGCCGCCTTCGCGCGTCGACCATTCGCGACGACCGCGGAGCGCGTCGAGTTCGCGCCACCCGAGACCTTCGCGGGCGAACCACCTCACTTCGAGGCCTTCGAGCGGCGAGGTGCGGAGCCGCAAATCAGTGCCTTCCGCTCCGCTCGCCTGCTCGACCCCGTCGACGAGCTCGATGCGCGCCAGGAACTTGAGCCAGATGTTCTCCTGGTCGACGGAGCAGAAGTGGTCCTTGGCCATATCGCGCATGAGACAGGAGTTGTGCGTCGGGCGGTAGGTCTTGCGACCGCCCTCGGCGTAGCTCGCGAAGGCGCCCACGCGATCGGGCGTGAAGTCATAACTTGGGGGGTAGGCGTAGGCGAGGGCGAAGCCCAACACATTATCCCCGTCCCGCACGTTTTCCTCGACGCGCAGCTTGAGCGTCTCGTTCGCCCGCGCCTCGCGAAGATCGAGGTCGAAGAAACTGCGGTCGGCGTGGAAGACGCCATCGTAGCTCGCGGCTTGACCGTTCAGCGCGACGCGAACGTCCTGGGGCGTGGCCCAGCCCACGGTGCTGAGTTGCACGAGGAGCGACCCGTCCCAGTTCGGAAAGCGGAAGGAAGCTTCGTAGGGTTTGCCCGCGAGATTCTGCCAAACGTAGTTGCCCGAGAGAAGCTTGCCTTCGTGAACGCCCGTCGTTCCCTCGACCCAGTGTTTCCACGGAACGTTCGCGCTCGAAGACGCGTTGGCGCCCGAGTAGACCCAGCCGTTATCGTACTCTTCGCCGACCTCGCCGAAGTTATGGCCGAGCTCGTGGCGAAGCACGATGAGACCCGTCGCTTCGGACGACGTCGAGATCGCCCAACGCCCGCCGAGTCCGCCGTAGTAGTCGTCGTTCGCGAGCACGACGGGATAGTCCGTCTTGGGCGCGAGCGTGAGGGCGCGTTCCATCGCACGCTCGTCGCCGGGATAAATCGCGCGTTTGGACCCGGCCGGGTTGCGGTAGAGTTTGAAGGCCGTGTTCTTGGGCGAGCCGTCGCCGACGCCGGACTCGGCGGAAGGCACGTAAACGGCGTAGACGTTAAAGAGCGGCAGGAAGCTTCGGAAGGTCGCCGTCTCGAAGAGCCCGCGCGTCGTGCGCTCGGCGTCGCGGAAGAACTTCTCTTTTTCGTTGGCGGTGTAGCCGTCGCCGAGGATCGTCAGGTTGATGCGATTGGCCGCGGGACCTTGCACGCGGATTGGGCGAAACTCGGCGCCGTCGGTCGGCAAGGGATGAGCTTCGGATTCGATGAGCTTTTCCGTGGGGTAACTCCACTCTTCGTAGAGGGATTCCGTGTCCCGGGCTTCGTGTCCGATCGCGTAGGGAAGGCGCCGAAGCAGCGTCCCCTCTCCGACCAACTTCTGCGAGACGAAGCGCTCGTCGACGCCATCGGTTCGAGTGCGCTCCCCGCTTTTGGCGTCGACTCGATAGCCGATACGGATTTCGCCGGCCGTGGCGACGGTCGCGACCAGCATTCCCGCCGATCCGATAAGAGCAAACGCCAAAAGTATCCGTCTTTTCGGGTGGATCGTCATGGGCCGACTCTAACAGAGGCTCAGGAACGTGCGCGAGACGACCTGCGTCGTACGCGCACGGGGGCAAGGCTCGGGCGGGAGCGTTTTAGACGAGCGGTCCGTAAAGATCGCAGCGGCGGTCGCGGAAGAAGCCGAAGCTCGCGCGGTTCTTCGCGACCTCGTCGAGGTCGAAACTCGCCGTGATGACGCCTTCCTCCGCGCGGCCCAACTCGGCGACCTTGTCGCCCCGGTGGTTTGCGATGAAGGAGGAACCGTAAAAGATCTGGCCGCTCTCGTCGCCGATGCGGTTGGCCGCGACGACGGGGATGACGTTTGAAACGGAGTGCCCGATCATGGCGCGCTGCCAGAGGTCTTTCGTGTCGAGATCGGACTCGGGTTCCGAGCCGATCGCGGTCGGGTAGAAGAGGACTTCGGCGCCTTGCACGGCCATGGCGCGCGCGGCTTCGGGAAACCATTGGTCCCAGCAGATGCCCACGCCGATGCGGCCGAATTTCGTGTCCCACACCTTGAAGCCCGTGTTGCCGGGACGAAAGTAGAACTTCTCTTCGTAGCCCGGGCCGTCGGGGATGTGGCTCTTGCGGTAGAGGCCGAGC
>DDRA01000093.1:22988-23260 GCA_002343545.1 Bacteriovoracaceae bacterium UBA2428
TGGCTCTTGCGGTAGAGGCCGAGCTCGCGGCCGTCCGCGTCCACCATGACGAGGCTGTTGTAGTAGTGAGGGCCGTCCTTCTCGAAGAAGGAGACCGGGATCGCGACGCCGAGCTCCGCGGCGAGCTTTTGGAAGTGCTTGATCGTGGGGTGATCTTTCGCGGGACGCGCCCAGGCGAAGAACTCGTCTTTCTCTTGGCGGCAAAAGTAGGGCCCCTCGAAGAGCTCGGTCGGCAGGATGACCTGCGCGCCGCGCTTGGCGGCCTCGCGCAC
>DDRA01000093.1:23386-23561 GCA_002343545.1 Bacteriovoracaceae bacterium UBA2428
GCCGCGCTTGGCGGCCTCGCGCACGAGCGCGGTCACCTTGGCGACGTTCTCGCCGACGTCGTTCCCGTAAGCGCATTGGAGGGCGGCGACTTGGATCTTGCGGCTCATCGTGTGACTCAGGCTTTCTCCGTCTTCGCGACGGGTTCTTGTTGCGTGATGCAGTGGACGGTCCCGT
>DDRA01000127.1:0-16331 GCA_002343545.1 Bacteriovoracaceae bacterium UBA2428
GTCTAAAGCTTGGGCAGTGCCGGGCGTGATTCGGGCGCAAAGCGTCCGGCGATCGGACGGGGGTGGGCGTGGTTAGCCTAAAATATTGTAATTAATGAGATTGTTAAGACGTTTAACCCCTTCTTCACATGGCACGGGCCCTGCTCCCTACCACTTCGAAGGAACGAGATCCTGTTTCGGATCTCGCGGAGTGAGGAGAGGGTACGATGTCGATCTTGAAGAAAGTTCTGATTCCGGTGGGAACGGTCCTGGCCCTCACGGCCTTGGTCGTCCATGTGGAAGCGGAAAGCTACTTCAAAAAATCCTGGGGCCTCTTCTCCACCTACGGCGTGGACGCGCCGAAGGCCTGGTCCTCGATGAAGCGCGACTGCTCGAAGTCGCAAGTCGTCGTGGCCGTCATCGACACGGGCGTCGACCCGAACCACGCGGCCCTCAAGGATACGCTCTGGAAGAACCCCAAAGGCGCGGCCGACGAGCTCGGCGGCTGGGACTTCGCCCGCAACTCCGGCAAGATCGTCGATACCCACGGCCACGGCACGCACATCGCGGGCATCATCGCGGGTAACGAAGTCGCGGGCCCCATGGGCAACGGCTTCAAGGGCGTCTGCCCCGGCGTGAAGATCATGTCGCTGCGTTACTACGACGAGCGCGCTTCGGGCGCGGAGAACCTCAAGAACACGATCAAGGCGATCAACTACGCCGTCGACAACGGCGCGACGATCATCAACTACTCCGGCGGCGGTGCCGAGTTCTCGGGCGACGAGTACCGCGCCCTCAAGCGTGCGCGCGACAAGGGCATCCTCGTCGTGGCGGCGGCTGGCAACGAACGCAGCAACGCCGACAAGGCGCTCTACTACCCGGCCGCTTACTCGCTCGACAACATCATCTCGGTCGCCGCGATCGACTCGACGGGCAGCCTCATCAGCGCTTCGAACTGGGGCATCGAGAAGGTGCACGTCGCGGCTCCCGGCCACTCGATCCTCTCGGCTCTCCCGGGCGGCGGCTTCGGTTACATGTCGGGCACGTCGCAAGCGACGGCCTTCGTGTCGGGCATCGCCTCGCTCGTCATGACCGAGAACCCGGCACTCGCCTACCGCGACGTGAAGCGCGTCATCGAAGAATCGGCGCTCCGTCAGCCCACGCTCGTCGGCAAGACGAAGACCTCGGGCCGCGCGAACGCCCTCGCGGCGCTCGAGAAGTCCCGCGAGACGCGTCGCCTCTCGGCGACGGCCAAAGCCACGACCGCGCTGAAAGGCGCGAAGACGCGTCGCAACCCGAGCCAAGTCCGCAAGGGCTCCACGCGCTCGAGCGTGAAGCCGGCTTCGAAGTAAGTCCCGAGTCCCGGCCCCGAACCCCTAGGGGTTCCCCGACCTTTGTAAGCTTTCCGTCCAGACGAGCGGCAAATTCCCCTCCCCCCCCCTCCGTTCTCCCCCCCCGCCGCTCGTCTGGACGGATCTTTTTCGATCCGTCGAGAAAAGCCCGACGACGTAACCCCCGCAGCCGGAGCCCGTAAGTTTGACGCCCACGGCGCCGAGTTCGAAGAGGCGCTCGCAAGCGGCCTCGATCTCGGGGCACGAGACCCCGAGTTTCGCCAGCAGCGATTGCGCGCGATTCATGCGCTTGCCCAATTCCGCCAAGCGTCCGGACTCGAAATCTTCCAGCATGGATTCCGTGTTGCCCGCGATCTCGTCGATGAGCGAGTCGAAGGTCGATTCCGAGCGGCCGCGGAAAGCCTGCACGGCTTCGATGACGTCTTTCGTCGAGTGCGGTTTGCCCGAAGGCAGGAGCGCGAACGCGAAGCCGCTCGTCTTCGAGAGGTCGAGCGCGCGGTAATCGCGGCGTCCCGCCTCGAAAACGAGCGGGCACTCCGTCGCGATCGTGTAGGGGTCCACGCCGGAGGGCTTGCCGTGGAAAAAGGTTTCGCCCCGCAGGGCGGCTTCGGCCACGGCGCGACCGCGCTCGCCTTGGTCTCCCCCGAGTCCGTGGGCGCGCGCGAAGGCCACGCAGAGCGCGGCCGAGGAACCGAGTCCCGAGGCGACGGGGATGCTGCTTTGGACCTCGAGCCCTTCGAGCGGCGACGTCGGACCGATGAGCCCGCGCACGTCGCGGATGCGCTCGAAGGCTTCGGTCGAGAGCGGGTCGCCGTTGAAGCGCAGGCCCGCGAAACCCGGATTCTCGCGCAGCGTGAGTCCGAGCTCGCGCACGGGCAAGGCGATGGCCCGCCCGCGGTAGACGACGCCGTGCTCGCCGCCCAAGATGAACTTCGCGCAGGATCGGCCTTGGCGTTGCTCCATCGAGGCTACATCCAATAGAGAAGCAGGATCGTCAAAAGCGACCAGGTGACCCGGGCGAGCACGGCCACGCCGAGCGAAACGCGTTGGGCGAGGGTTCCCAAAAGAAGGCCCAGCAGGAAGTGGGTGACGAAGACGAAACCGCTCTGGAAGCCGCACGCGAGCACGAGCGCGTCGAGGAACGCGACGCCGCCGTAGCCCCAGCTCGGCGCGACCCAGCCGCGCACGAAGAGCTCGGCGAGGATCGGCATCGCGATCCCGAGGGCCGGGATGAGCATCCAATGTTCGACGGCCGGAATCTGAAAATTCCAAGGCAGGAAGCCTTGGCGCGTGAGCAGCAAAACCGCGGCGCTCGGCGCGAAGGCCGCCAAGCCCGCGCCGATTCCGATTGCCCATTCGCGGCGTCCCCGGATGCGAACCCGAAACAGCTCCGGCTTCCATCGTTTGGAAAGAACCCAGAGGCCCAGAAAGCTCGCGAGCTGCCAGCCCAGCAGCCGCGTCTGCAGAAGGGCGAGATCGCCGCCCGCGGCCGCCCACAGGAAAAGGAGCGTGGAGAGGGCGTACGCGAATGGCAAGACGAGGGCTGACATCGAAGGCGAAGCTACCTTAGAAATTTCGCTCATGCGAGTTGGGGTCCGGTGCCAGCTTCGTCTTCCCAGATCTCGCCCTCGAGACCGAGGCGAGCCAGCGTCGCCCGGAGTTCCGCGGCCACGGGCCGCTCGCTCAGGAAGTGAAGGTTGGGGCCGGCGTCGATCGTGAAGAAATAGTCGCGCTCGCGTTGGGGCGCGAGCGCCTCGAGGAAGCGCCAGGTCGGCGGCAAGAGGTAGTCCGCCGGCGGCTCGCCGCTGCGGGCGACGGCGTGCATTTCGAGGGCTTCCTCTTCGAGGAGGGGCCCCAGCGCGTCGAGGCGCCGGGCTTGGAGCGCGGCTTCGACCGCGCGGATCCGCGAAGGCAATCGCGCGAGCCGGTCGGCGAAGCGCGGGCTCGAGAGCGCGGCCGCGTGCCCGTCCGTGCTCGAGATTTTCTTTTTGTCGCGCGAGAGGATCACGATCGTGTCGCGCAAGGGCCACTCGAAGGGAAGGGGTTGCGCGTGCTCCCCGTCCCATTTGACGAGGCCGCCGTAGATCGAGCGGCAGGCCGAGCCCGATCCGCGTCGGGCGAGGGCCGAGAGATCCGCGGCCCGGGTATCGAGAAGTCGGCGCGCCGTTTCCGTCCCCACGGTCTCGGCGAGGAAGGCGAGCGTGAGCGCGGCGAACGACGACGCCGAGGAAGCGATGCCCGCGCCGAGCGGGAAATTATTTCGGCTGTCGATCGAAAGCGGCGGGCAGTGGCGGCCGAAGCCGGCGTGGGCGTAGCTCTCCACGCGCCGTAAATGGGCGATCAGCTTGCGGCGATCCGCTTCGGAAGCCGGGGCGCCTTCGATGAGGATGCGGAAGGCGTCGTCGGGGACGGGCGCGGGGCCCGCTTCGCCGAGCTTCTCGGTGACGACCGTCGTGCGTGCCTTCGAGAGCGTGAGGCTGATCGAGGGGTTCGTGCCGAGGTTGCGCGTCTCGTCCGAAGTCGAGGGTAGCTTTCCCCAATACTTGATGAAGGCGATGTTCGGCGAGGCCCAGGTCTTCACGCGAGTTCCAGACCTTTGGCTTGGAAGGCTTCGGGCTTCGCCGGCCCGAGCTCCCAGCCGCGCGTGCGGACGGCCGACTCGAAGTCCGCACGACGGGCTTCGTGCACGAGGCAGAGCAGGGCGTCGCCGCCGCCCGCGCCCGTCGTCTTGAGCGCGCGCAGCCAACCCGCGGATTGCCCGGCCTCCGTGAATTCTTTTACGAAGTCGGGGACGAGCGGGGTCGCGGCAAAAAGTTCGGCGTGCTCGCGGATCGCGCGCTCCCAATCCCGGTGGCCGAGAAAATCCTCGGTCGAGCGGCCGAGGGCTTCGAACCAGGCGTTGTCGGGTTCGAAGCGCGCGAGCCAATCGCGCGTCGACGCCTTTTGGCCGGTGTGCACGATCGCGAGCTCCGAGGGGAAAGAAAGGCTCGGGGCTTCCCAGTGCTCCCCTCGGAGAACGAGGCTGCCGCCCGCGAGCTGCGTCGCGAGGTCGAGCCCGGAGGCGCGTGGGGAATCGAGTCGGCGCAGGATCTCGCGGCCCTCGAGCCACAGGCGTCGGAGCGTCGGAGCGTCGAAGGAGCCCGGATCCCCGCGGCGGCCCGTGACTTCCTTCACGAAGCGGTCGGGATCGCTCGCGAAGAGATCGCCGGCCGGGGCGGCGGGCGTCTCGGCGAGCACGTGCGTGAGGCCGAGCGTGGCGGCCACGGTCGCGCTGCTCGAGCCGAGCCCGTCGCTCGCGCGCCAGTCCATGCGCAGAAAGACGCGGCCCGGCTGCCAGCCCCGCGCGCGCGCAAGGGCCGCGACGGCGAAGCGCAGGAAACCGGCTTCTTCGGCCCGCGTCGCCGCGTCGGCGAAGGCGGACGGGTTGGGGAAGCTCGCGTCGAAGCCGCCGCCCGAAAGGCGCAGGCCTCCCGCGTAGGTGCCCGGCGTCCAGCTCGCGTGGAAGTCCTTGGCGACCGCCGTGGCGAGGCCCGCGAAGCCGCGCGTGACGCCCCATTCCCCGAAGAGGATGACCTTGCCGGGGACGCGGATCTCGACCGGGCGGCTCATTCCAGTTCCGAGACGGAGGTGAAGTCGTGCGAGACGCGCGGGCGCTCGGCTTCCTTGCGTTCGCGGTAGGCGTGCAGGATCTCTTCGGCCGCGCTCGCCGAGACGTTGCCCTCGCGGACCATGAGGTGCGCGACGACTTCGACTTCTTCGCCCTTGGCGCCCGCGCCGAGCGCGAGGTTCTTGGCGTGAAGCTTCATGTGGCCCTTTTGGATGCCGGTCGTCGTGAGCGCGCGCAACGCCGCGAGGTTCGAGGCGAGGCCCGAGCAGGCGATGATGCGGCCGAGCTGGTTCGCCGTGGGATTGCCGAGGGTCTGGAGCGAGAAGCGCGCCATCGGGTGGAGGCGCGTGACGCCGCCCACCGTGCCGAGCTGCAGCGGCAGCTCGATCGTGCCCACGAGCCAACCTTCTTCGTCGAGACGCCACGTCGAGAGGCTGCGGTAGCGGCCGGTGCGGCAGGCCGCGTAGGCGTGCACGCCGGCTTCGACGGCGCGCCAGTCGTTGCCCGTCGCGATGACGACGGGATCGACGCCGTTCATGATGCCCTTGTTGTGCGTCGTCGCGCGGTAGGGGTCGGAGTCCGCGAAGACGAAGGCTTCGAAGATGCGTTGGGCGATTTGCGCGCCGGACAGCCCACCTTCCTCTCCCTTCGCGACGAGGAGCTCGGGGTTCACGCGCGCGCGCGCGCGGAAGACGCGGCGATCGGCGAGATTGGAGAGGATGCGCAGGCCGACGCGGCCGCCCGTGAGCGCGGCGATCTCGGGGGCGAGCTTCTCGCAGACCGTGTTGACGAGGTTCGCGCCCATGGCGTCCTTCGTGTCGAGCACGACGTGCACGACGAGAAAGGGAACTTCGGCGTCGGGAAAAGCACGGACTTCGAGGTCGAGGGCGCCGCCGCCGCGCATGACGAGGCGCGGGTGGATTTCGTTGGCGAGGCGCAGGAGTTCGGGCTTCGCGTCGAGGATGCGCTCGCGCACCGCGGGGAACTCCGACGTCGCGACGTCGAGGACTTGGATCTGTCCGATCATCGCCGACTCGACGACTTCCGTCGTGAAGCCGCCCGATTCGTAGACCCAGCGCGCGGCGTTCGACGCCGCGGCGACGACCGAGCTTTCCTCGACGGCCATCGGCACGAGGTAGTCTTCGCCGTCGACCTTGAAGTTCGTCGCGATGCCGAGCGGCAGCGGAAAGGCGCCGATCGCGTTCTCGATGAAGAGGTCCGCGATATCGAAGGAGAGCGCGCCGTCCTGGCCGACGAGCCGGACCTGATCGACGGGCAGGTTCGCGAAGGCGCGCACGAGATCGACGCGTTCGCCGCGGTTGAGCTTGTAGAATCCCTTGAGGCGGCTGTTCTTCTTGAGGTTCGGTTTCATTTCACTTCCCGTTTCGATTCCGAGGGGCCGAGCTCGCGCAAGTCGCGCGGCGTGCGGCAGCCCGTCGCGAAATGCGCGATGCGCAGGGTTTCCGTGATCTCGTCGCCAAAGGCTTCGAGGCTTTCTTCGCTGTGGGCCGCGCGCAAGAAAGGCGCGGCGAGTCCGACGAGATCGGCGCCGGCGTAAATCGCCTTGGCGGCTTCGAGTCCATCGCGGATTCCGCCCGAGGCGATAACGGGGTAATCGCGCGGCAGGACGGCGCGGGCGTCGTGCAGGGCTTCGCGCGTGGGGATGCCCCAGTCGCGGAAGAGCTCGCCCAGGCGGCGGCGCGAGGGGCTGCGCAGGCCTTCGATGTAACCCCAGTGCGTGCCGCCGAGCCCCGCGACGTCCACGGCGTCGAAGCCGACTTCGCGCGCGCGGCGGCAAGTGTCGGCGTCGAGGCCGCAGCCGACTTCCTTGAGGATGAGGGGGATGCGCAGCTCGCGACGGAGCTCGGTCGCCTTCTTCCAAAGGCCCGCGAAGTCGCGATCGCCTTCGAGTTGGATGGCTTCCTGGAGCGGGTTGAGGTGCAAGATAAGCGCGTTCGCTTCGAGTCGGTCCACGATACGGCGGCAGTCGTCGACCGACTTGCCGTAGTTGAGCTGCACGAGGCCGAGATTGGAGTAGAGCACGGCGCGGGGCGCCGCCCGACGGAGCGCGAAGAGGGCGTCGTCGCCCGACCCGAGTTGCACGCGTTGCGAGCCGACGCCCATGGCGAAGCCGCGGCGCTCGGCGAAAACCGCGAGTCGGCGGTTGAGCGTTTCGCCGCTCGGCGTGCCGCCCGTCATGCTCGAGATGAGCAGCGGCGCGCGCAACCGTTGACCGAGAAACTCGGTGTCGATTCGAACCTCGTCCAGGTTCATCTCGGGCGCGGCGCGATGGGGAAGGCGGATCTCCTTCCACCCCGAGTCCGTGATCGAGGCGACGTCGTTCGCCGCGACGACTTCGAGATGCTCGTCCTTGCGGGCCCGAAGGCCGTTCTGCGAGTTCGTCGGGTCTTCGTGGCTCGACACGTCCGTCGCTCCCCTAATGGCTCGGGATGCTCGCGAGCGCGGCCTCGAAACCTTGTTGGGCGCGGTCGCGGATGAGCGAAGCGGCTTCCGTGAGCGAGGCGTTGCCGCCCAGCTGGGCGAGGGCGCGGTCGGCGGCCTCGAGGCTCGTGCGGATGCGCACTTGGCAGGCCTCGATGAGCGGTCGTTGGCGAAGGTGCTTAAGCAGCTCGGCGACTTGTTCGCGGCGACCCGCTTCGTTGCGCGTGAGCAGCGTGGACCAAAGCTCGGCGACCCGGGGGGATTCGCGCGCGGCCAGGCACACGGCCAGCGGCGGCGCGGATTCGCACCATTCTTCGAGCGCGTCGTCGCCGCCCGTCTTCGGATCGAAGCCGTAGGTGTCGAAGTAGTCGTCGGCCATTTGGAACGCGAAGCCGAGTTCGAGGCCGAAGATCTTGGCCGCGCCAAAGTCCTCGAGACCGGCGGCCCAGGCGCCCGTTTCCGTGCACCAGGCGAAGAGCGAAGCCGTCTTGGCCTTCGCGATACGGTCGTAGACATCGAGATCGAAGCGACGATTCAGCACGAGTTGGTGCTGGAGCAGTTCGCCTTCGACGAGGGTCTTCATCGTGGTGGCGAGCGACTTGGACGGGAAGAGAAGCCCGCGGTCCATGAGCAGCGAGAAGGCTTCGGCGTAGACGAAGTCGCCCACGAGAATGGCCGTCTTATTGCCGTGGAGGATCTGCGCGGCTTCGCGTCCGCGGCGTTCGGCCGAGGCATCGAGCACGTCGTCGTGGAAGAGCGTCGCGGTGTGCACCCACTCAGCCACGCTCGCGAGCGTGTGGACGTCGTCGAGTTCGGCGCGGGGCTTAAGACCCTGCGCCGAACGAAAACCGCGGAAGGCCAGCAGCATGAGCATCGGGCGCAGGCGCTTGCCGCCCGAGGCCACGAGGTAGTCGGCGAGCTCGCGGGGCAGGGCCTCTTCGGCGCGCACTCCCGCGCGCAATTTGGCCTCGACGCTTTCGAGGTCTCGCGCCACCGTTTCGGACTGCAATTCGGGGATCCGTTCGCTCATAGAATGAGCCCCATGGGTTAGTGCGCTTTGATACTCTTCGCCAGCAAATTGTAGGGTTTAAGCGCCGAGAAGATGGGCTCCACGTTCAGCTTCCCCTCGTCGAGGAAGCTGTAGAGAAGACCCAGGCTCACGTCCGTGACCGAGACGAGATCCTCGACCCGAAGCTTCTGAAACTGCGAGGTCCGGCGCGAGGTCAGGTCGGCCTTTTGCTGGACCTCCTGGTCGAGCGCCGAGATGGCCTGTTGGAGCTTCGTGCGGACGTTCTCCATCTGGGCCGCCTCGCGCTCCCGCAGGACGCGACGGAGCATCTTCCAGACGTCGTGTTCGGCCACGTAATAGTCGCGGCGCTTGCCCAGCGGCGAGAGCTTCTTCACGACGCCCCAGCGCTGGAGCTCCTGCAGGGTGATCGAGGCCAGGGCGGGGGAGATCCCCAGCGTCTGACAGATGTCCTTGGAGGTCGCGGGTTCCGGGCAAAGGTAGAGAAAGCCCCACATCATGCCCATGATCTTCTTGAAGCCCCAACTTTCCATGACTTGGCCGATGGCTTCACAGGTATGGCGGATGGCTTCGTAATTCCCGGGACCGAACTCGAGGTCCTTCGGGTTGATATCCGTTTCGGTCTCGGCGCTCGGATCAAATCCGACCGAGCCAGGTCCTTTGGATTTGTTCATGTTTACGTATTTATGAAGCTTTTGAAGAAAATGAAACCGCAAAGCGCGTGAGGGATTAGTGCTTTAAAAACAATAATTTAGCTCTTTGGCGAGAGTGTTTGGAAGGATTCTAATACGGCAAAGCCCGCGGTTCCCGAAGGGACCGCGGGCTTTGCCGTATTATCGAACATTTGGGGGTTTAGACGCGTTTCGCGCCGCCGTCTTTCTTGGGGGCCGACTTGCTTTCGTCGCTCGCCTTATCGCTGACCAGGGGTAGGCGCAGGCTGAGCTCGAGGCCGAGGGCCAGTTTCAGGACTTCCGCCATCTCCTTCACGAAGTGGAACTTCATCGTGTTCCGGAGCTCTTCCGGGATGTCGTCCAGATCCTTGCGGCACTTCTCGGGCAGGATGACCGTATCGATACCCGCGCGCTTGGCCGCGAGGACCTTCTCCTTGACGCCGCCGACCGGCAAGACCGCGCCCCGCAGGGTGATCTCGCCCGTCATGGCGATCTTCGGATCCATCGGGCGACCCGTAAGCAGGCTCGTGAGGGCCGTGAGCATCGTCACGCCGGCCGAGGGGCCGTCTTTGGGGATGGCGCCGCTCGGGACGTGCACGTGGTAGTCGTAGTCCGTGAAGGCCGTGTCGGGGATGCCGAGCGCTCCGCTCGTCGCGCGGATCCAGCTTTCGGCGGCCTTGGCGGATTCCTTCATGACGTCGCCCAGCTGACCGGTCAGGAGCAGGTTGCCCTTGCCCTTCATGCGGGTGGCTTCGATGAAAAGGATATCGCCGCCGACCGGCGTCCAGGCGAGGCCGGTCGCGACGCCCGTCTTCGCCGTACGCTCGGCGATGTCGGACTCGTATTTGGCCTTACCGAGGATTTTCTCCATGTCGGCGCCTTCGAGCGTGCGGCCATCGTAACGCCCCATCGCGACTTCGGTCGCGACGAAGCGGGCGACGCTCGCGATCTCGCGCTTGAGCGTACGGACGCCGGCTTCGCGGGTGTAGCTGCCGATGACTTCGCGCAGGCCGTCGTCCGAGATCTTGAACTGTTCGGGCTTGAGACCGTGCGCTTCGGCTTGCTCGGTGACGAGGTGCTTGCGCGCGATGTTGAGCTTCTCTTCCTCGGTGTAACCCGCGATCATGAGGAGCTCCAGACGGTCCCGCAGGGCCGGCGGGATATTCTCGACCATGTTCGCGGTCGCGATGAAGAGAACCTTCGACAGGTCGAAGGGCACGTCGAGGTAATGGTCCGTGAACGCGTAGTTCTGTTCCGGATCCAAGACTTCGAGCAGCGCCGCGGCCGGGTCGCCCCGGAAGTCGCTCGCGAGCTTATCGAGCTCGTCGAGGATGATGACGGGGTTGTTCGTCTTGGCGCGCTTGAGGGCCTGCGCGATGCGGCCGGGCATGGCGCCGACGTAAGTGCGGCGGTGACCGCGGATCTCGGCGTCGTCGCGCACGCCGCCCAGCGAGATGCGGACGAACTCGCGTCCGAGCGCGCGGGCGATGGACTTGCCGAGCGAGGTCTTGCCGACGCCCGGAGGACCACCGAGGCAAAGGATGGGGCCCTTCATGTCGTTCTTGAGTTTCAACACGGCGAGGTACTCGATGATGCGCTTCTTGGCCTTCTCGAGACCGTAGTGGTCTTCGTCGAGGACCTTCTGCGCGTTCTCGATCGAGGTGTTGTCGGGCGTGGCCTTGGACCACGGCATGTCGATGAGCCACTCGACGTAGGTGCGGATCACGGAGTGCTCTGCGGAGTTCGGGCTCATGCGTTGCATCCGGTCGAGCTCCTTGACCGCGATCTTGTCGACGGCCTCGGGCATCTTGGCTTCTTTGACTTTCGTGCGGAGGTCTTCGACGTCGTCTTCGTCGTCCTTCTGGCCGAGCTCGCGCTGGAGGACCTTAATCTGTTCCTTGAGGTAGAACTCGCGCTGGTTCTTGACGATCTCGTCCTTGATGTCGCCCTGGATCTTCTTGGAGAGCTCGAGGATGTCGATCTCTTTGTTGAGCAGGCGCGTGACCTTCTCAAGGCGCGCTTGCACGAGGCCGGTCGCGAGGATCTCCTGCTTTTCGACCTCGTTGATGCTCATGTACGAGGCGATGAGGTCGGCGAGGTAATCGGGGTCCGTGATGGAATCCACGAAGATCGCGGCTTCGTCGGGGATCGACGGCGAGAGCGAGATGATGCGTCGGCCGAGCGACTTGACGTTCTTGACGAGGGCCTGGATCTCGATGGGGAGATCCTCGGGGTTCAGGTTGGGGGCGAGGCCGTTGTCGACGCCCTTGATCTTGGCGCGCAGCCCCTGCACGTCTTCTTCGCTGAGCGTCTCTTCGCTCGCGTCGCCGTCGAGCTCGATGCGCGACAGGCCGTGCACGAGCACGGTCAGGGAGCCGTCGGCCATGCGCTGGATCTTCTCGATCTTCGCGAGCACGCCGTGGGGGTAGAGGTCGCCGACCTTGGGCTCGTCGACCGATTTGTCTTTTTGCGTCACGATCGCGAGGACGCCGTCCTCGCCCGCGCGCAAAACGGAGGCGACCGATCTCGGCCGTCCGACCGAGATGGGCATCTTCATCATGGGGAAGAGAACCGCGTTCCGAAGCGGGAGGACAAGGGCCGTTTCGGGGATGGTGACCTCGGGTCGTTTTTCGCTCATAGAATCAGTATGGTTTCGCCCCTTTGAGAGTCAAGGGAAGGGGAGCGCCGAATCGAGCGCACCCGCGAGAGAAAGCTCGGTGCGCCGCGTGGTGCGTTACCGGTGTCGATAACGCCACTTGTTAAGCTCACATTTAACGCCGCTTGTTAGAGAATCTTGGCGGAATTCACCTCAGTTTTTCAGAAAAGCTTCCGATAGTCTTAACGAACGTGATTTTCCGGCTGGGTCCCAGGGATCCGGCCGACTTTTGAGGGGGAAGAATGGAATTTCAAACCACGCCGACCGAAGAAACCCAACCGGTTGTCTTCGTGATGGAAGACGACCCGGATCTTCAGGCCGTCCTTTCCTTCCACCTTCAGAAGGAGGGCTACAAGGCGCGTTGCTTCGCGAAAGCCGAAGAAGTCCTCCAAGTCCTCGACGCCGCGCCGAGCGCTTTGCCGGCGGCCCTCGTCGTGGACATCAACTTGGCCGGCAACATGAACGGCCTCGAGGCGACCAAGTTCCTCCGTCGCACGAAGCACACGGCTTCGCTCCCCATCCTTATGCTCACCGCCAAGGGCGAGAACGGCGACATCACGCGCGGTCTCGACGAAGGCGCGGACGACTACTTGCCCAAGCCCTTCGACATGGGCGTCTTCGTGTCGCGGTTGCGCAGCTGCATCCGCCGCGGCGGCAAGTCCCCGCTCCCGGTCGGTTCGAGCAAATCACGTATCGCGCAGGCCGGCATCGAGATCGACCCCGTCTCGCATAAGGTTGTCTGTCTCGGCAAGGACGTGGAACTCACGCTCACGGAATTCAATCTCCTCGCGTCGCTCATGTACAAGCCGAACGAAGTGCTCGGTCGTGACGACCTGCTCCTGCGTCTCGTCGGTCCGAACAAGGCCGTCACGGGCCGCACGATCGACGTTCACGTTCGCGCCCTCCGCGCGAAGCTCGGGCGCAAGTCCAAGCACATCGTGACGGTTCGCGGCGTCGGCTACAAGTTCGTGCCCTAACCCGAAACGCGAGGTCTCCGTGACCAAAACGAAGAAAACGCCGTCCGGCCGCCGTGCGGTTCGGGCGGCGTCCTCGCTTGAGGCCCTGCTGAAGGCGGCGGGTTGGTCGCCTTCGCTGCCGGCCGCACGCCTCGGCGCGGACGGTCGCTTACTCGAAGTGAACAGGCGATTGCGCATCCTGCTCGGCCTCGCCGAGGACGCGGCTTGCCCCATCGCGACCAAGGACGTCGAAGCGGCCTGGCCCTTCTTCAACGAGGAAGACGCCAAGCCCGCGCTCTGGCGCAAGCTCGCGCGCCTGCATCCCACGGAATCCACCTCGGTCGCGTCCGAGAACGGTCTCAAGACCTTTCGCCTTCACCTCGTGCCGGTCGCGCGCGACGAGCGTTTGCTCGTGGCGGAACTCGTGCGCAGCGGCGATCTGCTGAAGGACGATCCTTCCCGCCAGGCCCTCTTTCGCTCGCTCGCCCACGAGATCCGCACTTCGGTGACGGCGCTCAAGGGCTACGCCTCGATGCTCGAAGGGCAAGCGCCGGCCGAGATCTTGGGGCGCGTGAACGTCTCGCTCGGTCGATTGGACCGCGTCGTGGAACGCTTGTCGGAATTTCGCGCCTCGCTCGAAGGGAAGGAAACGAAGTCATGAGTCTCCGCGTACGCGTCGAAAAACAAGGTGAGCTTTGGTTCGAGGCGACGCTCGCCGCGCCTCTGAGCGAAGACGACGCCTTGCCGCTCCTCGATCTCCTCGAGGTCGAAGCGCAGCGCGCCGGTCGCAAGATGCCCTTCGGTTGCCGGGGCGGCAGTTGCGGAACCTGTCACCTCGAGATCGTCGAAGGACTCGAGCACCTCGAAGGCATGGCGCCCATCGAGGAAGACACGGTCGGCAACTTCGGCTTTGGCCCGCGGATCCGTCTTTCCTGCCGCGCCCGCCTCAAGGTCGGCGCGAGCGGCACGATGAAGATCTCGATTCCCGTTTTCTGAGCACCGAAATTTGGTGTCCCGGAAGTCACTTCCAACTTTTTGGGCGACGAGTTTTTCGGGGGCGTCTTTTCGCGAGACGGTCACGCGAAAAGCTCACCCCAAAAAGTTGTAAATGCTTTTGGGACAACCCGGCGTTAAAGCAGCGCGAGCAGGACGAGCAGACCCATCAGGGCGGCGCCGTTCACCTGGACGCTCAGGCGGTGGATCTCTTTGAAGCGCTCGGCCGCCGCGGGGTCGGGATTCTCGATGCCCACCACCTGGGGTTGAAGCTGCAGGAGTTCCGGCGTGATGGAGAAGCGCGAATAGGCGAAGACCAGCGTCGCGAAGACGGCGAGGCCCCAGGCCCAAGGCCGCTCCGGTCGGTTCACAATCATGCCCAAGAGAATCAAGACGCCGCAGATGAGCCCGCTCATGTAGTAGGGCGGGAAGATCGCGGCCTGGAGCTCGGCGGCCTGCAGGCGGGGCAAGACGCGGAAGACCCGCGGCGCGAAGATGATCACGAAGAAGAGCATTTCACCGATCCAGAAGGCGAGGGCGAGCTTGGTGATGTAACGCGCGACGAGTGCGAGCATGTTTTTCCTTTAGGCGAGGGCGATGTCCGAGAGGTAGCGGGCGTCCGGGCGGCGGCTCGGGTTGTTGCGGATTTGGAAGGAGAGATCCTCGAAGGTCGCCGCGAGGCGCTTGGCGAGGAGCACGCGCGCGGGATCGGGGCAGCGTCCCGACACGAGCGCGACGAGTTTGGCGACGGCGTTCGCGTCGAGTTTGGGCGAGAGCGTCTGCCACTCTTCCTCGCTAAGGCCCGCCGGCGAGAAGGCCGCGCCCGTCGCCTGGCGAAAGAGTCCGGCGACGAGACGCGCGTAGGCGCCCTGGCCAACCGGCCGCGGCTCGGCGTCGAGCTTGAGCGATTCGCCCATCTGTTCCTTGAGGAAACGCGCCATGACGCCGAGCTGTTGCAAGCGCAGGCCCAGGAGCAAGAGGCTTTCGAGGTTGGGCACGGCCGCGGCCGAGAGATTGGCGACGTGTTCCTTCGGGACGCCGAGGTCCGTGAGCGTGCGCGAATCGAGGCGCGGGTGACGCCCCTGCAGGCTCTCCAGAATCTCGCGGTCGAGCTGCGCGTGGTCCGCGGCGGGAAGCAGTTTGAGCAGTTCGTTGCGGCCCTGCACCATGTCCTGTACGAGGAGCCAGCCCAGGCGCAGGACTTGTTCGATTCGCTGCGAGTCGAGCAGTTCGGCGCCGCGCTCGGCGTTCTTGTCGGCTAGCCAGGCGAGACCGAGGTCGATGTAGCGGCGGCTACGTAGGGTGCAGATCGCGATGTCTTCCAAACGGCCTTGCAGCATACGTTCGGCCGAGAGCGCGACGTTGAGCGCGCGCACGAATTCGCCCAGCACGACTTCGCGCAACTTGGGGTCGGCGACCTTCGCGAGCGACTCGCGGAAGAAGCCTTCCTCGTTGAGCGGCGCGGACATCTGCACCGGGAGGAAATCCGTCTGCAGACGGGCTTCCTCGACGAGGCCCGCGGCTTCGTCGTCGTCGCCGGCCGGGGCGCTTTCTCCTCGCGCGTAGACGGCCGTCTTCGTGCCCGGCGAGAGCGGGTTCTCGAGCATCTCCGTGCGCAGGCCGCGCGCGTTACCGCGGGCGTAAAGTCCGATGGCGTCGTGGTAATCGACGAAGCCCATCTCTTCGAGACGGCCCTTCTTGACGTTGTAGGCGAATTCCTCGAGGTCGGACTTCTGTTCCCACTTGAGCGTTTCGAGCATGCGGCGCAGATGGTCGATGTCGCCGGCCGACATGCGGTTCAGGAACTGGAAGAGCATCTCGCGCGTTTCGGGGTCATCCGTGCGCAGGATGAGCGCGTACTTCGAGTCGGGCGTGAGCAGGATCTGGCGCTCGGGGTAGGCCGGAGGCTCCTGCGGATCGAAGTCCAAGACCTCGGCGTACTCGAGGAGCGCGCGGCTCACGATCTCGGGATCGAGTTTCTTCATGTAGTCGGCGAGCTTCGCGGGGCCGAGGTTCGTGAGTTGGCGGAAGTAGGGTTCGAAGCGCTCGGGCTGGAACTCGGCGCCCGTCCAGCAGTCGAGGTCCACGATGCCCTGCACTTGGCGGGGCGCGGCCGCGTTGAAGAACCACTCGACGACTTCGCCGTCGGCTTCCTTGAGCGCGAGGTAGAGGCTCTCGACGGGCACTTCGCGCAGGATCTGGAGCTCGTCGCCCGCGGCGCTTTGGGGCAGATTCGGAAGGACGGGTTTCAGCAGGGCTCGCAGCGACATGGCGTTGTGATACGCCCGTCACGCCCCGGGTTTCAAGAATTAACGGGCTTCCGCGGTGACGGGCGGCGTGGCCGAGTCCGAGTTGATTAGGATGGCGATCTCGCGGACGAGCAGGTTGAGGTCCTTGGGCTCCTTGAGCGGACCCGTCCAGCGAACGCGTCCGAGCTGGTCGAGAAGCGCGAACTCGTGGACGTCGGCGGTGGGGCGCAGGGCGGGCGGGATGACGCCCGACACGAAGGTCCAGGTCTTGAAGCGGGCCGATCGCGATTGGCCGAGGGCGCGAAGTTCGGCGGGCGTATCGCGCGCGGGATCGCGGCCCCAGCTGAGGAGCCGCACCGTGAAGCCCACGCTCAGCAGGCGGTTCTGCAGCCGGGCCAT
>DDRA01000127.1:16452-17237 GCA_002343545.1 Bacteriovoracaceae bacterium UBA2428
GTCCAGCACGGCTTCGCACTCGGGTGACGCGCAGGGGGTGTCGACGAAACTCACGACGACGGCCGCGCCGCGGAGCCACTCGAGCGGCAGCGCCCGGGCGTCCTGGTCTTGGATACGCAGATCGTCGAGCTGGCCGAGGACCGGCAGGAAACGCGGAACCTCGCGCGTGAAGCTCCGGTAGAGTGGCACGCCGAAGCTGAGGGCCATAACGAGGACCCAGAACCACGGGCGTTCCAGAACCCGGCCGTAGCGTCCGGGAACCCGGGCGCCGACCCAATCGCGAGAAGGAGGGGAAAGGCTGGCCATGGGGAGAGGCTCTAGCAGGGCCCGACCGAGCGGTCACCCTGCGTTTCGCCGTCTAGAGCGATCCCCGGCCCGTCAGTGGTGGCTCGGTTGGAAACCCGTGATATCCGACCGGTAAAGACGTCGGATGAAGTCCCCGGCGCTCACGCCGTCCCACGTTTCTTTGTTCCAACCGTGGTTCGTGTTCGCGAAGACGTGTCGGGTGGATTCCGGGACCCAGGCCGAGCAATTATCGGAGGGATCGCGGGTTTGGCGGTAGATTCCCTGCTTGCCCAGGACGCGTACCCGGTGCTGCAGGGTCGTGAGCCGACCGAAGAGCGTGCTCATGACGATGTCCTGGGTGGATTGCAGGACGCCGACCTTCCAGGTCGCGTGGCGTCGGCAGAAGTTTCGCACCTGGGGCGCGAGCAAGCCCGTCGAGAGATTCACTTCGAAGCCGTTTTCCTCGAGGGCGTACACGATGTCGTCCAGGTAGGCCTGCG
>DDRA01000127.1:17382-17923 GCA_002343545.1 Bacteriovoracaceae bacterium UBA2428
CGATGTCGTCCAGGTAGGCCTGCGTGAAGCGATCGAAGAGGCTGTCGCCGAAGTGCAGCCCCGGGGAATCCGGCGCCACGAGCTTGCGCTCCGCCGCCGGGAAGGCCGCGTCGATTTGGTCGAGGTTCACGATGGCACCCAGGGCGCCCGCGGATTCCCCGTAGACGACGAGGTCTTTCGTGTCGGCCTCGATACCGGGAAGCACGGTACGAAGGTGGGCGAGCGTCTTGGTCACGTTCAGGCGGCCTTCGTGAAGAACGGGGCGGCCGCCGTAGACGGCGTGGTGGTTGCCCACGAAAAAGTCTCCCGTGCAGTAGGGAAGGAAGACGTAGGTGTGGTCGAGGAAGGGATTGCCCTCGAGGTGGGGGCCCAATATCCCGCCCAGGCCGCGAAAGCCCAGCTGGGTGAAGGGTACCGTTCCGAAGCAGGTCGAGCGGTTCCAGCAGGCGCCGCCGCCCTGGAAATGCAGGAGCGTCTTGGCCGAGTTTCCGCGTTGCACGTAGACCGAATAGGGGCTGCCGTCGCCGCAACGTGCCTCGGG
>DDRA01000127.1:18069-18356 GCA_002343545.1 Bacteriovoracaceae bacterium UBA2428
GCCTCGGGAATCGGTACGCGGTAAAAGCCGGGACCGGGAGGGATGAGGCTTTCGGCTTGAATGGATCGCGCCGGAAGAAGCGTCAAAAGGAGGGGGAGGAGAGTTTGTATATTGCTGCGACGCACAATGGCCATGTGGCGCTATCGGAGGACGTTCCAAAAGATTTAGCTGCGGCGCGGCAATTTGAAAATGGCTCGAGGCTAAAGTGCGGAGAAGCTTGGGGAACTCGCTCTGCGTAAAGTTTCCATGAAGACGAAACGAAAAACCCCGGTCTGCCGCGCGGCAGA